>JBGSBU010000075.1:0-6921 GCA_041730375.1 Solirubrobacteraceae bacterium
TTTAGAGGAATTATTTTAAAAGGACTTTTAAACAACAGAAAAAAACCAATTTTCGCAATTATTTTTACCTCGCTTTTATTTGGCTTAGTTCATGGCAATCCTTGGCAATTTATTGGAGCTTTTACGCTGGGTATAATTATGGGTTTTATTTATTATAGAACCCAATCTTTATTTTTAGTTATTTTAATCCATGCCGTAAATAACTCTATTGCAGCTTACTTTTTAATTACCATAGAAAATTTTGAAGTACAAGAAATTAAAAGTATTACTTTTATGGGTGCAATGGTTTTATTCTTTATTATTATTGGGTTAGGAACTCTTCTAAATTTACTAACCAATAAGTCTAATAATAGAGTAAAATTTAGTTAGTATTACTTTTTAAATCAAAATATCTACAACTCTTATTTTTAAAAATGAAAAAATTAATCATATTTATTGTTTCTGCCTTACTACTTGTTATTGCAAGTGGTTTTATTTTTCCTTATTTCTATAAAGATAAAATTATAGCAATTGCAAAAGTAGAATTAAACAAAAAAACTAAAACCAAAATAGACTTCAACAAAGATATTGGACTAAGTATTTTTAAAAATTTTCCAAATTTAAGTTTAACAGTTAAAGATTTAACTATAAATTCTTTAAAAGGCTTTCCATCAGATACTTTGTTTAATGCCAAAGAGTTAGAAGTTACTTTAGATATTACATCTATCATAAAACAAGAGGAGATTAAAGTAAAGAAAATAAAACTAAACCAACCCATTGTTAATTTATTTATAAACAAAGAAAATAAAAACAATTGGGATATTTTCTTAAAAGAAGAAACCAAAAAACCAACAGAAAGTAAACCTTTTAAATTAAACCTAAAAGAAGTAACGTTGGAAGATGCAACTATTTATTATAACGATGAGTTTTCTAACCTAGAAGCAATATTAAGTAATTATAACCACACTTTAAGTGGCAATTTAAGCGATGATAATTACACGCTTAATAATGAATTATCTATTAAAAAATTAAGCGTAAAAAAAGGAATAGTTAACTACCTAAATGGTGTTTCTTTAAAAGCCAAAGCCGATTTAAAAATTAATCAAAAAGATAAAATTTATGAATTTCTAAATAATGAATTTGTTTTAAATGATTTAGCATTAGCTTTTAACGGAAAAGTAGTTGAACAAAACGAAAACATAAACTTAGATATTAGTTTAAATGCACCTAAAGCAAACTTTGCTAGCTTAATTTCCCTAATACCTGCTTTTTACACCAAAGATTTTAAAAATTTAAAGGCAGATGGTAACGTTGCAGTACAAGCAAAAGCAAAAGGTATTTACTCCGCCAACTCCATTCCAACATTTGATCTTAAAGTTAATGCTAAAAATGCTTGGTTTCAATTTCCTGAATTACCAAACCAAGTAAAGAACATTAATTTTAATTTAAACGTTTTTAATACAGAGGGAATTAAAGAAAACACTACAGTTATTTTAAATAATTTTACCTCTACTATGGGAAGCAATTCCGTAAAAGGCAACCTAAATATAAAAGAATCTCTATCAGATAATCCGTTACTTGATTTAGCCGTAGATTTAAATGTAAAATTAGAGGAAATGAAAAAATATATTCCTCTCAGTGCTGGTAAAATTAGCGGACAAATGCAGGCGAAAATTAAGGCAAATGGTAGACTTGTTAGTTTAAAGAATGCTTCTTTAGAAAAAATAAATGCACAGGGCTTTATAAACGCTCAGAATATAAGAATAGAAAATGGTAATATCTCGTTGCCTTTATTTATTAATGCGGTGAAAATTCAGTTAAATCCAAATTTTGCTCAAATGCCTTTATTTATAGGTAAAATTGGGGAAAACGATTTTAATGCAAATGGTAAATTATATAATTTATTTTCTTATTTATTTTCTGGTGGTAAGCTAAAGGCAGAACTAGCAACCAGTTCTAATTATTTAAATATTAACCAAATATTAAACCTAGCACCATCTGCAAGTAATACTAATAAAAAAACCCACACACAATCTTCTACCATTGCTAGTAAAGCAACAGAACCTCTTTTTCCCAAGAACATAGACTTTGTTTTAAACTCCAAATCAAATAAAGTAAAATACGATGATATGATTTTAAATTCTGTGGTAGCAAATGTTAATATAACAGATCAAAAAGTTATTATTAATAACCTTAATTTTAATTTATGGGAAGGGAATGTTAAAATGAAAGGACTGCTAGATACACAGAATAGTAAAAATCCAAATTTAAACTACACCATTAATGCCAATACTTTAAGTATTATGAATGTGATGAAAAATTTTAAATGGCTACAAAATTATTTACCCATTTTAGACAAAGGCTTAGTTGGTGAATTTAATACAAATATTAATTTTTCTACCTCTTTAAATGAAGGGTTTAAACCAGATTTAACCTCTTTAGATTTAAATGGATCGATTGATGTGGCACATGTGAAGCTGTCTAATTTTACGACTTTAGATGGCATAAAAAAACAACTAAAAGTAAATGATGTAAACAAAGACGAAACTTCTTTAAAAAATTTACTTTTAAATTTATCTATTAAAAAGGGCAATTTAGTAATTAAACCTTTTAATTTTAAAATTGCCGATATTCCAGTTCAGTTAGGCGGTTCAACTTCTTTAAATTCTAATATTTTATATGATGGAACCATTCAACTACCTGCTAAATTATTAAACGGTAATCAAAATATTTTAAATAATTTAACCAAAAATACCGCACTAAAATCAATAGAGATTAATGATTCAGACGTGCTTCCAATAAAAATTAGTATAGTAGGAACCATTAAAAACCCTAAATTAAATTTAAATTTAAACGATGCTTTAAAGTCTTTAAAAGAAAAAGGCACCAACTTAGTTAAAAAACAACTAGAACTGGAGAAAGAAAAAGCAAAAGAATTAATTAAAAAAGAAAAAGAAAAGGTTATTGATGAGGTTAAAACCAAAGTGAATGAAGAGGTTAAAAAACAAACCGATGATATTAAACAAAAGGTTGGCGATCAGATTTTAAAAGGAATTTTTGGGAATTAATAATAGAAAATTGAATTAGTTTTAGTTTTTTATAAATCAACTAATAAATTTTTATTTTTAATAGCTTCTGTTGCAAGTTTGTCTGCCCTTTCGTTCATTACATTCCCAGCATGGCCTTTTACCCAATTTATTTTTACTTTATGGTTAGAAGAAACCTCTAGGTATTTTAACCATAAGTCTTTGTTTTTTTTATCTTTAAAGTTAATTTTAACCCACTTTTGAATCCACTTTTTTTCAATGGCATCATGTACATACTTAGAATCTGTAAATACATCAACTTCTATATTGGGTTTATTTAATTTTTCTAATGCCACAATTACTGCCATTAACTCCATTCTATTATTTGTGGTATTTTTAAATCCTCCAGAATATTCTTTGCAATAATTTGTCCCTGCTAATTGCATAACAATACCATACCCACCCGGACCAGGATTTTTACTACAAGCACCATCAGTATATATAACTACTTTCAATTTAGATTTTATTTTTTTCTAACGTTTAAATACAAAATGAAAGTCGATAATTAAGAATTGTATGGTTTAAGTTAATTTTCTTTTCAAGCAAAATAGACTTATTCTTTTACAACTAACTGTAAAGTTTCTTTTATTATTTGTTCTAGTAAAATTATTTTTCCTTTCATTGCCGTTTCTTTTGCTTGGTTATTAAAATGCCTAACCGTGTATAGCGAAACGTTGTTAATTAATTGAATAATATAATTCTCTTTTAAATCTTCATGTAATAAAGCTATATTGTTAAACTTATCTTCTAGTACCAAAGATAAGCTAATAGCAGAAATTTGCATTAAACTAACTTTAATGCTATATTTTGAAAGTAACATAAAAATCTGACTCAAACTATCCTCTGCAATAAAAGAAAAATCTTTTGTAGAGGCAGTTAATAAAATATTATTTTTCTTTACAATAAAGCAAGGTACGTATGGTTCTAAAGGCACACCGTTTTTTACAGAAGTTCCATTTTTTAAAGGATCAATAAATGATTTCACAAAAAAAGGAATACCCTTCTTTTGTAAAGGTTGCATTGTTTTTGGGTGTATAACAGATGCTCCGTAGAAAGCTAGTTCTATGGCTTCTTCATAAGAAATATGGTTAAGTAATTGTGTTTCGGAAAAATACCTGGGGTCTGCATTTAAAACACCTGAAACATCTTTCCAAATGGTCATGCTTTCTGCCTCCAAACAGTATGCAATAATTGCTGCTGTGTAGTCTGATCCTTCTCTACCTAAGGTTACTGTAAAGCCGTTTTCATCAGAACCAATAAATCCTTGTGTTAAATAAGAGGTGTTTTTATCAAGATTCTGAAAAGCTATTTTAGTTTTTTTCCAATTTACTTTACCCTCTCTATACGTACTATCTGTTTTAATAAACTCCCTAACATCTATCCAGTTTGTAGGGATATTTACATAATTCAAGTATGTAGCTACTATTTTTGTAGAAATTAGTTCTCCACAACAAACTACCTGGTCGTACACATAATTATAGTTTGGCGATTTATTTCTTTTTAAAAAATCTGTTAATTCTAAGAAAAAATTGTTTATTTCAGAGTTTATAGATAAAACATCTTCAAATAATTCCTTTGCAATAGAGGTGTGGAAATCTTTAATTTCTTGTATAGTATCTTCAAAATTTTCTTTGGCAAAATATTTTTGCACCACTTCTTCAAGTGCGTTTGTTGTTTTTCCCATGGCAGAAAATACCATAAAGGTATTCTCAAAGCCAATTGTTTTCAATACTTTAACAACATTTTTTACACTACTAGAGTCTTTTACAGAAGCTCCTCCAAACTTAAATATTTTCATAAAATAAAAAAAAGTGGTTAAATATAAACAAGTTTAATGAAATGATTGGCTGTATGTTGTATAATTTTTAAGATATTTGCATAGAATTTTGTAAATATTTATGCACAACAAATACCAAACACTAGGAGAATTTATAATTAATAAGCAAAACGATTTTCTCTACCCCTCGGGAGAATTAAACAGATTACTTAGCTCCATAAGACTTGCCTCTAAAATTGTAAACAAAAAAGTAGCCAAAGCTGGTTTAGTAGATATTGTTGGTTCATTAGGAAATACTAATATTCAAGGAGAAGATCAACAAAAATTAGATGTTTTTGCAAACGAAGTATTTATAAAAGCACTTACAAGCAGAGATGTTGTTTGTGGTGTGGCTTCTGAAGAGAACGACGATTTTATTTCTATAAAAGAAAACGAAAAATCTAAAGAAAGTAATTATGTAGTATTGATAGACCCCCTAGACGGATCATCTAATATTGATGTAAATGTAAACGTAGGTTCTATCTTTTCTATCTACAGAAGAGTAACAGAGATTGGTAAACCAGTAGAATTAAGAGATTTTCTACAAGAAGGCAATAAGCAAGTTGCAGCTGGTTATGTGGTTTATGGCTCATCGACCATGTTGGTTTACACTACTGGGAAAGGCGTGCATGGCTTTACTTTAGAGCCTTCTTTAGGTACCTACTATCTATCTCACCCTAATATGCAATTTCCTGTAGATGGAAATATTTACTCTATAAACGAAGGAAACTACGTTCACTTTCCTCAAGGCGTAAAAAAATATATTAAATATTGCCAAGAAGAAGAAGAAAATAGGCCTTATACCTCACGCTATATTGGTTCATTAGTTGCAGATTTTCATAGAAATTTAATTAAAGGTGGCATTTATATTTACCCAACCAGCTCTAAAGCCAAAAAAGGTAAACTAAGATTGTTATATGAATGTAACCCAATTGCTTTTTTAACAGAACAAGCTGGCGGCTTAGCTACTAACGGATATTCTAGAATTTTAGATATAAAACCAGAAGAACTTCACCAAAGAGTTCCTTTTTTCTGTGGTTCAAAAAATATGGTAAATAAGGCCCACGAATTTATGCTTGAATACAAAAACGAGAATTAAACTTTAAATTAAAATGTTTCTAGATTTTTTTTTAGCACTAAGAAAACATAAACTTCCAGTTGGTATTAATGAACACTTAACTTTTTTAGAAGCTTTAATAAACGAAATCCCTAACTATTCTATAGAAAATTTCTATTTCTTAGCTAAAACCATTTTAGTTAAAAACGAAAAAAATTACGATTTATTCGATCAAATTTTTAACCACTTTTTTAAAGGAGTAGAAAGTTATACCGAAGCCATAGCAGAAATAGATGAGGAATGGATTAAAAATTTATTAAATAGAGTTTTTACCCAAGAAGAAAGAGCGGCAATTGAAGCAATGGGTGGTTTAGATGAATTAATGAAAAGGCTTAAAGAGCTTTTAGAAGAACAAAAAGAAAGGCATGAAGGCGGAAATAAATGGATTGGAACCGGAGGTACTTCTCCATTTGGAAACGGTGGAGCGAATCCTAAGGGTGTTAAAATAGGAAAAAACAAAAACAGCGGTAGCAAAACTGCTGTAAAGATGTGGGAGAAAAGAATGTTCAAAGACCTCTCAGATAATGTTGAATTAGATGTTAGGAACATGAAAATGGCTTTAAGACGACTAAGAAACCTAACCAGGGAAGGATTAGAAGAAGAATTAGATTTGGGCGATACCATAAATAAAACTTCTAAAAATGCAGGTTGGTTAGATTTAGTAATGAGACCCGAAAGAAAAAATAACTTAAAGGTGTTAATTTTCTTTGATGTAGGTGGCTCCATGGATCCTCATGTTGAACTTTGCGAAAGATTATTTACAGCTTCAAAAGGAGAATTTAAGCACATGAAATACTTTTATTTTCATAATTGTATTTATGGTAAAGTTTGGAAAAGCAATCACCTAAGGTATGATGAAAACATAGACATACAGGATATTATGAACAAGTACAACAAAGATTATAAATTAATTGTTGTGGGCG
>JBGSBU010000076.1:0-6910 GCA_041730375.1 Solirubrobacteraceae bacterium
ATTTCTTAACCACTCTACTAAAGTTTCATCGTTGTCTCTAAAAAAATCTGTATTGTCTAAAGGCAAATAACTTTGGTTAGTTGTAATTCCCCAATTAATTTCTCCACTTGTTGCAGAAAGATTGCCAGATAAAATTTCAAAGAATTTAGATTTGGCATTACTATTTTTAGAAATAATTACTACTTTGTCTCCTTTTTTTATGTTTATATGAATGTTAGAAAAAGAAACTTGGTTGTTTTCTATTTTAGATAGGTCTTTTATATCAAGAATTTGATCGCCAGCCTCTCTGGTTTGGTCGTATATAATTGCCGGATATCTTCTAGAAGAAGGTTTAATTTCGTCTATATTTAATTTTTCCAGCATTTTCTTTCTAGCAGTGGCTTGTTTAGCTTTTGCAACATTTGAACTAAAGCGCATAATAAATTCTTGAAGTTCTTTTTTCTTGTCTTCAGATTTTTTATTTTGCTGCGTTTTTTGCCTAGCGGCTAACTGTGAAGCTTCGTACCAAAAAGAATAATTACCTGTATATTGGTTTAGTTTTCCAAAATCTATATCGCAAATATGCGTACAAACCGAGTCTAAAAAATGCCTATCATGCGAAACCACAATTACTGTATTTTCGTATTCTGCCAAAAAATCTTCTAACCAATTAATGGTTTCAACATCTAAATCGTTAGTAGGTTCATCTAAAATTAATACATCTGGATTTCCAAATACTGCTTTTGCCAACAATACCCTAACTTTTTGTTTATTGTCTAATTCTTTTAATTGTTTAGACTGCTCTTCGTTTTTTAACCCAAGATTAGAAAGTAAAGTAGAGGCATTGGTTTCTGCATTCCAACCATCCATTTCTTCGAACAAGGCACTTAATTCGCCTACTTTTTCTCCATCTGCATCGTTAAAATCTGGTTTCGCATACAAGGCATCCATTTCAGATTTAACTTTAAATAGTTTTTTATTCCCCATTAATACGGTTTGCAACACATCAAATTCATCATAAGCAAAATGATCTTGCTCTAAGAAAGAAAGTCTTTTTTCTGGTTCTAAAGATATATTGCCCGATGTTGGATCTTGTTCGCCAGCAATAATTTTTAATAAAGTAGATTTACCCGCTCCGTTTGCACCAATTATGCCGTAGCAGTTTCCTTTTGTAAATTTTATATTAACTTCGTCGAATAAAACTCTTTTTCCAAATTGAAGTGATAAATTATTAATTGATAGCATTGGTGATTTGTATAAAAAATTGTTTTAAAAGTGCAAAATTAAATCTTTTTCTTGTAAAAACTTATGCAAAAAAAAATAAACATAGAAAACAGAAAAGCAAAATTCAATTTTGAATTCATTGAAAAATTTGACGCAGGCATTCAATTACTTGGAACTGAAATTAAGTCTATTAGAATGGGTAAAGTTAGTATTGCAGAAAGTTTTTGCGAATTTAAAAATAGCGAACTTTATATTGTTAATATGCATATAGAAGAATACTCATACGGAGGAAAGTATTACAACCATGTAGCTAAAAGAGAAAGAAAACTATTGCTAAAAGCAAAAGAAATTAAAAAACTACTAAAAGAAGTTAAAAATGTTGGTTTAACTATTATACCAACCCGCTTATATGTAAATGATAGAGGCCTAGCAAAGTTAATAATAGCGTTGTCTAAAGGTAAAAAATTATATGACAAAAGAGAAAGCATTAAAGAAAGAGAGGTTAAAAGAGACTTGGACAGAAAAATTAAATCTTAAAATGTTGTATGATTTAAAACAATTATTAAATTTGCACACATAACAATATAATTTTAATTTAAAACAATGAAAAAACTAAATTTAATTGCATTATTCTCACTGATTTTATCTTTGAGTACTTATGCACAAAACGCTAACCAGAAATGGGCAATTAGCTTTGGAGCAGTAGCTACCAACCATAGCTTTCAAGGAGTAGGTATTTTTGATCAATTTTTTAATACAGACTACTGGAGCATTAATGCACCTTTATCTAATTTAAAAGTATCGAGATATTTATCTAAAGGTATTGTAGCAGATTTATCTGCAGCAGCTGGTAAAATTGACGTTAATACTCTTTCCCAACCCGCTTCTTCTCCTTCTAGTAGATTGATTTCTAACGAGTTATTTATAAACGCTGGTTTAGGTATACAATTACATCCTTTTGCATTTATAGGTAAAGAAGAATCTAGAATAGACCCGTACGGTAGAATTGGTGTAACTTACAACTATTTTGATTATACAAAAAGTGGTGCTGCTGCTGCATATAATTCAACTGTTGATAAAGATGGAAAAACTGAAACAGATTGGACAAAAAGTAACAGTCATGTTGGACCAAATTTTGGTGCAGGTATTAATTTTTGGATAACTAAAACAATTGGTTTAGGTCTTGAATCTACTTACAACTGGATTTTAACGCCTCAAGTTGCTCAAACATTTAATGATAATGGAGATTTTTGGCAACATTCTGCTTCTTTAATTTTTAAATTAGGTAAAACTGATACTGATAAAGACGGAATTTTAGACAAAGATGACGCTTGCCCTACTGTTGCTGGTATTGCTGCATTTAACGGATGCCCTGATACTGATGCTGATGGTTTAAAAGATTCTGAAGATTCTTGCCCAACTGTTGCTGGACCGACAGAAAATAAAGGTTGTCCTTATGGTGATGCTGATAGCGATACTATTACAGACAACTTAGATAAATGCCCTAACGAAGCGGGTGAATTAGCAAATGGTGGATGCCCTTGGGGTGATGCTGACAATGACGGTGTAAAAGATAATATGGATAAATGCCCAACTGTTGCTGGTTTAGAATCAAATAATGGTTGTCCTGTTAAAACAGTAAATTTTAATGAAGAAGCAACTAAAGCTACTAACGCTTTACAAAACTTATTATTTGATACTTCTAAAGCTACAATTAGACCAGAAGGTGAAGCTAAATTAGACGCTGCTGCTGAAATCATCAAAGCAAATACAGGTAAATATTTAATTAGCGGACATACTGATAGTTCAGGTGCTGCTTCTATTAATAATAAATTATCTGCTGGTAGAGCTGCAGTAGTTGTTAAAGGGTTAGAGTCAAGAGGAGTAGAAAAAGGTAGATTAGTATCAAAAGGATTTGGTTCTAGTAACCCAATTTCTGATAATGCCTCTCCAGAAGGGAAACAAGCTAACAGAAGAGTAGAAGTATCTGCTTTATCTAACGAAGATTTTGCTAAAATGACTACTCCAGTAGTTATTAAAAAAGTGACTAAAAAAGTAATTAAAAAAATTGCTCCTAAAAAGAAATAAAATAGGGAAAATTATATTTTAACACACTTTAATATAATAAAAAGAGAGGCTATCTTTATTTAGATAGCCTCTCTTTTTATATTTTAATTAGTTAAAAAGATACTAGAAAAAGAATATTAATTATGACAAAAAGAAAATTACAACGGTTTAACGAGAATGAAGCATTTAACCATCTTTTTCAACCTAAAAGAGAGGATTTAATAGACGAATTTGAGTTAAAAAATAATTGGAATAATTTATTCTTTAAAAATTCTAATCCAATAGTTTTAGAATTAGGTTGTGGAAAAGGAGATTACACAATTGCTTTAGCAAAAAAATACCCTACTATAAACTTTATAGGAATAGATTTAAAAGGCGCACGGCTTTGGCGTGGTGCTAAAACCATTGAAGAGGAGGATATTAAAAATGCTGCATTTATTAGAACCCAAATAGAGCTAATTGATTGTTTATTTGGAGAAAACGAAATATCTGAAATTTGGATTACTTTTCCCGATCCACAAATAAAATTAAGAAGAGCTAAACACAGACTAACTCACCCCACGTTTTTAGAAAAATACAAACATATTTTACATAAAGAAGGCGTTGTACATTTAAAAACCGATAGTGAATTTTTATTTGGTTATACAAATGGCCTAATTGAAGCAAATAATTACAAGATTTTACTTGCAAGCCACAATATTTACCAAAAAGATAACCACAATTTACCAGATTATATAACCAGCGTTAAGACTTTTTACGAGAAAAAATTCATTGATACTAAAAATATTACTTACCTAAAATTTAAATTTTAATAGACCAAAGAAACTCTAAGGGTATTTGTCTTTCCTTCCTCGCTTACTGGGGTGGCATTAAGATTTATTACATAATCATTTGCTTTTATAAAACCCTTTTGTTTAGCTATCTCGTTTACTTCAATTATGGTATCATCTGTAGATTTTTTCTCTTCATATAAAAAAGCATATACACCCCAAACCAAACTAAGCTGATTTAAAATAAGTTTATTAGAGGTAAATACCAAAATATGAGCTAATGGTCTGTATGAAGAAATTTGATAGGCCGTATATCCAGAATGAGATAAGGTTATAATTGCGGCCGAATTAGTAAGAGAAACAAGTTGTGCTGCATTTTGACAAATTATATCCGTAATAAACCTGTCATCATTTGTTAGTTCCAAGACGTGAGAAGGCACTGTAATGGTTGGGTTATCTTCTATATTAACAATTATTCTTTTTATGGTTTTAATTACCTCTACAGGATTCTTTCCTACCGAGGTTTCTCCGCTTAACATTACAGCATCGGCACCATCTATAATAGAATTCGCCACATCGTTTACCTCTGCTCTGGTTGGCACAGAATTTACAATCATGCTCTCCATCATTTGTGTAGCAATAATTACAGGAATTGCAGCAGACTTTGCTTTCTGAACCAATTGTTTTTGAACTAAAGGAACCTCCTCCATAGGTATTTCTACCCCTAAATCTCCCCTTGCCACCATTATTCCGTTCGAATGAGCTATAATTTCATCTATACATTCTAGGGCTTCTGGCTTTTCTATTTTGGCTATTATTGGTATAGCATTTTTAGAGTGTTGTGCAATATATTCTCTTAACTCTATAATGTCTTTAGCATTTCTAACAAAAGATAATGCAATCCAGTCTAATCCTAAGGCGATACAATAAAGTACATCTTCTTTGTCTTTTACAGTTAAAGCCGGAAGTGAAACAACCGTATTTGGTAAATTAACACCTTTTTTAGAAAATAGTATTCCTCCGTTAATACTTTGGGCAGTTACTTTATCTATTTTATTAGTCGAAATAACTTTAAAAGAAAGTTTTCCGTCATCAATTAAAATAGTTGCTCCTTCTTTAACATCGTTAGGGAAATTTTTATAAGTCATGTAAACTTCTTTTTCTCCCAAATTTTCATTAGAATTAGTAAAAGTTAAAACATCACCAGGGTTTAACTTTATTCCCTCATCTAGTACTTTTCCAATTCTAAGCTTTGGTCCTTGCAAATCTCCTAATATAGAAATATTTTTGTTTAACTCCTTGCTTAAACTTCTAATTATAGTTACTTTTTCTTTTACATCTTTATATTCTGCGTGAGAAAAATTTACTCTAAAAACATCTACCCCATTTTCTATAAGCTCCTTTAAGGTTTGAATATCAGAAATAGCAGGACCAAGAGTTGCTATGATTTTTGTTTTTTTTAAATTTTTTACTTTTTGCATACTTAAAAGATTAAATTTCTTATTGTTTTTGTTTTATTAACTTGTATTCTTTGGTGAAACTGTATTTTATTAGAATATTTTAAAAAATCTAAAATTAAATCTAATTTAAATGCTTCATCTATTTTTAAAATATAATCGTAATTTTTTAATTCAGGTACCAATAGCTGTGATTGACTAAATAAATGTTGAAAATTTTCTTTATTGTTGCTCGTTAAAACATTATTTAATATATTGTCTGGTTTGTTTTTAAGTAAAAAAATTGAAGCATCTATTTGGCAGTCATAAGTTTCATAGGTAATGTAACTAAACTTGTTTTTGTTTACTAAAATATCTAAATTTTCTATTCTGTTAAAAAAAGCAAAATCTAATTCTTTATTTAAAGCATAAACTAGTTTATAATCTATATAATTTGATATTAATCCCACAACAGAGAAGTTAAGGCATTCAAAATCTTCTAATTGTAGTTTTATTACTTTCATTTATTTCTTAGAAAATTACTTTTTTTAAAGCATAAAATGCTCTTCTAGAGGCTTTTTCTATGGCTTGTTTTTTTGAAATTTCCCTTCCTTTTGAAATTATTTTATTATTTTCTAAAATTTCACAAACAAACACTTTTTGCTTAATTGCATTTTCTTCTTCATATATGTTAAATTGAAAATGTCTTTTGTTTTTATGCGCCCATTCTAATAAATATCCCCTATAACTTAAAATTTTTTTATCTAAATCTTCAACAAAAGAATCTGAAGAGATAATTTTATTTAAAATAAAGTTTCTAGTTTCTTCTATACCTCTGTCTAAATATATAGCTCCGATTAAAGATTCTAGCAAATTACCCGAAATTTGTTTGTTTACTGATTGATTCTTTTCTTTTATCAATAACTCTAATAAACCTAATTTATTCCCAATTTCATTCAATAAATTTCTATTTACAATTTTAGAGCGTAATTGCGATAAAAACCCTTCATTTTTATCAGGAAACTTATTATAAATATAATCAGAAATAATAACTCCTAAAACAGAATCGCCTAAAAATTCTAATCTTTCGTAGTTTTTTAGTGAACCATTTTTAGAAGAAGCATGTGTAAATGCTTCGTAATAAAGTTGTATATTTTTTGGATTAATTGATGTAATTAAGCGTACTTTTTTTATAAAAATAGTTTCTTTTTTAGATAACTTTTTTAGCTTAAAAAGTTTAAATAGCTTATTATGAAGATTAATACTTCTTAAAAACAACGCATGCATTGTGACCGCCAAATCCAAAAGTATTATACGGGATCAGAACCGAGTCCAAGTGCCATGTCATTTCTCCTTGATTAGCCGGTGATCCGAACAGCGAGGTCCTGGCGCAGCGTCTTGACGCCGTACAGCACGTCGAGGCGGCAAGGCACG
>JBGSBU010000077.1:0-6593 GCA_041730375.1 Solirubrobacteraceae bacterium
GGGAAAGTCAATATGCTATTTTAAAAAAAATTAGACAAGATTTTAGTGCAGATCAAATAGAAATAAGAGTAGATGCCAATGGGGCTTTGGATAAAATAAATAGCTTAACAATCTTAAATCAATTAGCCGAGTTAAAAATTCATTCTATAGAGCAACCCATTAAGCAAGGGCAGTTTATTGAAATGAAAGAGTTGTGTAAAATTTCGCCCATTTCTATAGCTTTAGACGAAGAATTAATTGGTGTATTCTCTTTAAAAAAGAAAAAAGAGTTGTTGTTGTTTATAAATCCTCAATATATTATACTAAAACCCTCTTTAATTGGTGGGTTTAAAGGAAGTGAAGAATGGATAAACCTTGCCAATGAACTAAAAATAAAATGGTGGGTAACTTCTGCTTTAGAAAGCAATGTGGGGTTAAATGCAATAGCACAGTGGACCTATACGTTAAATAATACTTTACCACAAGGCTTGGGTACGGGTAGTTTATTTTCTAATAATTTTCCAACTTCACTTAATTTAGTAGGAGAGAAGCTTTTTTACAACCCATGATTTTAGATTTTTCTACAGATAAATTTAGTTTTAACGAAAGCCCTTTAGAAGAATGGCAACAAGAAATTTTAGCTTTTTTACAGCTTTGGAATAACGATTTATTAACTTTAACCGTTCTAACCTCTGGGTCGACCGGAGTGCCAAAAGAAATAGAGGTATTAAAAAATTCTATGCAACAAAGTGCATTAAATACTGGTTTATTCTTTAATCTTAAAAAAGGAGATACGGCTTTTTTATGTTTGCCAGTAAACTACATTGCTGGGAAAATGATGTTGGTTAGAGCAATTGTTTTACAATTAAAATTAGTTTGTGTAAAACCAAGTCAATCTATAAATAGTAACCAAAAAATAGATTTTGCAGCCTTAACACCCATGCAAATTAATCAATCAATAGATTCTATTTTTAATTTTAAAAAAGTAATAATTGGTGGATCGAAGTTAGAAGAAAGCACCAAAGAGAAATTACTAAAAATAAAAACCACAATTTTTTTTGAGACCTATGGAATGACAGAAACAGTTTCGCACATTGCAATTAAAAATATATCTAAACAAGAAAACTATTTTAGGCTTTTACCAAATATTTCTATGCAGTACGACGAGCGTAAATGTTTGGTATTGAGTGTGCCATATATCTCTGATAAACAAATTTTTACAAACGATTTAGTGGAAATAATTGATGCAACAAAATTTAAGTTTTTAGGAAGAATAGACAATGTTATTAATTCTGGTGGCATTAAAATTTTGCCAGAAATAGTAGAAGAAAAATTAAAACCATACATACCCTTTAACTTTGTAATTTCATCTAAGCAAGACGATTTATTGGGCGAAAAATTAGTGTTAATTATTGAAGGTGTAGAAAATAAAAAATTAGTTAACAAACTGGCTTTGGTTTTTAAAAATGAACTCACAAAATACCAAATTCCAAAAGACATAATTTTTATAAAAAATATCCCTAAAACAATAAACGGAAAAATCATGCGTAAAGAATTAAAAAAATAATTATAATATTGTAAATTAAAAATTAGAATGAATAAGCCAATTACTGAATTTATAGAAAAATATTTTTTACACTTTAATGCCGCAAGTCTTGTAGATGCCTCTAAAGCCTATAGCCATCAATTAGAGATTGGAAATAAAATGATGGTTACACTCTCTGGTGCAATGAGTACAGCAGAATTAGGTAAAATTTTTGCCGAAATGATTAGGCAAAATAAAGTACAAATTATTTCGTGTACTGGAGCAAATTTAGAAGAAGATTTAATGAATTTGGTTGCACATTCTCATTACAAAAGAATACCTAACTACAGAGATTTAACCCCACAAGAAGAAAGAGAATTATTAGACCAAGGGTTAAATAGAGTTACGGATACTTGTATACCAGAGGAAGAAGCTTTTAGAAGGTTGCAAACACATATTCATGAAATTTGGAAGGAGGCGAATGACAAAGGAGAAAGTTATTTCCCTCACGAATATATGTATAAACTATTGCTTTCTGGTGTATTAGAGCAGTATTACGAGATTGATATAAAAGACAGTTGGATGTATGCTGCAGCAGAAAAAAATTTACCAATGGTGGTTCCGGGTTGGGAAGATAGTACTATGGGGAATATTTTTGCATCGTACTGCATTAAGAACGAATTAAAATCTTCAACAGTTAAAGGAGGAATAGACTATATGGTTTGGCTTTCTAGTTGGTACACAGAAAATACAAAAAATAACGGAATAGGATTTTTCCAAATTGGAGGCGGAATTGCAGGAGATTTTCCTATTTGTGTAGTGCCTATGTTGTACCAAGATATGGAGTTAGAAGACACACCTTTTTGGAGTTATTTTTGTCAAATATCAGATAGTACAACAAGTTACGGATCATATTCGGGTGCGGTTCCCAACGAAAAAATTACATGGGGTAAATTAGACATAGATACTCCAAAATTCATAATAGAATCAGACGCTACAATTGTTGCTCCGCTTGTTTTTGCTCATATTTTAGGTATGTAATTTATTAGAATAAAAATAATTAAAGTGCAATTTAAATTACTTGTTGATAAGTTAAAAAATAGTAACCAGGAAGCTCTACCTGCATGGGAAGCCCATAAATTAATGGCACCTGCTTATAGAAAAAATTTTACTTATGAAGAAGTAACCCCATTAAACCCAAAGAAAGCTTCTGTTTTAATATTACTTCAAGAAAAGGAGGGAAGTATTTTTTTTCCTTTGATATTAAGAAATTCATATGATGGAGTTCATTCCGATCAGGTTTCTTTTCCTGGAGGTAAGTTTGAAGAACAAGATAAAATAAATTTTGTAACAGCAAAAAGAGAAACCTCTGAAGAAATTGGAATTGAGGTTGATAAAATGAATTATGTTACTCAACTTTCAAAATTATATATTCCTCCTAGTAATTTTTTAGTAACTCCTTTTATTGCTTTTTTAGAGAAAGAAGTTAATTATATAAAAGATAAACGGGAAGTTAAAAAAATAATAGATATATCTTTGGATGAAATTTTAGAAGATAAATATGAAACCACTAAAACTATGAATTTATATGGATTAGATTTTGAAGTACCTATTTTTAATTTTCAAAATTTAATTATTTGGGGAGCAACTGCTATGATTTTAAGCGAATTTAAACAAGTTTTAAAAAATTAACATATACTTATTAAAATAAAAATATTGGAAAATAAAACAGCAGAAAAGAGAGAAAATAATTTATTTACAGATCCGTTTGGAAACATTTACTTTTTTAAAAGAATTGTAGTTTTTTTATTAGGTCTTCTAACCTATAGAAGATATAACGGGTTTAATAAACTAAAAATTAAAGGTACCGAACATTTAAAGAATTTACCTAAAACAAATGTACTTTTTGTATCTAATCATCAAACCTATTTTGCAGATGTAATAGCAATGTATCATGTATTTAATAGTATTAAAAGTGGTTACTTTAATTCTATTAAAAATCCTATTTATTTATTAAATCCTAAGCTAGATTTTTATTATGTTGCAGCTACAGAAACTATGAAATCTGGAATATTACCAAAATTAATGTCTTATGCTGGGGCAATTACTATAAAAAGAAGCTGGCGAAGTGCAGGCGAAGATGTATCTAGAGGGGTAGATGTAAGCGGTATAAAAGATATTCAAAAAGCGCTAAACTCAGGTTGGGTAGTTACTTTCCCTCAAGGAACAACCAAACCTTTTGCTCCTAGCAGAAACGGGGTGGCACACATGATAATGGAACTTAACCCCATTGTTATACCAATTGTTATAGACGGATTTAGAAGGTCTTTCGATAAAAAGGGGTTAATTGTTAAAAAAACAGGTGTTTGCCAATCAATGATTTTTAAAGCACCTCTTCAATTTAATCTTGAAAAAGAATCTAAAGAAATGATTTTAGAAAAAGTAATGGATAGTATTGAACAGTCTGAAAAATTTATAAAAGTTATGCAAAATACTAAACCTAAAGATAAAATTAAAGAAAATAATACTGTTTAAATGAAGAGAATTCATTTTGTTGCTATTGGAGGAAGCGCCATGCATAACCTAGCTTTGGCTTTAATAGAAAAAGGTTACCAAGTTACGGGTTCTGATGATATTATATTTGAACCTTCAAAAACTAGGCTTAAAAATAGAGGATTATTACCAGAGACATTTGGTTGGTTTCCAGAAAAAATAACAAGTGAAATAGACGAGATTATTCTGGGAATGCATGCACATGATGATAACCCTGAATTAAAAAAAGCAAAAGAATTAGGTCTAAAAATTTTTTCTTATCCAGAATATCTTTACCATCAATCAAAAGATAAAAACAGAGTAGTTATAGCTGGTTCTCACGGAAAAACTACTATTACCTCAATGGTTTTACATGTTCTAAATGATTGTAAAAAAGAAATTGATTTTATGGTTGGCGCCCAACTAAAGGGATTTGATATTATGGTTAAATTAACCCACCAAAACAATACTATTATTCTTGAAGGAGATGAATACCTTTCTTCTACTCTTGATAAAAGACCTAAATTCTTGCACTATAAACCAAATGTTGCTTTAATTAGCGGAATTTCCTGGGATCATATCAATGTTTTCCCAACTTTTGAAATCTACCTAACACAGTTTAAATTATTTATTGATTCTATAGAAGATGGAGGCACATTAATCTATAATGAATTAGACCAGGAGTTGGTTAAGTTAGTAAAAAGTTGTAAAAAACAAATTAAAAAAATTGCTTATTCTACACCTGTTCATCAAATAAAAGAAGAAGAAACATTTTTAGTTGTTGACACTAAAAATATACCTTTAAAATTTTTTGGTAACCATAATTTAAATAATTTAGAAGGAGCGAGAGTTGTCTGCAACGAATTAGGAATAGCTAACGAAGATTTTTACACTGCTATACAATCTTTTACCGGAGCCTCTAAAAGATTAGAGAGAATTAATAACAACCCAATAGTTTTTAAAGATTTTGCTCATGCCCCATCTAAAGTAATATCTACAACAATTGCAGTTAAAAATCAGTATAAAAGTAAAATTATTGTTGCCTGTTTAGAGCTACACACTTATAGTAGTCTTAACAAAGAATTTTTAAACGAATACAGAAACAGTTTAAATAAAGCTGATATAAAAATTGTATTTTACTCAAAAGAAGCGTTAGAAATAAAAAGAATGGAAGTTATTTCTCCTAATTTTATTAAAGAATGTTTTAATACTAACGATTTGGAAGTTTACACCAATACGCTTGAATTAGAAAATAGAATTAAGGGAATTGAAACCAATAATACCGTATTTTTATTTATGAGTTCTGGTAATTATGGAGGATTAGATTTAGCAGAATTATTTTAAATAATATATGAACCCATTAAGAGCAAGAATTTATTTTATTATTACAAAAATATTCTTGTCTATTGTATTATTCGGTCAAAATATTGCATCGGTTCAATTATTTAATCCAAATTCTACAGATTTTTCATCTTTTATTTTTGAAAAAGGAACTCCATTTACTCTTGCATTTGATAATTTAGATAAACAACCCACTAATTTTTTTTATACCATAACCCACCATAATGCCAATTGGGAAAAGTCTAGTTTGTTTCCTTCAGAGTATTTAAAAGGAAACCAAACAGTTTATTTTAACGAATTTAAGAATTCCTTTAGCACAAATAATTTTTATAGACATTACGAGTTTTCTATTCCAAACAAAAATACCCAGTTATTGGTAACGGGTAATTATATAATAAATGTTTATAGCACTAAAGACACTCAAAAGCCAATTATACAAAGAAAATTTTGTTTGTATCAAAATTTAAATCCAATTAATTTAGAGTTTTTTAGACAAGTGAACGAAGAGAATAAAAACCAACGAATTCAAATTAGTTTTAAGAATAAGAAAGAATTTATCAATAATTTAAACTATTTAAAACTTTATATAATTCAAAATAATAATTTCAATTCTATAAAAGAATATAAAAATCCATTTTTCATGGGAGAACAGGTGGTTTTTAATGGAAATAATACTGTTTTTGAAGGTGGAAACGAATATTATTTTTTCGACACAAAAATTTTAAATATTAACGGATTTTCAACCTATAAGATTGAACAAATAGACAACCAAACACATACATTTTTAATTCCTAATGCTATAAACGACAATAAAAATTATATTTTTTTTAACGATTTAAATGGTGGATTTTATTTTAGAACCCTAAATTTATTAACCGAATTCGATTCAAAAGTATCATCAGACTACACCTACATTCACTTTACTTTAGATTCAGAAAAAGAACTTCCCTACCCAATTCATGTGCTAGGAGGATTCAATAATTGGGAGAAAGCAGACCAAAATAAAATGATATATAACAACCTAAAAAAAAAGTACGAAGTAATTTTATTTTTAAAACAAGGATATTATAATTATCAATATGTAGTTGTTTATCCAAAGGAGCAACCTAATTTTGAAATGTTGGAAGGCAGCAGCTACGAAACGGAAAATGATTACACTATTATTATGTATCATCGACCGTTTGGGGCGCGTTATGACCGTGTGATAGGGATTTCG
>JBGSBU010000078.1:0-6489 GCA_041730375.1 Solirubrobacteraceae bacterium
TAAAGATCTAGCGTTTTATCTTCGTTTTGTTTTGCAGACCAATAAAAATCTAAATATTTTAAATTATTTTGTTTTAGGCTTAATGCAATTTTACTGTTTAATACTTTATTTACATAGGCTGTATCTGCAATATTTACAATACCTACTTGTCCACCATTCGGAGAACTAACTAGTAATTTCTTTATAAAAGAATTATTGAGTGAGTTGGTATTGGTTTTAATTGAATCTGTTATTAGAGAAGCTTTGGCATCTAAAGACATAAAATAACTTTGCACTTCGTTTATACCTGCAACTTCCCAAAACTCTAGTTTTGCAGAACTTTGTAAAAGTTTTTTAACTCTTTCTGTATCTTTAATTCCAGGTAATTCAACTAAGATTCTTCCAGAATTTTCAACTCTTTGTACATTGGGTTGTGTAACACCAAATTGGTCTATTCTTGCTCTAATAACTTCATAGGCTGTTAAAACAGAAGCCTCTACTTTTTTCTTTATAATTTTTTCAACCTCTTCGTTTGGAGAATTAAAAACTATTTCGGCACTTAACTTTTTATTTCCAAAAATATCTGCCGATGATAATGGAACTTTAATTCCTAGTTCTTTTTCTCTTTCATAATACGCTTTAAAAAAATCGTTTACATAGCTACTTGTTCCGTTTTTTTGTTTTTCGTCGGTTTTTGTTAATACTTCCTGAAAAAATTGATTGGCAGTATAATCAGAAAAATTTAATAATAAATCTTTCTCATTTATTTGCAACAAAACATTCATTCCCCCCTTTAAATCTAAACCAAGATTTATTTCTTTATTTTGAGCCTCTTCATAGGTATATTTTGTAAACCCTAAGTTTAACGTATCTTTTTTGGCTATTGAATCTAATACTTCTTTGTACCTAATTGGTGTTTTTTTAGACAATTTAGTTGCTTCATTTCTTACTTTATTAGCATACCAAGTATAGCTTAACTGGTGTAAAGACAGTATTCCCAAAATTATTGCAAAACCAATAACAAATCCTTTTCCTTGCATTTTAAAATATTATTTTTTTTAAGACCCACAAATATAATGCTCTATTCTAACTTAACAACTTTTTTTTTAGAATTATTTATTTACCTTATTATAGGTGTTTTATAAGCTGTTTTGTTAAATTATATCTAGCAAATTGTTGAATATTAAAGGATTCCACTACTATATTATTTTTCCAATTATTGAAAGATTGTATTAAGAATTTTTTAGCTTCTATCTCATTATCTGAATTAAGGAAAAATCCAGATTTAGTTTCTTTAATTATAATTTCTATATCAGAATCTTTACAACAAGTAGCAAAAATTGGTTTTCCTGTGGCAAGGTATTCATAAATTTTACCTGGAATTATTCCTTTATTTTCTTTTTCTAAAAAACTAAATAATAGTAATAAATTGGCTTTTTTCATTTCTTGAAAAGCTTCTTTATGAGGTAAATAACCAACAAATTGAATACAAGTATAAAGTAGCTTGTGCTTTGTTTTTATTTGATGGATTATGTTTGGCGAAATATTACCCACAAATTTTAAGATTAAATTATCTTTAATTTCTTTATTTTCTGTTAAAAGTTCTTCTAGTATTTTCCAAAATTCTGTTGGATTTCTTAAATCCTCTAATCCGCCCACATAAGAAAGAGTGAATTTAGAATTACTAGTTTTAGTTTCATCCACTAAGTTTTCTTGTACATCAAATCCATTTGTTATGGTAACGGCATTTTTAGCTCCCTTGTTTTTAAAATTTTCTGCATCGGTATAACTTGTAGCAATTACTGTATTTGCCGTTTCGAAAACTTTTTTTTCGAGTACTTTGTGTTTTTTTTCTGCCCAGTTAGTTAATTTTAAATGTTTGTGATAGCTTATTTCTGTCCAAGGATCTCTAAAGTCTGCCACCCAATTTATTTGTGGAAAATATTCTTTTAATTGTAGCCCAATTAAGTGTAAACTATGTGGCGGACCAGTTGATATAATTGTTTCTATGTTGTTTTCTAAAATATACTTTTTCAGAAATTTAATTGATGTTTTTACCCAAAAAACTCTGGCATCTGGAATGAAAAAATTACCTCTAATAAAAATCAATAATTTATCTAAAAACCCATTATTTTTGGCAGATAAATTTCCTTTTTTTAACTCTTTTGATTTGTTAGAAAATAACTCGGCTAATTGAAAAGGCTCCCAAATATTGGTTTGAATGTGTTTGAATTCCGTGGGAATTTCTTTTAATAAACTTGGGTCTAAAATGGGATAAGAAGGATTTTTTGGCGAATAAACATGGGTAAAGAAGCCAAAATCAACTAAATGCCTAACAAAACCTAACCACCTTTGCACTCCTGGTCCGCCTGCTGGTGGCCAATAATAGGTAATCAATAAAATATTTTTCTTTTGATTACTCATTTAACTTAATTATGTTAAATTTTTCTTAGATCTAGTTTGAATTGAAATTCCAATTACTGCAATTAATAAAAAGAGGATAAAAGAAACCATACTAATTTTTACGCCATATTCAACCGATTTTGGTTTGAATTCAAATACAATTTCTTTACTATTTGCTGGTATTTCTAAACCTCTTAAAAAATAGTTGGTTTTAATAATTTCACTTTCCTTTCCATCTACATAAGCTTTCCAACCATGTGGATAATATATTTCTGAAAAAACCGCAAATTGATTAGTAGAATTATAAACACCATAAACCAATTTATTAGGCTTATATTCTTTTAGTTTAATGTTAGCAACAGCAGTAGAAAAATTTGTAGTAACAATTTTTGTATTTTTATTTATAATTGCTTCTTTTTTATTATCTAACTTTTCTAAAGCAAGTAATTCTTGTTGCTCGCTATTCACTTTTTTTAAACGCTGAATAAACCAAGCATTTCCGTTTGCATTTGGATTAACAGATATATCCATTTCTTGATTATCTGTTTTATATAAAAAATATTTAACGTTTAATAGATTTAATACGCCTTCATTAATTCCGTTAGAAAAGTAAGTATCAATTATATCTTGATAATTACGCAATTTTGCTCCATGGTAGCCTCCGATCGATTGATGGAAATAAGATGTAGTTGCCTCATTAAAAGGGCTTAATAGTAAGTTTAAAACTCTGTAACTGGTTTTATCTATGTTTTTTATTTGTTGAAGTTTGTTATTAACCTCTACTTTAGAAACGATTTGATAGACCGATTGATTTTCTTGGGATTTTTGAATTAAAGATTCATTTAATTCTGTAGGAAAAGGATTTTGATTCAATCTTTTGTCTATAAATACCTCTTCGTTTAAATATCTTTTATTAACTAAGAATAAATCTAAAAAAGATAGAAAAGCAATAAAAGCAATAACAACCGCTTTAGATTTAATTTTTTGAAGATTAAAAACTAATAAGGCAAAAGCAGTTAGGCATACTAGAGCTAAAGTTCTTAAAACATCTGAATTAAAAAGTGTTAACCTATCTTTTTTTAATCCTTCTAATAAGAATTTAGGAAAATCTTTTTCGTAAGAAGTTTGAAACGAAAATAAACTTGATGCAAAAAAATAAAAAACTAACAATAAAAAGACAATAAACCCTGTTGAAATAAATAAATAGTTGCGTTTTGTTTTTAAATCGACTTCA
Organism: Solirubrobacteraceae bacterium; assembly: GCA_041730375.1. Taxonomy (GTDB): domain Bacteria; phylum Bacteroidota; class Bacteroidia; order Flavobacteriales; family Weeksellaceae; genus JBGSBU01. The sequence continues at coordinate 3,617 of JBGSBU010000078.1, forward strand.
TTGTTTTCTAAAAAATTATAAACTGCTAAAATTGAAAGTATTGGAATGGTATATTCTGCAATAACTAAAATAGAAGATACAGACCTAAACTTATTATAAAGCGGTAAATAATCTATAAAAAAATTAGTGAGCGGCATAAAATTTTTACCCCAAGCCAAAAGAATACTCAAAATAGTTGCCGTAAACAACCACCATTTATTTCTGTTATTTATTGTAAACATTCCTAAAAAAGCCAGAAAAATAACTACTGCGCCTTGATATGCCGGTCCAAATGTCATGGGCTGTTCTCCCCAGTAGGTAGAAATACTATTTATAAAGGGTTTATATTTATTTAATTTTTCATCCGGAATATTTTCTTTTATTGCTTCTAGGGTGTTTTTAAGTTCAATTTGCTCTCCATTTCCACCTCCTGTAAAATACGGTATAAATAAATTAAATGTTTCTAATCTTCCATAACTCCATTCGGTTATATATTCCTTGCTTAATCCACCATTTACAATAGGTTTGTCTTTATTTTCTATAACAGATTTCTTTCCTCTGATACTTTCTTTAGAAAGTTCATAGGTTGGAATTAACCTATTCGCGTTCATGCCCAGTGCAAAAATTACACCTATAAGAAATAAACTTGTTGCTTTTGTAAATTATTTTATTGTTGAATTTTTAACACTATATATTGCCTCAAAAAACAAAAACACAATCAACGACAGTAACAAATAATACGTCATTTGAATGTGATTAGATTCTAATTCTAAGGCTAAAAAAATAGTATATACTAAAAAGCCAATAAAATATTTTCTTTGATAAATTAAAATAACACCGGCTACTAAAGGAGCAAAATAGGTTATACTGTGAAGTTTAGAGTTATGACCTGCAGCAACTAAAATAAAAAAATAGGTAGAAAAAGAAAAAAATATACTGCCTAAAGCAGCATATTTCCAATTTTTAAATAAGGTAAATCCTAATACAAAAAAACCTGATAACAATAGAAAAAGATAATCTGCTGGGCTGGGTAAATTCAATCTTAAACATCTGTCTAATAATTTAATCCAATCATTTTCATAATTTGCTCCACTTAGGTAGGTTGGCATTCCACCAAACATAGAATTACTCCAGTAAGACTCTTCGTTATTACTCTTTAAATAATCTTTAACTTCCTTTATTCCTCCTTTATAATTTACAATATCAGGCTGATAGGCGTCTTTTCCAGAAAAAATTTCTGGAAAAACAAAAAAAGATATAATAACAAAAAAAAATAAGGTTATTAATGAATAAATTAATTGTTTATTTTTCATTTTTAGTTAATTCTTCAAAAGGAATATCTTCTGCATCTATCAAAAAATTATACTTTTTTTTCTTTTTATCTTCAGTTGAATATTTTTTTGTGTTGGTTTTATTTTTGTATTGAAATATTTGTTTTAAAATTCCAATAAATAAATAAACAGCAATTAAAAATAAAATAACTTTTAAAAGCATATTCGTATTTTATTAATTAATTGAAGAGGTTCTTTTAGCTATCATTTCCATAGCCTGAGTTTGATTACTACTTAATTGTGTTAAACTTTGTTTGGCTGTAATTTTTTCGTTAACAATACTATTTTTTAACCAACCAGATTTTACATTGTAAATTATTTTACCCTCAGAATTATTTAACATATTTAAAGACTGCTTCATTCCAGCATTGGGGTCTGTTTGCTCGCTATTTTGATTTATTTTTCCAATCATAGAAATAATTACCTCATTATTCTCTACTGCTTCTAGTTTATAAGTTATTTTATTTATTACATTTCTTTCTGGTATATTGTTTTCTTCAACCCAAGTTTCACCTATTTTTATTGAATTTTTAGGAAATTTATTTAAGCCACTTTCAAATTGATTTTTTAATAATTCTTTATTTAAAGATTGTTTAATATTTAACATAACCGCATTTAATTCTTCTGGTTTAAATTCATTTTTTAATTTATTTTCTACATTCACATACAATTCTTCTAAACCAATAATGGTTTTTACTTTTGCTTTGTTCGTTAAATCAACATAAAAAGGTTGATTAGTTATAGCTTTCTGCATTCTCCATACCATTTGAATTTCTTTGGTGGCTGGTAATTGAGTATTTGTATCAACAACAATTTCCTTTCCTTGTGTTTTTTGTTTCATTACAATAGATTTAATTATAACTTCTATTTTGTACCCTTCTTTTGTAACTTCTTTTACCTTTAAATCCATATTGGTTTGCTGACTTTCTGTTGTCGTACTTTTTTGCCCCTGCATGTCTATGGTTTGGTTATTTAAAACCTTAGTATTAATTTTATAAATACTGTCTTTTTCTAGTATTAAATTAAAATTATATTTTCCGTTTTCATCTTCTTTTATAGCATTTTTAGAATCATCAGTTCCAATAATATTTTTTAAAAAACTTATAGGATTTTTAATTAATGAAGATGATGATTCGCTATTAATTGTTTCTTTTTTACAAGAGATAGCTAAAAGTAAAATTGTTGTAAATAATAGTAAATTGGTTGATTTCATTTATATAATAATTAATAATGGCAAATGTATTAAAGTTTTTAAAAAAAAAGAATCTTATTCTTAAATTTACTTATTCTAAAAAATGTTTAAAACCTATGAGTTAAAATTGTTACACAAAAAATAATAACTTTTATCCTATATTTACTTTGTTAAAATCTAACTTTAATTAATATAAATTTGTATATTTAATAATAATTTTTAAAAAATTAAAGCATTAAACGTTATGATTAATCCTGAATACACAAAATACTTTGTTATTTTATTCATATTTTTAGTTCTTTCTGAGTTTCTATACACAAAATACAAGAAAAGAGACTATCATAAAGATTTAAAAGATGGTTTTACAAGTA
>JBGSBU010000079.1:0-6368 GCA_041730375.1 Solirubrobacteraceae bacterium
CAGGTCACCAATCGCGAAACCCACTCGCTTGATAAATATTTAAGCGAAATAGGGAAACTGCCTTTGCTGACAGCTGAGCAAGAGGTTGACTACGCAAGAAAGATTAAGCAGGGTGACCAAAAGGCATTAGAGATGCTGACCAAATCTAATTTACGATTTGTTGTATCTGTAGCCAAGCAATATCAAAACCAGGGGTTAACCTTACCCGATCTTATTAATGAAGGAAATCTGGGTCTCATAAAAGCGGCACAGCGTTTTGATGAAACAAGGGGTTTTAAATTTATATCGTACGCAGTATGGTGGATTAGACAATCTATTTTACAAGCCCTAGCAGAACAATCTAGAATTGTTAGGTTGCCTTTAAATAAAATTGGATCAATCAATAAAATAAATAAAGCTTTTGCAGAATTAGAACAATTGCACCAAAGAGCTCCTTCTGTAGAGGAATTAGCTAAAATTTTAGACATGTCTGAGGAAGACATTAAAACTTCATTAAAAAATTCTGGTCGCCATGTATCTATGGATGCTCCACTTGTAGAAGGAGAAGATTCTAGTTTATACGATGTATTAAAATCTGGCGAATCGCCTAGTCCTGATAAAGAATTAATGATGGAATCTCTAAGAATAGAGATTGAAAGAGCTTTAGGAACTTTAACTCCAAGAGAAGCAGATTTAATTAGGCTATATTTTGGTTTAAACGGAAATCATCCAATGACTTTAGAAGAAATTGGAGAAACTTTTGATTTAACCAGAGAAAGAGTTAGACAAATTAAAGAAAAAGCCATTAGAAGATTAAAGCAAATGTCTAAAAGCAAAATTCTTAAAACTTATTTGGCCAGATAAGTATATTGCCAATTTTATATTTAAATTTACGGGTATATTATTTAATAACTAATATACCCTTTTTTTATGGCCTTAATTGCACCTTCTATTCTTGCAGCAGATTTTTTAAATCTAGAAAAAGATATTTTAATGGTTAACAACAGCCAAGCAGACTGGTTTCACTTAGATGTTATGGATGGCGTTTTTGTGCCAAATATTTCTTATGGAATGCCAGTTATAGAAAAAATAAATACCATTGCTACCAAACCATTAGATGTGCATTTAATGATTGTAGAACCTGCAAAATACATTACTAGTTTTAAGAATATTGGTGCCGCAATTTTAAGCATTCATTACGAAGCAGAAAACCATGTGCATAGAACACTAAATCAAATTAGAAAAGAAGGAATGAAGGCTGGTTTAGCGTTAAATCCGCACACGCCCATAAATGTTTTAGAAGATATTATCCAAGAAATAGATGTTTTGTTATTAATGTGTGTTAACCCTGGTTTTGGCGGACAAAAATTTATTGAACATACTTATGCTAAAGTAGAGAAAGCTAAAGAATTAATTTTAAAAAGAAATGCTAACTGCTTAATAGAAGTAGATGGTGGTGTTTCTTTAGAAAATTTTGAACAACTAAAAAATAAAGGTGCAGATATTTTAGTAGCAGGAAACAGTGTATTTGGTTCAAAAAACCCAACAGAGGTAATTTCTTTGATGAAGAAATAAAGAAACTGCTTATTTTATTTATTTATAATTATTTTAAAAGCCAAAAAGCCCACTTCAATTTATAAAGTGGGCTTTTTTTATTATACTATTATCCTTTAAAGCGTAGCATGAGTAAACTTTGTTTCTCTCATCTTTTCAATATTTTTTTCTAAATAATCTAATTTAGGGTGCATCATAGCAAAATATAAAGGAGGAAAAAACAAGGCAGGAATTACCATGCCTGTATAAGCTAACGGAAGCATTGGTACCTGTGTTTCTTTATAATCTCTAAGAATTTGGTAAGGTCTATCTGAAATAAAATGATGGTCGGAATGTCTCATTAAATTATATAACATTAAATTAGTCCATAAATGATTAGCGTTCCAAGAATGTATAGGCAATGTTCGTTCATAATTTCCATTGTCTAATAATTTTCTTCTTAACCCATAATGTTCAATATAATTTGCACCCTCTAAAACTAAAGCACCTCCTTGCCCAATAATTATAAAGGCTAATGCATAATTTAAGCCAAAAATATAGCCAATTAATCCAATGGCAGACCACTGTATAAATACATTCCAAAATGCATCGTTATAAACAGAAAAGAAAGATGATTTTCTTGCTTTTAATAATCTAAATTGAATTTTAAAAGAATTTAACCAAGTATTAAACAAACTCTTAGGCCAAAAAAACCAGAAAATCTCCCATTTATTTGCAGATGCTGGGTCTAAAGGCGTACTAACATCTTTATGATGCCCCCAATTGTGCTCTATGTAAAAAGACATTCTAAGAGAAGTAAACAGTAAAAATTTACCCAAATACCTTTGCCAAGAACTTACTCTATGTCCTAACTCGTGCCCCATATTAATAACGCCACCTCCCATATAAGTAGCTATTCCTAACCATTGAATAAAGAAAGTAATCCACTCAATAAAACTTTTTGAAGCTAAATTATTTTTAATTTCTACTAATGAATTACCTCCTAAAAACTCGGCAGTAAATTTAACTGAGTTATGTATAGTAAATAAAATAATTGGAATTACACTAAATAATACAATATCGAAATATTTATGATTTCTTAATTCAGTTTCTTCAGAAGAATTTATTGGGTTTTGTTTATCTCTTGGCAAAATAAAATCCATAATTGGTGAAAATACAGAAAAATAAAAGAAACCTAGACTAGTTAACCAGCCAGAACTTACTAAAGAAATATTAACCGAAATTGCCCATAATAATGCTGAAAAAAACATTAATGTGGCTAAACTAAATCTACTCATATATAAAAAATTTAAGTTAATTTTATTTATTACACATCAAATATAAGATGTATAACTTAATTATTATGTACAGCTATGTACACAAAACTTAACTATTTATATGATTTTAATTTTACTGCTTATTTTTAATTGAATTGATGAGTAAACTAATTTCTTCTACATATTTTTTAATGTAGGCATAAGTAAATTTTTTTTGGGTTAAAATAAATATAAATTGATTTTTTTGAAGTTTAAAAAATCTTTTGCCATAGCAGATTGATTTTCTAATAATAGATATTTAGCAAAATGTGGCAATAAATGAGTTAAGATATTTGTATTAACTATATTGCTTACAATAATATTTATCTTTATTTAAAAAGTATTTATAAATAATTTTACGGTATTACTTACATAATATAAATAAAAAAACACCCAAAACGCAAAAATTAATCTCAATAATATAAACCCCAATTAAATTGTAAACTACTCTACCAGTTCTATTTTAAAAGATGAAATAGTAGAACTCCATCTATGAGTATTACAAATAGGATTCTTTCCCCTTGGTCCGCAACGTCTATATGTATACAATTGAAGATCTATTGTACTTCTACTAGTTATATCAAAAGTTTTTGAATTTCCTCTTAAATTAATATCATTAAAAATTGTTAGTTTATAATTAATATTAGAAGTATTTGGAGAAATATATATTTTAGGGAGATTATCATTAAAACCTCCTAAATCAGAATGATTTGTTAAATCATTTACATAGTATAATTTAACATTACTTCTTTGATAAATACATTTTGTGGTAGGCCCATTTGTTAAGCAAAGATCAAAATCAAAAGGATTTAAATCCTGGCGCTGTCTAAAATTTTTTTGCTGTAAATAATCTTCTTCTTGATGGTTACAAGAATTAATAAAAACAAGAATAACGGATAATAAAAAGATGAATTTAATATTTTTCATAATTAATTTTTTTTATTATAAATATAAAATAAATATTTTAAATGTACACTAAACACTTAAAATTTAAATTATTAAAATAAACAGCAACTATGTTAAACAAAATTGCTATTACTTTATCTATTTTTTGCTCGTTACTTGTTTTGGGGCAGAATACATTTACTTTATCTAGTAAAGAACTGGGCAGACAAGTTACAAAAGACAAAGAGTTTAACGAATTTGGTTTTACTGGTGAAAGTAAATCTACTCATATATAAAGAATTTAAGTTAATTATATTTATTACATATTAAATATAGGATGTATACAAGAATTAACTATATTTATATGTTTTACTTTTTTTTACTGCTTATTTTTAATTGAATTGATGAGTAAACTAATTTCTTCTACATATTTTTTAATGTAGGCATAAGTAAAATTTTCTTCGGTTAAAGTAAATAAAAATTGATTTTTTTGAAGTTTAAAAAATATTTTGCCACAGCAGATTGATTTTCTAATAATAGATATTTAGCAAAATGTGGCAATAAATGAGTTAAGATATTTGTATTAACTATATTGCCTACAATCATAAATTTTTTATTTCCAGAATCTAGAAACAATTGTTTGTTAAATAATATATCTTGTTTGTAGATAATAAAAAGTTCTATAATCTCTGGATCTAACTTTTGGCAATTATCTAATAATTGACTAAGAAGTTCGCCTCTTTTTATGTGAGAGTCTAAAAAGCTATCTACATAAATTTCTAAATCTAAAAAAGCGTGATAAAAAGAAGATCTACTTTTATTTAGATTATTTGCCATTACCTCTATCTTAAGTCCTTGAATTCCTTTTTCTGAAAATAATTTATACCCCTCAACAAGCCATGGATTATATGCATCTATTTCGTAGGGAAGACTATTCATCTAATAAATTTTTACAATTATACCTTATAAGCACTCCACGGTTTAATCTCTAAATCTTCTTCTTTGTATTTTATAAATGCTTTTATAAAAGATTTTGCTAACCTTGTATTTGTTATAAGTGGAATATTAGAATCTACGGCAGAGCGTCTAATAAAATAACCTCTATTAAGTTCTTTTTTTGTTAAATTCTTTGGAATATTAACAATTAAATCTAGTTTACCTTCTGCAATATATTTTTTAACATTTGGCGATTTTTCTAACTCATCGTGCCAATGTAAAAGGGTAGAATCTAGTCCGTTTTCTTTAAAAAAATGGTGTGTTCCATCTGTAGAGAATATAGAATACCCATTTTCTACTAATTTTTTGGCTACCGATAGTAATTCAACTTTAGATTTAATTGGTCCGCTAGAAAATAATATATTCTTATTTGGAATTCTTTGACCAACAGAAAGCATAGATTTAAGCAATGCTTCATACATATTTTCTCCAATACAACCTACCTCGCCAGTAGAAGCCATATCTACACCCAAAACAGGATCTGCTCCTTTAAGCCTGTGAAAAGAAAATTGGGATGCTTTTACCCCTACATGGTTTAGATTCCAAAATTTTGCTTCTTGTTTTTCTACAGGTATACCCAATAAAACTTTTGTTGCTTTATCTATTAAGTTGTTTTTCATTACTTTAGAAACAAAAGGGAAACTTCTAGAGGCTCTTAAATTTAATTCTATAACTTTTATTTCTTCGTCTTTTGCAAGATATTGAATGTTGAACGGACCAGAAATATTCCATCTTTTAGCAATTAGTTCACTAATATTTCTAACTTTTTTAATAGTAGAAACGTATATGTTTTGAGGGGGAAACATTATAGTTGCATCGCCAGAATGTACACCAGCAAATTCTACATGTTCAGAAATTGCATAATCAATTATTTCGCCATTACATGCAACTGCATCTACTTCTATTTCTTTGGCTCCTTCTACAAATTCTGAAACTACCACAGGATGATCTGGAGAAATATCAGAGGCTAATCCTAGGTAATATTCTAATTCTTCTTTATTAGAGACCACATTCATAGCAGCGCCAGACAATACATAAGAAGGTCTAATTAGCAATGGAAACCCTACCTCATCAGAAAAAACATGTATTTCTTTCATAGAGGTTAATTCTTTCCATCTTGGCTGATCTATTTTTAGCTCATCTAAAATAGAAGAAAACTTATGTCTGTTTTCTGCTTTATCAACAAACTCTGGACTAGTTCCTAGAATAGTAACTTTATTATCAAATAACTTTATGGCAAGGTTATTAGGAATTTGTCCGCCCATAGAAATAATAGTTCCCTTCGGATCTTCTAATTCTATAATATCTAATACCCTTTCTAAACTTAATTCATCAAAATATAACCTATCGCAAACATCATAATCGGTACTAACAGTTTCTGGGTTATAGTTAATCATAATAGATCTATACCCATTCTCTTTAACCGTTTTAAGTGAGTTAACCCCGCACCAGTCGAACTCTACCGAGCTTCCAATTCTATACACCCCAGAACCCAAGGTAATAATAGATTTTTTATCTCTTTCAATAACTAAATCGTGTTTATCTGCATGGTACGTTAAATACAAATAATTTGTTTGTGCTGGGTATTCTGCAGCCAAGGTATCTATTTGCCTAACGTAAGGGAAAATACCTAACGATTTTCTATAGGCTCTCACTTTC
>JBGSBU010000080.1:0-6131 GCA_041730375.1 Solirubrobacteraceae bacterium
AAATTAAAGCTGTTGCAGGTAGTAAAGTTAAAGTTACACTAGCTTGGATAGACAAAGAGTATACTGCCTATAGACCATCTTTAAACAACAGAACAAAAACCTTGGTAAACGATTTAGATTTAAGGGTTTATCAAAAAAATAATCCTTCGGCGATACAATTACCCTGGAAGTTAGATGTAAATAACCCAAATGCAGCAGCTACAAAAGGAGATAATAATACAGACAATGTAGAGCAAGTAGAATTTATCCCTAACTTAACAACAGATTATATAGTAGAGGTAAAGCACAAAGGAAATTTAGTTAATCCAACCAAATATTCAATTGTTGTAAATGCCAAAGCAAATACTTTTTGTGAAGAAAAACTAGAAGAAAACCTTTCTCTTTATTATCTTGATGAAAACAGACTGTATGTTAAATTTCCTTTAAACAAACAAGTAGATGGATACGAATTTTTTATCTACGATTATACTGGTAAACTGGTAAAAAAATCAACGGAGATATCGTATCAAATTTTTCTTAAAAAGTTTAATTTATCTCCAGGAAATTATGTGGCTTTGGTTAAATCTTTAGGTAAATCAGCTTCAGTAAAATTTTCAATAAACTAGATTAAATTATCTTTTTCTAGGTATTCAATAATTGCTTTTTTAATAAGTATTTGTTGTTCGTTAGCTTTTAAATGAGGTAAATCTTCATTTAATTTAAAATGTGGCCAGCCTTCGTTGTCGTAATAATCAAACGTATAAAACCCGTAGGGTTCAAGTAGGGTACATACTGCAACATGAATTAAATTCATTTTTTCGTCTTTCTTAAATTTTTTACTAATTTTTCCCAGCTCTTGCACGCCAATTAAAAAAAGTATAACATCTAGTTCAACAGTTTCATCTGCATCAAAATTATTTTTAAAAAAAAGTAAGGTTTTTTGCCACTTCTCGTCCTCTTTAATTTGCATATTTATATTTACTCTAAATTAATTTAGTATTATATTTGAATTTATGAATTTTATAGATATTGCCCTAAGCCTACTTTTCTTAGTTGTTTTTTATTTTGGCTTTAACAAGGGAATAATTAAACAATTAACAAATATAGCAAATATAATTTTTTCGGTCTTTTTCTCTTTTTTATTCAACAAGAATTTTTCTATAATTATTAAAAATTATATAGATTTACCCAATTTTTTTATTCCAGTAGTTGCCTTTGTGGTAAGTTTTATTTTAATAATTACAAGTTTAAAACTAACTGTTTATTTAATAGAAAAAATGGTAGACATCTTACATTTAAGTTTTGTTAATAAGTTATTTGGTGGCATTTTTTCTTTTGTAAAGTATTTATTTTTATTGTTAATTCCTTTCTTATTTTTTAGAGGTATTAATTTAAAATTTAATTTTCTAGAAACCAATAATAGCTTTTGGTATAGTTTTTACGAAAATCTGTATAACTTTTTTGTAAAATCTTAAATTTTAAAAAAAAGATGAATTGGGATAAAGAAATTTTCGCCATTCAAACAGAAAAAGAGTTTAATGAACTAGCTCTAGTGCTTTATAAATACCAGTCTGAATTTAACCCAGTTTATGCCAAATATTTAGAATTAATAGCATTTAGTACAACTCCTAAAAATTATAAAGAAATACCCTTTTTACCAATTAATTTCTTTAAAAATCACAAGGTTTCTACTCAATCTACACACCAAGTTGTTTACGAAAGTAGTAAAACAACCTCATCTGCAGCAAGTAAACATTATGTGTATAACAAAGAAATTTATTTAAAGGCCGCAAAATTAAATTTCGAGGCAAATTATGGTTCTTTAGCAGATTATACCATTCTAGCACTGTTACCTAATTATTTAGAAAGAACTAATTCTTCTTTAATAGAAATGGTGCAATATTTTATGACTTTTTCTAACAAAGCCCACAACGGCTTTTACCTTTATAATCATAAAGATTTACACCTAAAATTAATAGAACTAGAAGCTCATCAACAAACAAAAATTTTATTAATTGGTGTAGCCTTTGCTTTAATAGATTTTTTTAGTGATTTTAAGATAAAGCTAAAAAACACCATAGTTATGGAAACAGGCGGAATGAAAGGAAGAAAAAAAGAATTAACCAGAAAAGAATTACATAATTTATTAAAGCAACAAAGTGGTTTAGAACAAATACATAGCGAATATGGAATGACAGAGTTACTCTCTCAATGCTATTCTAAAGAAAACGAAATTTTTAACACACCTAATTGGATGAAAATTTTAATTAGAGATGTAAACGATCCGTTTTTAATACTAAATCAAAACACCATTGGGGGAATTAATATAATTGATTTGGCAAATATTTATTCTTGTTGTTTTTTAGCTTCTGATGATTTAGGAATTGCTAGAAGCCAAAACACATTTGAAATCATTGGAAGGTTCGATAATTCTGATGTAAGAGGCTGTAACTTAATGGCTATCTAGAAAATTTTTAATAGAAGATTTAATTTTTTCGCCAGCAATTATAATTGATGTTTTTTCTATTTCATTTATTAACTCTACCCTTCCAATTATTGTTACTTTTCCTTGTTTTTTAATAATTTCTTCCGAGTCTTTATTTTCAATTCCACTAAAAATAACACCAATTTTTTTAAATCCATTGTTTTTTAAATAATTAATACTCAATAAAGTATGGTTAATGCTACCCAAATAATTTTTAGAAACCAAAACAACGTAATAATTCTTTTTTATTAAATCTATAACCATTTTTTTGTTGTTTAATGGAACAAGTAAGCCGCCAGCCCCCTCAATTAATAAATTATTGCTTACATTTTTAAGTGTAATTAAGCTTTTTTTTATTTTAACACCCTCTATTTTTGCTGCCAAATGGGGCGATACAGCAGTTTTTAGCTCGTAAATAGAAGTATGAAATTTAGATGTAGTGTTAGAAACCAAGTTTTTAACCTGTAATAAATCAGTTAATCCCTCAGAAGTACCAGATTGTACAGGTTTCCAATAATCTGTTTCTAACGCTTCTGTCAAAATAGCAGAAACAATTGTTTTGCCTACATCTGTTCCAATTCCGGTTACAAATATTGTTTTAAAGTTATTTTTCATAAGTTTACTTTATCAATTAGGTTAAAAAAAATATTAATTTCTTCTTGGGTATTATAGCTGTGTAAAGAAATTCTAATTCTTTCTTTTCCTCTTGGAACGGAAGGACTGTAAATTGCCTTTACATTAAAAGAATTATTCTGAAGCACAGTTTCTATTTCTTTTAATAATTCTTTACTTGCTAAAATTCCCTGAATGGGCGAGGTTGATTGTATAAAATAATTTGAATAAACAGATTCGGTAATTTTTTTGTTAAAATAGTTAATTATATCTTTTAACTCTTTTCTATTTGTATGGCTATTTTCTACTATTTTATGACATGTTTTTATCTCATTTAACATAAAATCAGATAACCCAGTTGTATAAATAAACGACCTACAAAAATTAACTAAATAATTTTTTAATTCTATAGAACCCACAATTACAGCACCATGAGAGCCAATACCTTTTCCAAAAGTATGAATTCTTGCAATAACTTTAGTTAAATTCATTTCTGCCGAAATTCCTTCGCCATATTTACCATAAACTCCAGTTGTATGTGCTTCATCTACAATTAAATAAGCATTATAAATTTTGCATAATTCATTAATTTCTTTTAAAAAACTAAAATTTCCATCCATAGAATAAAGAGACTCAACCACCACATAACAATTTTTACAACTGGTTTTAAGTTTATCGGCTAATTCCTCTAAATTATTATGCGAAAACGCCATAGATTCGGCTTTATTTAAACGAATGCCATCTCTAATGGAAGCATGCACATATTCGTCGTATAAAATTAAATCATCTGGTTGAGGCAATGCAGATAAAACACCAATGTTAGCCATATAACCACTGGAAAAAAGTAAAGCAGCTTCTGTTTTGTAAAAATTAGCTAAATATTCTTCTGTAGCATCATAGAAAGTAGAATTTCCGCTTATTAGCCTAGAGCCAGTTGCCCCAGATTTTGTGTAGTTAGAAATAGCCTCTAATTCAAACGCATTAAAATGCTTAACAACGCCTATATAATCGTTAGAAAAAAAGTCAATATTTTTTTCGGAATAATTTTTTAAACTTCTATATTCTCCGTTATTTATTCTCTCCTTTAATTTTTTAGTTAATTTATTTGGTAAATGCATTTGTTCTGTTTTAAAAAAAGTAGTTAAGTTAAAAAAAAAGATAGAATCCAAATTTAAATAAAAAAATACTGACTTTATGACGCTATTTTTTTTAAAAAACTAATAAAATTCACGTGGTATAGTTTGTGTTCTTATAAAGTTATTAAAGTATATTTGATTATAAACGTAAACGAAAATTATGAATGATAATTTTTCTCAAGAAGTAAAAAATGTTATTGGATTTAGCAAAATAGAAGCACAAAGACTTGGGCATTCTTTTATTGGAACCGAACACTTGCTTCTTGGTATTTTTAAAGAACCAAAAGCAAAAGTTATATCTATTCTAGATTCGTTGAATGTAGATTTAGAAGACTTAAAAGAAAGAATAACAAATATTCTTTTACCAGGCGGAGAAGTAAACCTAGAGTCGAAAAATCTACCCTTAACTAAAATTGCAGAAAGAGTACTTAAAACTACTTTTTTAGAAGCAAAATTATTTAAGAGTGAAAGCATAAACACGGTTCACCTTTTGTTATGTATTTTAAGAAACGAAAACGACCCTGTTACAAAATTGCTTAATAAATTAAACATAGAATATAAACTGGTTAAAGAAGAATTTAAATATCAATTAAAAGATGGCGAGGTAGATTTACCAACTGCAGAATCATCCTATTCTGATAATAACTCTAGAGAAGAAGATTTTGACGATCAAAAGAAAATCTTAACACAAAATAGCAAAAGCAAAACCCCAGTACTAGATAACTTTGGTAGAGACTTAACCAAAGCAGCTATGGATGGAAAGCTAGACCCAGTTGTGGGAAGAGAGAAAGAGATAGAAAGGGTTTCTCAGATTTTAAGTAGAAGAAAGAAAAATAATCCATTACTAATTGGCGAACCAGGAGTGGGTAAATCTGCAGTAGCAGAAGGCTTGGCTTTAAGAATTGTGCAAAAAAAAGTTTCTAGAATTTTATACAACAAAAGAATAGTAACACTTGATTTAGCTGGTTTAGTTGCCGGAACAAAATATAGAGGTCAGTTCGAAGAAAGAATGAAAACCATTTTAACCGAACTAGAAAAAAATTCTGATGTTATTTTATTCATAGATGAAATTCATACAATAGTTGGGGCAGGAGGCGCTACTGGTTCATTAGACGCATCCAATATGTTTAAACCCGCCTTAGCAAGGGGCGAAATTCAAACAATTGGCGCCACAACTTTAGATGAGTATCGCCAACACATAGAAAAAGATGGAGCATTAGAAAGACGTTTTCAAAAAGTTGTAGTAGATCCAACCTCTGTTAGCGATACTATTTTAATTCTAAATCAAATTAAAGATAAATACGAAGAACACCATAACGTATCGTACACCAAAGAAGCAATAGAGGCTTGTGTTAACTTAACAGACAGGTACATAACCGATAGATTTCTTCCCGATAAAGCAATAGATGCATTAGACGAAGCAGGTTCTAGGGTTCATATTAAAAATATTAAAGTTCCCAGAGAGATTTTAGAACTAGAAAAAATACTTGAAGATTTAAAACTAGAAAAAACCGCTGTTGTTAAAAAACAAAAATACGAAGAAGCAGCTAAGTTAAGAGACAAAGAAAAACAATACGAACAAGAATTAGAAGTAGCCAAAGAAAGATGGGAAGAGGATGCAAGCAAGAATAAAGAAATAGTTACAGAAGATAACATTGCAGAGGTTGTTTCTATGATTAGCGGAATCCCTGTTCAAAAAGTGGCAGAAGCCGAAATGAAAAAATTATCTAAAACTTCAGAAGAAATGAAGAAAAAGATAATTGGGCAAGACGAAGCGGTAAATAAAACAGTAAAAGCCATTCAAAGAAACAGAGCTGGGTTAAAAGATCCTAATCGCCCAATTGGTTCATTTATATTCTTAGGTACCACAGGAGTTGGAAAAACACAACTTGCAAAAATTTTGGCACAAGAAATATTCG
>JBGSBU010000081.1:0-6105 GCA_041730375.1 Solirubrobacteraceae bacterium
CATAATTATACCCAGCGTAAAAGCTCCAATAAATTGCCAAGGATTGCCATGAACTAAGCCAAATAAAAGCGAGGTAAAAATAATTGCGAAAATTGGTTTTTTTCTGTTGTTTAAAAGTCCTTTTAAAATAATTCCTCTAAATAGAATTTCTTCAAAAATAGGGGCAAATACACAAGTAGCAAATACCATGGCAGCTGGGTATGCTTTTAATAGGTTAAAAGTACTAGATAGTTCTTTATATAGTTTTTCTAAAAATTCATTTCCTTTTGTGGGTACAAAACCTATTAAATATTCATTTAACATTAAAGTAAAAAAGAACAACGCAATTGAACACGAAAATACCGGCAGAGAAAATAATTTATTTTGTAATCTTAAATCAGAATTATTTTGGTTAAATAAAAAATAAATTCCCAAAAAAGTTATGGCATAAGGCAAAGATTGAATAATTAAAAGATAATCTAGTTGTGTTTTATCATTTAAAAAAGATTTATCAAATATTGATATAATCAAAGGAAAAAAATTAGATAGTACAAATAATAGAACTACAAATAAAGCAGTAATATAATTTAGTTTAAATGTATTTTTATTCATTGTGGTAGGGTAAATTATTAATTATAGTATAGCTTCTGTACAATTGTTCAATAAAAAAAAGTCTAATCATTTGGTGCGTAAAAGTCATCTTAGAAAAACAAATTTTAGAATTAGCTCTTTTATAAATTTCTTCAGAAAAACCGTAGGCACCACCAATTACAAACACAAGTCTTTTAACGGAAGAGACCATTTTGGTTTCTAAAAAATCCGAGAAAGATTTAGAAGTGTATTCTTTTCCTTCCTCATCTAGCAAACAAACAAAATCAGAACTCACAAGGTAACTCAATAGTTGGGTTCCTTCCAAATCTTTAATTAGGTTTGGTGTTAAGTTATTTTTATTTTTTAATCCCGAAATATATTTAGCCTCAAAATTAATAAAATTAGCAAGTCTTTTCTCATAAACAGTAAAAAGATCCATCATTTCATCAACAGAGGTTTTTCCAATAGATAACATTATAATTTTCATTACATTTATTCTTTTAATAAGTAAAAATGAAGAGGAAGTTAATTAATATTTTTGAAAATAGCATTCCAATTTCAATCTTAAAAAAGATAAAATTTATTGGTATTGATGAAGTTTCTATTTATGATGTGCTTAAGTTGTATTTTACTGGCATAATAAAAGGCGAATTATCTAGCAGAGCATCAGGAATAGCTTATAATTTATTTATGAGTATGTTTCCTTTATTGATTTTAATTTTCACTTTAATTCCATTCCTTCCAAATTACGAAATTATAGAAAATTACCTTTTTGAGTTTACATTAAAAGCTATTTTGCCAGAAGAAATTATATTTAACAACGTTCACCAGTATGTAAAAGAAAATGTAATTTCAAAAAAATTAGAATTTTTATCTTCTAGTATGTTGTTAACTCTTTTCTTTGCTACTAACGGCGTTAATTCTTTACTTGAAGGGTTTAGTAAATCTTATTTTAATATAGATTCGTATAATTTTATTAAACAATATTTAATTGCGTTTTTATTAACAGTTGGTTTTATTATTAGTTTTTTTTTAGTTTTAACATTACTTTATTATAGTAGTGTTGTAGAAAATTTTGTTTACCAAGTTAATCCCATAAAATCTTCAAGCGTATTAATTATAAGTTTATATACGTTTATACTTAGTTTTTTAATTTTATTTATTTTTTATAGCATTTTATATTATTTTGGATCTAATTTTAAAATTTCTTTTAAATGGTCTCTTCCAGGCGCATTGCTTTCAACGTTATTATTCTATTTATCCATAGTTTTTTTTGGATATTATATTAAATCGTTAACTCAAAATAATATATTTTATGGCTCAATTATATCCGTTATCATTGTTATGATTTGGATTTATTTAAACGTTGTTATTATTTTAATAGGATACGAGCTAAACTTGGCTTTAAGTAGCTTAAAAAACAACTTGTGATTTATGCTACACAGCAAACAATTTATTTATATATTTAAGTATATTTGCCAGTATAAATTAATTTATAAAACCAAAATAAATGGATCGCTTTTCTTTTCTTAATGTAATTCATCCCGAGCAGTTAGAAGATTTATACAAACAATACCTTAATTCCCCAGATTCTATAGAGCCAAGTTGGAAAGCTTTCTTTCAAGGATTTGATTTTGCCTCGCAAGAATATTCTGGAAATCTAATTACCAACATTGAAAACAAAGAAACACCAACACAGCAAAATCCTCTAAATAACCTAGATAATGATTTTGTAGAAAAGGTAAAAAAAGAATTTAGGGTAAAAAATTTAATAAACGCATACAGAGAAAGAGGTCATTTCTTCACCAAAACAAATCCTGTTAGGGCCAGAAGAGAATATTTACCCAAATTAACCATCGAAAATTTTAAATTAAAAGTAGAAGATTTAGATGAAAAATTTAATTCGGGCTCTATTATTGGTTTCGATCAACCAGTTACTTTAAGGGAAATAATATATAGATTAGAAAAAATTTATTGTCAACACATGGGTTTCGAATACATGTATATTCGTTTTCCTGAAAGAGTAAATTGGATACAACACTGGATTAATAAAAATGAAAATAAACCAGAGTTAAGCACTGAAGATAGATTAAGAATTTTAAATACACTAAATAAATCAACTTTTTTTGAAAACTATTTGCATTCAAAATTTGTGGGTCAAAAAAGATTTTCTTTAGAAGGTGGCGAAGCATTAATTCCAGGGATGGAAGAATTAATAGCTCATGCCTCTAGAAATGGGGTAGAGGAGTTTGTTGTGGGCATGTCTCACAGAGGGAGATTGAACATGTTAACAAATATTTTTGGTAAAAATTATGCAGACCTTTTTAGCGAATTTGAAGGCAAAGATTTTGAAGACGATGAATATGATGGAGATGTAAAATACCATATGGGAGTATCTACACAAGTTAGAACTTATGATAACAAAGACGTAAAATTAAATCTAGTTCCAAATCCTTCTCACTTAGAAGCGGTAGATCCTTTAGTAATAGGAATTGCAAGAGCTTTAACAGATTTAGATTACAATTCTGATTATAAAAAAGTTATACCAATTATTATTCATGGCGATGCAGCTATTGCAGCACAAGGAATAGTTTATGAAACCATTCAAATGATGAATTTAAGTGGATATAAAAATGGTGGGTCTATACACATTGTAGTAAATAACCAAATAGGCTTTACTACCGATTATTTAGATGCAAGGTCTAGTGTGTATTGCACAGATATTGGTAAAGTAACTTTTTCTCCAATTATACATGTTAATTCAGACGATGTTGAGTCTGTTATTCATGCTATGCGTTTTGCCATAGAATATAGACAAGAATTCCACACCGATGTTTTTATAGATTTATTAGGTTATAGAAAATATGGACATAATGAGGGCGATGAACCAAGATTTACACAGCCTATTTTATATAAAGCAATAGAACAACACCCAAATCCGTCTGTAATTTATCATAGACAATTGGTCTCTAAAAATATAACTTCAGAAGATGGTTTAAAAGAATTAAGTAAAGAATATGAAAAGGTTTTAAACAAAGCATTAGAAGAAGCTAAAAAAATTGAAAAAACCAAGTTACATGGTTTCCTAAATTCTAAATGGGAAGATTTTATTTTCCCCACATTACATAATTTATTCGAGCCAGTTATTACCAAAACTTCCGAAAATAAAATAAAAGAACTTACAGAGAAGCTAACCCAAGATAAAGACAATAGTAAATTAATTAAAAAAACTACCCGACTTATGAAAGGTAGATATGATATGGTTTTTAAAACCAATAAGATTGATTGGGGGATGGCAGAAAATTTAGCCTACGCTTCGCTTTTAGATGAAAAATATAATATTAGAATTTCTGGCGAAGATGTAGAAAGAGGAACTTTTTCTCATAGACATGCAGTAATGAAGCTTGAAGATTCTGAAGTAGAAATTATTCCTTTACAAAACATTTCTTCTAATCAAGGAAATTTTCAAATTTATAATTCACTTCTCTCCGAGTATGGTGTATTGGGGTTTGATTATGGCTATGCAATGGCGGCGCCAAACACACTAACAATATGGGAAGCCCAGTTTGGCGATTTTAGTAACGGTGCACAAACTATAATTGATCAATATATTTCTGGTGCAGAAGACAAATGGAAAATTAGAAATGGTATAGTTTTATTACTTCCTCATGGTTACGAAGGACAAGGAGCAGAGCATTCTTCGGCAAGAATAGAGAGGTATTTACAAATTAGTGCACAGTTTAATATGTTTGTTGCAAATTGTACCACGCCATCAAATTTTTATCATTTGTTAAGAAAACAAATGAAAACAAATTACAGAAAACCTTTAATTATTTTTACACCTAAAAGTCTTCTAAGACACCCAAAATGTGTTTCTACAACAGAAGAACTTGCTAATGGAAGTTTCCAAACCGTAATAGATGATTTTAATATAAACAAAGACCAAGTAGAAAAAGTGGTGGTTTGTAGTGGTAAATTTTATTATGATTTATTACAAAGAAGAGAAGAGTTACAAAATAATAAAATAGCACTTATTAGGTTAGAGCAATTATATCCTTTACCTATAAAAGAATTGGAAGATGTAATTGCTACTTATACCAATAAAAAATCTTTAATTTGGGCACAAGAAGAACCAAAAAATATGGGAGCATGGTCTCATGTTTTAAGAAGATTAAGAGAATTTAATTTTGAATTAATTTCTCCTCCTTCAAGTGCCTCAACGGCACCGGGTTCTAGTGGTAGGTTTAAGAAAATACAAGAAAGAGTAATATCGGCTGTTTTTAGTTAAAGCATCTTTAAAAAAGAAACTTCTTTAGTATCAAGAATTCTCCAGTCGCCTCTTTTTAGATTTTTTTTGGTTAAACCACCAAACGATACCCTATCTAGTTTTTCTACTTCATAGCCAAGTTTGTTGAATAATCTTCTAATCACTCTATTCCACCCAATATGTATTTCTATACCTACTTCATTTTTTGATGTTCCTTCTATATAAGAAATCTGGTCTACGGGCACAACACCTTCATATAACCTAACACCAGTTTTTATGCTTTCAAGATCTTCGTGAGATAATTTTTTATCTAAAACAACATGATAGATTTTTTTAATATTACTACTTGGGTGAGTTAATTTTTTAGTTAACTCGCCATCGTTAGTTAAAAGTAAAACACCAGTTGTTTGTCTGTCTAGCCTTCCTACTGGGTAAATTCTATAAGGAGTTGCGTTATATACTAAATCTAAAACTGTTTTTCTAGCTCTTTCATCATTAGAGGTAGAAATAAAACCTTTAGGTTTATTTAATAAAACATAGGTTTGTTTTTCTGGCACTACTTTATTTCCGTCAAACTTAACTTCGTGAGTGGAAAGCACCATGAAACCCATTTCAGATACCACTTGTCCGTCTATTAATACTAAACCAGATTTTATAAGTTCATCTGCTTCTCTTCTAGAGCATATTCCAGAATTTGCAATAAATTTATTTAACCTAATACCTTCCTTTAATGGCTTAAAGCTATTTTCTCTTTTTTTAGGTGTACTTCTAAAATTAGAAAAAGATTTTTGATTTAAGTTTCTCTCGTTAGAATTGTTATTATCTCTACCGCTGTAAGAACTTTTACTATCTCTACCGCCATATTTTTTATCAAAAGGTTCTTTGGGTTGATAACCTTCATCGCTAGGCTTTATCCAAGAGCTTTTGTTATCTCTACCGCTGTAAGAGGTTTTACTATCTCTTGCACCATAAGAACTGTTATTGTCTCTACCGCCATATTTTTTAGCAGAAGATTCTTTAGGTTGATCGCCTTGAGTACCAGGTTTTATCCAAGAGCTTTTATTATCTCTACCGCTGTAAGAGGTTTTACTATCCCTTGCACCATAAGAGCTTTTGTTATCTCTATCGCCATATTTTTTAGTAGAAGATTCTTTAGGATGATCGCCTTGAGTACCAGGTTTTATCCAAGAGCTTTTGTTATCTCTACCACTGTAAGAAGGTTTACTATCTCTTGCACCATAAGAACTGTTATTGTCTCTACCGCCATA
>JBGSBU010000082.1:0-6009 GCA_041730375.1 Solirubrobacteraceae bacterium
TGTAACCTAATAGATTCTTTTAGACACTTGATAAAAGAACCGCACCAATATTCTTGGTGGAGTTACAGAGCCAACTCCAGAGCCAACAACAAAGGTTGGAGAATAGACTACAACATGGTGAGCCAAGAACTAAAAAACAACATAAAAAGAGTTGCTATTTTACCCGAAGCCAAACACTCCGATCATTGCCCTGTTTTGGTTGAATTGACTTTTTAGTTAATTTAATTGTTTAACAATGAAAAAGGTATTGATTAAATTAGGAAAACATAGCTTTTATATTTCTTACTTACATTAAATAACAAATACTACCTATTATATAGAGAGTAGTTGTTTCATTTTTATCTCTCTAAAATAATTAATTACCCTATATTACAACTTGTTAACTGAATTTTTCTTGTCTTTTCTTAGGTTAATTTACCTTGCAATAGGTTTGAAATATAATTATATTTGATTTAATTATATTCTGAATATATGCATTTGCCATTAGCCGAAAGAATGCGCCCTAAAGAACTAAATGATTTTATAGGACAAAATCATTTATTAGGAAAGAATTCGCCCATTAAAAAAATGATAACAGCTGGTATGTTTCATTCAATTATTTTATGGGGACCACCTGGAAGTGGGAAAACATCTTTGGCAGAATTAATTGCTAAAAATATTACAGAAACCTATCATTTTGTTTCTGCAATAAATACTGGGGTTAAAGAAATAAGAGAAATTATAGAAGAAGCCAAAAACAAAAATCTTTTTTCTTTAAAACCTTCGGTGTTAATAATAGACGAGATTCATAGATTTAGTAAATCTCAGCAAGATTCCTTGCTGGATGCGGTAGAAAAAGGGTTGATTTTACTAATTGGCGCAACAACAGAAAATCCTAGTTTCGAGGTAATTTCAGCTCTTCTTTCTAGGTGCTCGGTTTATCAATTAAATGAATTAAGTAAAGCCTCTTTAGTTGAAATTTTAGAAAATGCCATTAAAAACGACTTTGTTCTAAAACAAAAAGAAATAGAAGTTTTAGAATACGATGCTTTAATTGGTTTTAGTGGCGGAGACGCCAGAAAATTATTAAATACATTAGAACAAGTTGTTTCTATAACAGAAGGAGATAAAGTACTTATTACAAATGAGTTTGTGCTTTCTAACATAACCACCAATACGCTACGCTACGATAAAACTGGCGAGGAGCACTATAATTTAGTTTCTGCTTTTATTAAAGCAATACGTGGAAGCGACCCAAATGCAGCCATATATTGGTTGGCAAGAATGATTGATTGTGGTGAAGAAGTTGGCTTTATAGCAAGGCGGATGCTTATTTGTGCGTCTGAAGATATTGGAAACGCCAATCCAAATGCAATGGTTTTAGCTAATACAACATTTCAAGCTGTAAATGTTATTGGATACCCTGAAGCTGGAATTATTTTAAGTCAATGTGCAATTTACTTAGCAACAAGCCCAAAAAGCAATTCAACTTATGCCGCTTTAAAAAATGCAAGAAAACTGGTTCAAAGCACTGGAAGCCTTTCTGTACCTTTGCATTTAAGAAATGCTCCCACCCAATTAATGAAACAAATAAATTACGGTAGAAATTATTTTTATGCCCACGATTTCGAAAACAATTTTATAGTACAAGAATACATGCCTAAAGAAATAGAAAACACCACGTTATATTTTCCTGGCAACAACCCAAAAGAAAACTCAACCAAAAAACATCTTGCCCATTTATGGAAAGAGAAGTATAATTATTTAGAGTAAATATGAATGTATTAATAATAAACGGACCTAATTTAAATCTATTAGGTACTAGAGAGCCAGAAATATATGGCAATCAAACTTTTGAAAATTATTTTAAAGAATTAGTAAAGTTATTTCCTAAAATAAATTTAACTTATTTTCAAACCAACCACGAAGGGTACATAATTGATAAACTACATGCAGAGGGTTTCACGATAGATGCAATTATATTAAACCCCGGTGCTTATACTCATTACTCCTATGCCATAGCAGATGCAATAAAAGCAATTACAACACCCGTAATTGAGGTTCATATATCTAATATCAATCAAAGAGAGGAATTCAGAAGAAATTCCGTAACAAGCACTAATTGCAAACATATGGTAACGGGTATGGGGCTAAATGGTTATGCAATTGCTATAGAATGGTTTTTAAATAAAATGTTGTAGTGAGTTATAATTTAATTTTAACTAGCATTCCTTTTTTATTAACAAAAAAGGAAGTGTTTATATTATTAAAAACACAGGGATACTTCTGTTAAATTGTAAAAATTAAACCAATTGCTAGGCAAAACATTATATATGAAAATGATTATGCAACAATCTTAGTTTAAATTGCTCTTCATTTTTAAAGCCAACTCTTTGCCTAAATATTTTTCTATTAAAAAATGGATAAAATATAAAAGTGGTGTAGAAAGTAACGCTACAATAAATTTGTAAAAATAAGCAGTAATAGCTAATGCAATTGCTTTGTTTAAAGGCATATTAGACAAGGCGTAAAATGCTACTAT
Organism: Solirubrobacteraceae bacterium; assembly: GCA_041730375.1. GTDB lineage: Bacteria > Bacteroidota > Bacteroidia > Flavobacteriales > Weeksellaceae > JBGSBU01. The sequence goes on from JBGSBU010000082.1 coordinate 2,522, forward strand.
GGTAACTATAATGCTATCTATAAATTGCGATATTAAAGTACTGGTAGTTGCTCGAGCCCAAATAAATTTATTACCTGTTTTCTGTTTGATTTTTTTAAAAACAAACGCATCAATTATTTGTCCAATTAAAAAAGCTATAATTGAAGCTATTATTATATTTAACCCCTGACCAAAAACCGCATTAAAAGCAATACTCATGTTTAAAATTCCGTTTTCTTTTTGAGAGGTATTCCACCAATCATTATCTGGAGATACTTTAATAGCAAAAAAAATTAAAACAAATACTATAGCTATATGAATAACAGAAATAATTGTTAAAAATTTTATGGCCTTAAATCCGTAATAGTCGTTTATAATATCTGTTAAAATAAAAATAATTGGCCACACTAAAACCCCAACAGAAAGTGTAAGGGATAAATCTTTTTCGCCTAAAATGGTAAAAGCAAATTTTGTAAAACCCAATGTTTCTTCTAAAGAAAATAGTTTAACACCAATTAATTCTGCTAGAAGTATACTTGAAATGAATAGACCCGATAAAAAAAGAAATAATTTTGATTGAGGATTATCTAAAACCATAATTCAATTTTAAAACGCTAAAATTAAATATTTTAATTAATATAAATAAAAAGACCGCCTAAAGAGGCGGTCTTTCCATATTAAAAGGTAGCTAAAATTATTTAGCAACTTCTTCAGTAACAGCTTCAACAGCTTCAGCACCAGCTTCAACAGTTGCAGCAGCAGAATCAACTACAACAGCAGCAGAATCAACTACAGCAGGAACTTCTTCAACAACTTCTTCAACAGCTTCTACAGCTTCAGCTTTTTTATCACATGAAGTGAATGCAAATGAACCAACTAATAAAGTAAGTGCAGCGAATTTTACGAATGATTTTTTCATAATTTTGTTTTTTTTAAATTGTTATTATTTTACTTATCGAGGACAAAATTATTAGTTTGATTTAATTATTAATACTTTTATCTCTTGTAAGAGTTTTGTAAAATACAATTTATTTTACAAAACGATGATTATTAAACCATTAAAAATTAATGAAGACCAATATTGAGTATTTTCTGAGTTTAAAAAACAAGGTGGCTACTATTTTTTTGAAAGATAATTCGGCCTCTTCTAACGATATTTCGCAATGGAAGGGTAAAGATATTACCAATTTTCAAGATAGTTTGTTAAATAAAGTCAAAACCCAAGTTAGCGAAAAATGGTTTTATACTTATTTTAAAAATGATAACCTAACAAAAATTCCTAGAATTGATATGCTTAATATTTTAAGCGAATATGCGGGATTTAAAGATTGGGCAACTTTTAAAGCAGCTATTTTAAGTGTAGAGCAATCCATTGAAAATAAAGAAAATGATACAATTAACTTTGAAATAAATAATAATTTAAAAGAATTACCTTTAGTTAAAGAAAATATAGATTTCTCTGAAATTAAGGAAACAAAAGCTATTGTACAAACTAAAAAAACCGTTGATTTTATTTTCTTAAAAAAATATAAAATTGCTCTTTTTTATGTGTTCTTTTCTACTTTATTAATTATGTTACTATTTTTATTTGAGGTTTTGCCTTTAAAATATAACTACGAATTTTGTTTTACAGATTCTGATAGAAACAAACCAATTACTACACCACTAGAAATTACTTTGTTGCAGGAAGGAGAATCTCCTCTTCATTACAAAGCAGATGCAAATGGGTGTTTTTCTATAAAACTAAAAGATAACAAAATAAAATTGGTGGTGAATTCGCCTTATTATAAAAAGGATACCATTTACCGAGTTATTAAATCTAAATACCATAGCGAAAGAGTAGCCTTAAAAACAGACGATTATGCTTTAATGCTCTATTATTTTGCTCATTCTAAAGTAGAAGATTGGAAGAAGAGAAGAAAGGAGCTGCGTAAAATGATTGCAAATAATGCTATTATTTACCAAGTATTTGGCAACGAATCTTATGGGGTTGATATTTTATCTAAAGAAGATTTTATAAATAAACTAACCCTACCCACTTCTTCTCTAAAAAATCTAAATGTGATTGAAACAGAAAAGAAAAACAATAAAATTATTAAACTAAAATTTGAAGTAATACCAGATGAGAACTAAATTAACCATAATTATACTAACCCCACTTCTTATTTTTGCTTCTTGCACAAAAAAAGAAGAAGGCAACAACCAAGAAGACAATAAAATTAGTGTTACAAAACGTATTTTATCTAAACTAAAGTTAATTGATTTAGATGAAACCATAATTCAAAAACAAAAAATTAAGGAAATTTATGATTTGTTAAAACTTGTTGAATTTAATAAAAAAAGCATTGATACTATTGCTAAAAATGAAGTATTTAAAATTTTTAATAATGATAGTTTAACAAAGCAATTTATTACTGATGAAGTAAGATTTATTAATGAAGGATTTAGGCTAGATCAAGTTAAAGTAAATAAAGACACTATTTTAGTTTTTTTACGAAAAGAAGAAAATGTTTTAGAAAGAAAATTTTTATACCAACTGGTAAAAGATAGCATTATTGACAAAAATCTACCGCCCACCGTTTTTTTTAAAATAAAAACAGCCGAATATTTTAATGGTGAAAAAGATTCTATTGTAACTATTAAATAAAAAAAATCCCAAAAATTAATTTTGGGATTTTTAATAAAGGTAACTTATTGTGTTTAAACTATTTTTTGGTTATTTATACAATGTAAAATAACGATTAAAGAAATCAATTATCTGTAAGGGAGCATTTAGACTTTTAAATGCTGGACCCCTATATCCGAATCCACCTTCTGTGCCAGGTATCGTGTGTCCGCCACGAGAAAGTGAATAAAATTGCATTAAAGCATAATTAAAATCAGTAGCCCAGTTAGAATAATATGCCACTTCTCCAGTTGTATACGTAATTTTGGTAGAAGTACCATCACCGCCAAAACCAGATTGGTGTAGATTTCCATTTAATTGAGCCCATTTTTTCATACCTGACGCTGGAGAGGGAGACCACCAATTTGAAGAAACCAGCTTAGTTCTTAATGGATTCCTCCCTTAAATGGAACAATTGGATCGTTTTTTGAGTGGGAACTCCAAACAGGAATAGGATGTGGGATAGTTGTTAGCTTATCGCATGTTTCAGAATTCATTGGCCCAGAAATAGCTGCAATTCCGTCAACCCGATCAGGATAACTACAAGCAAAATGATGCGCCATCATAGCACCATTAGAAAAACCAGCTACAAATAATTTAGTATTAAATAGGTTAAGCCCTAAGGATTTTCTTGTAATTTCAAGAACTTTTGTTGAATAAGTTAAATCGTCATACCTTCTATTGGTTACTACACTGCAACACGCCCCTGCATTCCAAGCCGTACGACCTCGCCTATCTGGCATCCCGTTTGGTGCAACTAAAACATAACCGTTTTGGTATGCGTACTCACTAAATTTTTCAATCATATTTTCAGCATCCGAGCTAAAGCCATGATAAAGCAATA
>JBGSBU010000083.1:0-6003 GCA_041730375.1 Solirubrobacteraceae bacterium
CAAAGAATTTATAGCAAATAACCCAAGCGTTGTAATGCCTTGGGACGACAAAAAATACAGAATTCCTGGTGGCGCATTAATACCAAACAACGTACCATTTATGTTGGGAGTAGCGGGTAATTCAATAAAAAATACGCACAACAAAATGCCAAATGTTAGAAATTATTTAGCAGTGGTAGCGCATGGTATGCAATTGCCTATAGACAGAGCAATTGAAGTGGAGGCTAGGTTTTTTGCCAATACATTACAAAGCAAGGAAGCAAAAGCAATGATGAGGTCAATTTTCATTAACAGACAAAATGCCGTTAAAGGGAAATATAAGCCTGCTGGACTAGAAAACTCGGCAAAAGTAGAGTTTAAAAAAGTAGGTGTTCTAGGCGCTGGAATGATGGGGGCTGGAATTGCTTACGCATCAGTTACCTCTGGTATTGAAGTTGTGTTAAAAGATGTTTCTATAGAAGCGGCAGAAAAAGGCAAAGATTATACCAAGAATTTGCTTGCGGTAAGAGTGTCTAAAGGTAAAATGACACAAGAAAAAATGGATGAAACATTAAGTAAAATTAAAACCACCGCAGATTATGCAGACTTAAAAGACTGTGATTTAATCATTGAAGCAGTTTTTGAAAACATTCAGCTTAAATCAGAAGTAACCAAACTAACAGAAGCACAAATTTCTACCAGTACTGTATTTGCTTCAAATACCTCTTCAATTCCAATTACAAAATTGGCAGAAGCCTCTGTAAGAGACGATAAATTTATTGGAATACACTTCTTTTCGCCAGTAGATAAAATGATGCTTGTTGAAGTTATTCCCGGAGAAAAAACATCTAAAGAAACAATAGCAGCTGCTATTGATTATGTAGCTAAAATTAAAAAAATACCAATTGTAGTAAAAGACAGTTATTCTTTTTATGTGAATAGGGTTTTTGCAGTATTGTTTGAAGAATTAGGAAAGCTAGTAGACGAAGGAGTTTCTTTTGTTTTAATAGAGAACTTATGGAAAAATATGGGCATGCCAGTTGGGGCTTTTGCTTTGGCTGATGAGTTATATTTACCGTTGATTCAAAAATTAGGTCAAACCGCAATAGATTTAGGTTTCATAGACAAAAACAACTTACCTGCTTGGAATGTGATTATCAATAAATTAATTGAATTAGGAAGATTAGGTAAAAAAGATGGTAAAGGATTTTATGACTATTCTAGTTCGCCAAAAAGAATGTGGACAGGATTAAAAGACTTATTCCCAGAAAAAGACCATGGCATGAGCAACGAAACAATTCAGAAAAGAATATTTCATAGAGCGGCAGTAGAAACAGCCAGATGTTTAGAAGAAGGCATTGTGGGTACACCAGACGAGTGCGATTTAGGATCTTTATTTGGTATGGGATTCTTACCATATACGGGCGGAGCGGCTGGTTACATGGATTATATTGGGCTTGAAAAATTTATTTCAGAATGCGACGAGTTAACTACTAAATACGGAAATGGATTTAAAATACCAGATACTTTAAGATCTAAAAAAAGTATTTATTAAATAACCATTAAGTTATAATTAACAAAGCCTAAATTCAGTAGAGTTTAGGCTTTGTTTTTTAAATACAATATTTGTAGCCAACCCCTTTAATAGTTATAATTTTATTATTTCCTAGTTTTTCGCGTAATTTTCTAATATGCACATCTATGGTTCTATCTCCAACAACAACATCATTACCCCATATTTTATCTAAAATCTCTTCGCGTCTAAATACTTTTTTAGTATTAGAATAAAGCAATGAGATTAAATTAAATTCTTTTTTTGTTAAATTAAATTTTTTGCCCTCAATTGTAATAGTAAGAGAATCGTAATCTATTAATAAATCATCGCTAGCATCTTTTTCTGCTTCATTATCAATTAAATTTTCCGTTAATTTAAGTAAACCAAAAATTTTTTTAACAAGTAATTTAGTCTTTATAGTTTTAACAATAAAATCGTTGGCACCTGCATCAAATCCTTGAATTTGAGATACATCTTCGTTTTTTGCAGACAGAAAAACCACAACAGTGTTATCTAGTGCTTTAATTTTTCTTATTTCGCTACAAGTTTCATAACCATCCATTTCTGGCATCATTATATCTAATAAAATTAAATCGGGATTTTCTAGAATAGCCTTATTTAACCCATCTTTTCCATTAAATGCAGAAATAACGTTAAAACCGTGGTTAATTAAATTATAAGAAATAAATTCAATGATATCTTTCTCATCATCAATTATAAGAATGGTTTTTTTCATTTAAAATACAAGAATTATAAACTATAATAATTTTCAACTAAAATATAACATAAATTATTGCTTTGTTAAATATAAAGTATATTTGTTGCTCTTAATATTTTAATTATTTGTACACAAAGCAATATAATAAAACAACGGCTATGAATAAATTTTTTATTTTAATGATTCTTGGAATATTAACCCATCAATTATTTGCAAATGAAGGAAATGGTAAAATTACATCTGTTACACTATACAGAAACGGAGCGTATATTAAAAGAGTTTTAGAAGTTAACCAATCAACAGGGTTAAATAAATTTATTTTAAAAGGATTACCTAAAGACATAGATCAAAACAGTGTAGTGGTTAAAGGATATGGGGATTTTATGATTAGTGGGGTTAACACGAGTAAGAATTTTTTGCAAAATGCCACAGAGCACGAAAAAGTATTACCTTTAATAGATAAGAAAAAGACGTTAGAAAAAGAGTTATTATTTTTAAAATCAGAGCTGGAAGCATTGGTTAGTTGGGGTACATTTTTAGATTCAAATCTTTCTGTAACCGGGAAAGAAGAGCCAATCTCTTTTGAGAATTTTTCTAAACTAGAACAATATTACAAGAAAAATATAAAAGAAGCTAAAGCGGCTATAACCAGTCAAAATTTAGCAATCGAAGAAAAGGCAAAGATGCTAGATAAAATTCAACTAGAAATCAATCAACTTAGCGGCGAAGTAAATACACAAACAACAGAAATACAAATAAATACAGAAAGTAAAGTTGCCCAGAAAATAAAATTAGAAATCACTTATTTTACTCAAATGGCATCGTGGAATCCAAAATATAAAATCTCTGTAGAAGATGTTTCTCTGCCAATTAATTTAAGTTACCAAGCATTTATTCAACAATCAACAGGTGAAAACTGGAATAATGTAGAATTAACTTTTTCATCAGCCAACCCAACTAACAATCAAAATCTACCTTCGTTTTCGGTTTTACCATTAAGATTCTACGAACCAAGAGTTAGCCCCCAAAGATCAAGAGCTGCTAAAATGGAGGTTATGTCTGTTCTAGACTCTCAACCAGAAAACAAAATGGCTTATGCGGATATGGCAACCGGAGCTACCGCCCCAACAGCAAATTATATAGACGAAGCAAATTTTTTCGAATATAAATTAAACCAACCCTATTCAATTTCAACCGGATCAAACAACATAGAAATTAGTTTTAACGAAGAAAAAGTACCCTCTACTTATCTGTATAAAACCATTCCATTTGCAGATTCAGCAGCTTTTTTAATAGCTAAAATAGAAAATTGGCAAAAGCTTAATTTAATAAATGGCGAAGCCTCAGTTTTCTTTAATAACAGTTATGTAGGGAAAATATTTATTGACGCTAAAAACATGTCTTCAGAATCAGAAATACCCTTAGGGAAAGACGATAGAATACAAGTGGTTAGGAAAAATTTACTTGGAAATAAAAAATCTGCGGGCTTTACAGGAAACAAAACCCTAATAGAGTACAATTGGGAAATAAAAATAATAAACCAAAGAGCTAAAAGTATAAATATAGAAATAGTAGATAGGGTTCCATTATCAAAAGACGGAGAAATAGATGTAGCCTTCAAAGCACCGGCTGATGCGTTGTACGAAGTAGAAACAGGCAAATTAACATGGACTAAATTAATAGAACCATCAAAGTCTATGGTTTTAAATAATAAATACGAAATTAAATATCCAATTAATAAAAAATTAGAGACGGTACCCTACTAAATTTTCAAATAAAAAGGTATAAAGTTTGGTTAAAATTAAATAGAAGTTAAAAAAAATGGACTTAACAGATCAACAAGTTAGAGAAATAGGAGATAGAATAATACCCGTATTGAAATCTATTTATGATCCAGAAATTCCGGTTGATATATACGAACTGGGCTTAATCTATGATGTTTTAGTGAGCAACGAGGGGAATGTAAAAATAACCATGACACTTACTTCGCCAAATTGCCCCGTAGCAGAAAGTTTACCAAGAGAGGTAGAAAACAAAGTAAAGGACGAAATAGAAGAAGTTAAAGAAGTTGAGGTAAAAATAACTTTCGAACCTACTTGGGAAAGAGACATGATGAGCGAAGAAGCTAAGTTTGAACTAGGGATGCTATAAATTAAAATAGGTTAAAACTATATACTTTTTAATAAAAAATACATACCCGCCACCACACCAACCACACAAAAGACACCTAAAAAGTAAGGCTTGTTAAATTCGGTATAATAATCAATACCATAGCCTATTAAGCTAAAAAAAATAACAGTAGAAATCATTTGCGAAGATAAACCAGCAAACTTGGTATAGTTATTTTTATATTTTTTATGGTTTGCATTACTCATATCTCTACTTTTGTAAAATAATTTTCAAATACAATTTTATACTTTGGTAAAAATAGGAAATATAATACTACCTAAATATCCTCTTCTATTGGCTCCGATGGAAGATGTTAGTGATCCGCCATTTAGGAAGCTATGTAAAAAGTTTGGAGCCGATTTGGTTTATACCGAGTTTATATCGGTAGAGGGCTTAATTAGAGACGCACAAAAAAGCATTCAGAAATTAGATATTTATGAAGGAGAAAAACCCGTAGGAATTCAAATATTCGGAGCAGAATTAGACTCAATGCTACAAGCAGTTGATATAATAGAAAAATACAAACCAGATATTATTGATATTAATTTTGGATGCCCTGTAAAAAAAGTGGTAGACAAAGGAGCTGGCGCAGGTATATTAAAAGACATAGACAAAATGGTTAGGTTAACAGAAGCAATTGTTAAAAGAACAAACTTGCCTGTAACCGTTAAAACCAGATTGGGGTGGGACGAAAACTCTATTACCATTCTAGAAACAGCAGAAAGGCTACAAGACGCAGGTATAAAAGCCTTAGCCATACATGGCAGAACCAGGGCGCAAATGTATAAAGGCGTTGCGGATTGGACTTATATTGCCCAAGTAAAAAATAACCCCAGAATGCATATTCCTATTTTTGGAAACGGAGATGTAGCCACACCACAATTAGCAAAAGCCATGCGAGACGATTACGGATTAGATGGTTGTATGGTGGGAAGAGCCTCCATTGGTTATCCTTGGGTTTTTAGAGAAATAAAACATTACTTAGCAACAAACCAAGAACTGGCTGAACCCACACTAAAAGAAAGAATAGAGGCGGTAACAGAACATATAACTTGGAGTTGCGATTGGAAAGGAGAAAAACTAGGCGTTTTAGAAATGAGAAGGCATTACACCAATTATTTTAAAGGCTTCGAAGGTGTAAAGAATTTTAGAACCAAGTTAGTTGCAGCAAATACCCTTGCCGAAGTACTAACTATTTTAGACGAAATAGAATTATTTTTTGTAAACGAGAGTGTGTTATAAAATAGCTACAAGAAACTTTTTTTAGTGAATAGACTAGCCGAATAATGCTAAAAAATAGCTCTATAAAATTGGGTAGTCTCACAAAAAAGATACAAAAGTTAATGCTTCGCAAAACCAAAAGAGCCATTTTTTGCCAACGCACAGAATGACATTAGGACTTTAAATAATTACCTTAGCAACCTGACAAATTAAGAATGGCATTAAGCTGGAACGAAATAAAAGATAGAGCATTAAATTTCTCAAAAGAATGGGCTGGCACTTCAAATGAAGAAGCTGATGCAAAACCATTTTTAGTTGAGTTTTTTAACGTGTTTGGTATTAGCAGTAAACGCGTTTCGAC
>JBGSBU010000084.1:0-5987 GCA_041730375.1 Solirubrobacteraceae bacterium
ATAATTTATTAATCGATATTAATTATTATTCATCTGATTGGATGGTAGAGTTTTTAATTGAGTATAATTTTAAAGCTAAGTTCATTGAGTTTTTCTCAAAAGTTGGAATGGTTGATATTAATAAAACTAAAGATCTTTTAATAAGCAAGTTTAAGTTTAAATTTAAACATAAGATATCGAAGCCATCATTTACCCAACAAGTTATTTTTTTAGTCTAGTTTGGACTTGTTGTGTTGTATCTATTAATGGGTATCTTTTTATTTAATTATAAAGAAAGTCAATTTTAATAAAAATGCTGTTTTATATTATCTTTACTTAATTAACTTTTTTTAAGTGGCACAATATTTTTTTAACACTTATATAAATTATTTTCCTTTGGATTAGTATTCTGCCAATGATTTAAATTTTTTATAAAGAAAATAAATAGTAAGACTATTTAAACAACCTTTTTTTAGCTCTGGTTTTAATTGGTAGATTAATTTAGGTTAACTATCCTTTCTATATTTATAACACTACTTTACTTATCTACAAGTTAATTCTGCCAAAAATTAAAGTAAATTAAGAGTTAAGTTATAGTAGACTTTATAAATAGTTAGTAACTAAAACAGAGAAAGCCTCTACATATCTGTAAAGGCTTTCTCTGTTTGTGCTCCCCCTCTTGGGCTCGAACCAAGGACCCTCTGATTAACAGTCAGATGCTCTAACCAACTGAGCTAAGGAGGAATGCGATTGCAAATATAAAATAAATTTTTACATTAACAAAGAAGGGAATAAATTTTTTATTGCATCCCAGCCAATTAATAAAATCATTAAGCTAGAAAGTATTAAAAAACCAATGGTTTGGGCAATTTCTAAAAATTTTTCTGAAGGTTTTTTACGCATAATCATTTCGTATAAAATAAATAAAGCATGTCCGCCATCCAATGCCGGAATGGGTAGAAGATTTAAAAAAGCTAACCAAACAGATAGCATAGCGGTAAGATTCCAAAATTTTAACCAATCCCAATCGCTTCCAAACGCTTTTGCAATAGAAAAAACACTACCTACTTCTTTATAAGCTTTTGTTTCTGGTTGGAAAATTAATTTAAACTGCCTTAATTGCATTGCTAGGCTGTTATATGTATGAGTTGCGCCTTTTGGGATAGCTTCTAATAAAGAATATTTTTTTTCTACTAGTGGAAATAATAATTTCATTTGCGCTTCGTTCATTGGAGCAATTCCCATTATTTTTCTTTTATTTCCATTAAAATCAATAGTTTTTAAAATAATTGGATACGATGATATTTCTTCTTTTCTATTAATTTTAACATAAATAGTGTCTTTTTTAGAATTTTGAATTATTTCTTGTAGCTCATCAAAAAAAGCAATTTGGTTACCATTTATTTCAATAATCTCATCACCCTCCTTTAATCCAACAGATTTTGCACTAGAATCATCTGCGATTCCACCAATAATAGCAGGTATTCTTGGATTTAAGAACGAGCCTTTGCTTTTAATTATTTTTTGTTTTGTGTTTGGAGAAAGGTAAATAGAGGTAACTATATTATTTCTTTTTACTTTTAAACTGTCTCCAAATAAAATTTCTATAATCCATTCATTAAATTTTTCTGGCTTGTTGTTATCTACACTTAATAAAACGTCTCCATTTTCTAAGCCAATTTCTTTACCCACTTCATTAACCATAATGCCATATTTAGCTTTGTCTGCTGGTAAAAAAGTTTCTCCCCAGTGCATAAATATCCCTGCATAAATAACTATAGCTAAAATAGCGTTAACAGTAACACCACCTAACATTATAATTAGCCTTTGCCATACTGGTTTACTTCTAAATTCCCATGGTTGAGCAGGTTGTTTCATTTGCTCTAGATCCATGCTCTCATCAATCATACCAGCAATTTTAACATATCCGCCAAGAGGTAACCAGCCAATTCCATACACTGTTTCACCAATTTTCTTTTGCCAAAGTGCAAACTTTGGATCAAAGAATAAAAAAAACCGTTCTACTTTGGTTTTAAAAATTTTTGCGGGTATAAAATGCCCAAGTTCGTGCAATACAACAAGAATAGATAAGCTCAAAATTAGCTGAGCGGCCATGATAATGTAATCCATACAGAATTTTAACAAAAAAGAATAATAGTTATATTTTAAGTGAAGCAAATTTAAACTTTTATTGTTAATATATTGATGGAATTTTATTTAGAATTAATTAAAATAACATACCTTTGTTAAGGTTTTTTAATTGATTTTTTACTTTCAACAAAACCAAATAACACAAATTGTTAGAATAATGGCAAGCATTTTAGACTTAAAAATCGGAGAAATTGCAAAAATTACAGCGTATTCTTCTCTAAGTATTCCCCCAAGAATTTGTGAAATGGGTTTATTACCAGGGATTATTCTTAGTGTTGTCTCTAAAACCTTCTTAAACCAAACAATTTTTGTGCAAAACAATCAATCAAACTTAAAAATTATTTTAAGAAAAACCGAGGCTAAATATATTTTGATTGAAAAGCTATAATGCGAAAATTAAGAGTTGCAATTATAGGAAATCCCAACTCGGGTAAAACTACCTTATTTAATTTTATAACCAAATTAAGTAATAAAACAGGGAATTACTCTGGCGTAACAATAGAAGCAAGTTCTGGTTTTTATACAAATAATAATAATGAGTATGAACTAATTGATTTTCCTGGTATTTATAGCATATATCCAAATTCTATTGATGAGAAGGTTGTTCTAGATATATTGAATAATCCAAAAAGCGATTTATTTCCTGATAAAATAATTTTTTTATTAGATGCAAATAATTTAAAAAGAGGTTTGTTGTTGTACGAGCAATTAAAGGAATATAGTATTTCTATTGTTTTAGTAATGAATTTTATTGAAGAAGCAAAAAAGAATGGATTTATTCTAGATTTATTAAAACTAGAAAAAAAATTAAATTGTTCTATCATTCCAATTAACAAGGAGTTAAATAACGAAAGTTTAAATGAAATTTTACATTATTTTGAGAGTGATGAAAAATTGAATCGCAAAACAGAATCTAGTTCATTTACTATTCCTTATGATAAACAAGAAGTTATAGCATTAATAAAAAGTAGATTTAATTTTAGTAAAGACTATTTTGCTTGGCAATTTTTAATTAATGCTAAAAAAATAGAAAATAATTTATTAGATAAAAAATTCATGGATAATATTTTACAACAGTTTAATATTGTTCCTAAAAGACTTCAGGTTAAAGAAACATTAGATAGGTATAATTTTATTGATAATATTTTAGAAGACTGTATGTCTTATAAAACCAATAACGAGTTAATTTCATTTACTCAAAAATTTGATAAAATAGCTACACATCCAATTTTTGGATATGCTTTAGTTATTACAATATTACTTTTTATTTTTCAAATGTTGTATAATTTTGCTACTATACCAATGGATTTTATAGACAACGGAGTGGTTTTTTTAACTCAGAACTTACAAAATATTTTACCTGCTGGTTTGTTTACCAGTCTACTTACCGAGGCTATTTTACCAGGAATTGGTGGTGTTTTAATTTTTATTCCACAAATTGTTTTGTTATTTACTTTACTCTATTTTCTTGAAGAGAGTGGTTATATGAGTAGAGTGGTTTTTTTGCTAGATAGGCTATTAATTCCTTTTGGTATGAATGGTAAAAGCGTTCTACCATTAACAATAGGTGTTGCTTGTGCCGTTCCAGCAATTATGTCTACTAGAGGAATTCCTAATAAAAAAGAAAGATTAATTACAATAATGGTAACGCCTTTTATTACCTGTTCTGCTAGACTTCCTGTTTACTCCATTTTAATAGCAGTAATTATTCCTAATGAACAATTTTATGGATTGAATTTACAGGGTTTAGTTTTTTTCTTTATGTATTTTCTTGGATTTTTTATGGCTTTGGCTTTTGGTTTTGTTTTAAATATTTTTTTAAAATCTAGGTTCGAAAATCAATTAATTATGGAGATGCCGGTCTACAGAATGCCTTCACTTAAAGGAATAATAAAATTAGTTAAAGAAAAAGTAATTGCTTTTATAAACGAAGCAGGTAAGGTTATTTTAGCACTAACAATAGTAATTTGGGTACTGGCAAATAATAGTCCTTTTACAAATAAAGATACTATTAAAGAAGAGTTGAAGAAGCAAAATACTACTATTTCTAATGAGGAATTAGTTGAAAATACCAATAGTATTTATCTAGAAAAATCTTATTTAGGAATTTTAGGTAAAACAATAGAACCTTTAATAGAACCACTTGGATATGATTGGAAAATTGGAGTAGCAATAATATCTTCTTTAATTGCTAGAGAGGTTTTTGTGGGCACTATTTCATCTATTTATTCTATTGGGGGAGACAGTAGTAAAAAATTCATTTCTATAAAGGAGAAGCTAAAAACAGAGGTTAATAAAAATACCAATAAATTAACTTTTAATTTAGCATCGGGATGGTCTTTGCTAATCTTCTATGCTTTTTCTATGCAGTGTATAAGCACTATTGCAGTGGTAAAAAAAGAAACCAATAGCTTTAGGTGGACAATTTTTCAGATTCTAGTAATGACGTTTATTTCTTACTCTCTTTCTTTTTGTGTCTATAATATTTTAATTTAAGAAAATGGAAAAGCTACTTATTTCTTTACTCTTTCTTTTAGCTGTAAGTTATTTAATTATTAGAAATTTTAAAAAGAATAAAAAAAAAGATGGCTGCGATAAATGTGTTAAATAATAGCTTTATTTAAATTTTAGAGTAAATATCTTCAAAAGGTACTCTGAATTGTGGCCCATAAATCCCCTTTTCGTCTCTAATGCCACAAGAAATTGCCATATTTATTTCTGCCGAGCAAGGTAGATTTAATATTTTTTTTAATCGTACAGAATCAAGTCCTTCCATTGCACAAGTATCATAACCGTTAGACGCCATGCTTAACATAAATGTTTGTGAAGCAATTCCTGCACTTTTGTGACTTACTACTCTTAAATCAGATGCGGTTGTTTGTCTTACCATGGGTTTAAATAATCCAATAATACTAACAATAGAAAATTTAATCCTGCCTAAAATACCTAAGAAATCTGGAAAGTATAAAAAAGGCATTAATTTATTATAATATAAAAGAGCTAGTTTATAACCATTTTTATGCTCTTTATAAGCTAAATCTTTTTGAGAGATAATAAAATTTTCGTTTTGTTTAGCTCTTTTTCTTGCCCAATCTTTTCTAATAACTATAACCACTATTTGTTTAGCAGTTTTTGCTGCTAGTTGGTTTAAACAAGCATTTGCAACTTCTTTTAATATTTTTGGAGAGGTAATATGTATAAACTGGGTCATTTGCATATTACTGCTATTAGGAGAAATAGCCGCGTTTCTAATGCATTTTTCTACCACTTCGTCTTCAATAGGGGTATCTTTAAATATTCTAACAGATCTTCTATACTCAACTGATTCTTGAAAAGATTTCATACTATTTAATTGGAGGGGATAATTATTTTTTAATTTCTTTTTTTTGATCTTGTGCTTTATCCATGGCAAGTTTTAGCCTTTGTTGAAATTTACTTTCTTTTTTTGGTTTTTTCTTATTTTCTTGTAGCTGTGCATGAATTTTAGCTTCGTCTATAAAAAAGTATTTTATAACAAGAATTAAAATGATATTTATAATGTTTGAAACTAAGTAATACCAAGATAAACCAGAAGCGTAAGAATTTAAAAAAACAACAAAAATAAGAGGCATTACATAAGTTAAAACCTTCATGTCTGGCATTCCTTCTTGAGCTGGAGGCATATTTCCGCTAGACATTTTAGTATAAATTAGTAAAACAATAGCATAAAGAATAGCTAATAGACTAATATGATTTCCATAAAAACTAGAAATGAAAGGTATGTTTTGCGACCAATTAAAGACAGTATCATAAGCTGTTAAATCTTCTGCCCATAAAAAACCAACTCTTCTTAAATCAATCATATTAGGAAAGAAATT
>JBGSBU010000085.1:0-5903 GCA_041730375.1 Solirubrobacteraceae bacterium
AAAAAAGTAATACCTGGCGATACTATTGTTTTTAAAATTGTATTAAATGAGCCTATAAGAAGGGGAATAATTCATATGACTGGTTTTGGTTACGTTGGCCAAAATTTAGTAGTTGAAGCAGATATGATGGCACAAATAACAAAAAATAAATAAACAAAATGCAACCATTAGCCTATGTTCATCCGAATGCTAAAATAGCAAAAAATGTAGTTATAGAGCCTTTTACAACAATAACCAATAATGTTATTATTGGAGAAGGAACTTGGATTGGACCAAATGTTACCATAATGGAAGGAGCAAGAATTGGAAAAAATTGTAAAATATTTCCAGGTTCTGTAATTTCAGCCGAACCGCAAGATTTAAAATATAAAGGCGAGGAAACTTTAACTTATATAGGCGACGGATCTGTAATAAGAGAATGTGTTACAATAAATAAAGGTACAGAAGCATTGGGTTATACTAAAATTGGAAATGATTGCCTTATAATGGCAACCGTTCATATAGCACACGATTGTGTAATTGGTAATAATGTAATACTAGTAAATGGCGTTTTACTTGCTGGTCATATTGAGGTTAACGATAATGCAATAATTGGGGGAATGTCTGCAGTACATCAATTTACAAAAATTGGAAGACATGCATTGGTCTCTGGAGGTTCATTGGTTCGAAAAGATGTTCCGCCTTTTTGTAAAGCGGCAAGAGAACCCTTATCTTATGTTGGTATAAATTCAATAGGGTTAAGAAGAAGAGGATTTGATTCTTCTAAAATTTCTGAAATCCAGAACATTTATAGGTTTTTGTATCAAAAAAATTATAATAACTCTCAGGCAGTAGAAATAATTGAAGCAGAAATGGAGGCTACACCAGAAAGAGATGAAATTATACAATTTATTAGAGAATCGAGTAGAGGAATAATGAAAGGTTACTTTAGAGGTATAAATTAAAAATTAAATACAAAGAACATGGCAAATACATCAGATATTAGAAAAGGATTATGCATTGAATTCAATCATGATATTTATAAAATAATAGAATTCCTTCATGTTAAACCAGGAAAGGGTCCGGCTTTTGTTAGAACTAAATTAAAAAGTATTACAAGCGGAAAAGTTGTTGATAATACTTTTTCTGGAGGACATAAAATTGAAGAAGTTAGAGTAGAAACTAGAAAATATCAATATTTATACGAAGATGAAGGAGGTTTTCATTTTATGAATTCTGATGACTTTACTCAAATTCAACTTTCTAAATCTATGATTGATAATTATACATTAATGAAAGAAGGAACTGAAGTTACTGTTATTTTAAAAGCAGAAGACGAAACACCACTTTCTGTAGAACTTCCACAAAATGTTATTTTAGAAGTTGTTTCTTCAGACCCTGGTTTAAAAGGAAATACTGCTACAAATGCAACAAAACCTGCAACGTTAGAAACCGGAGCAATTATTCATGTTCCTTTATTTATTAATATTGGCGATAAAATAAAAGTAAATACAGAGGAAATGTCTTATCAAGAAAGAGTGAAATAACTTTTTGGTTTTCATTAAACAATGGAATTAGAATATTTATTTTCTTATGGTACATTGCAAAATAGCGTAGTACAAAAAGAGGTTTTTAGAAAAATTATAGTAGGATTAAAAGATTATTTAGTAAATTATAAATTAGATAATATTACATTAGAAGATAAAGAATATCCTATTATAGTATTTTCTAATTCTAATAAAGACAAAGTTGAGGGAACGTTATTTGAATTATCTAAAACAGAGTTACTAGGTGCTGATATTTATGAAACCAGTGCGTATAAAAGAATAAAAGTTACGCTTTTATCTAAAAAAGAATGTTGGGTTTATGTAAATGCTAATCAAAAATAATTGTTTTACTTTTTAGTTCGGTTTCTTCCCATTCTTTAGTTGGAATACTTTTTTTGGTTATACCACTACCTACATAAACATCTAAAAAATCATTATACACAGAAGCACATCTTATATTCACATATAATTCTAAATTATCTTTCTCTTGAATGCCAATATAACCCGTATAAAAACTTCTATCTTCTTTTTCTAGTTTTTTTATAATCTCAATAGCTTCTTCTTTTGGCAAACCACAAATAGCTGGTGTAGGGTGTAGTTTATTTAAAAAATTTAAGGCTTTATTAAAATTAATTGAACCAAGAGAATTGATTATAGTTTTTAAATGATCGAATTTATTGTTGATTAAAAAGGTTTTTGTTGGGCTAATTTTTGTTATAATATTATTTTGTATTGCTAAGTTTTCTATGTATTTGGTAACAATTTTTTGTTCTTCAAATTCTTTTTCGCTCCATTCTTCAGATTTTTTTTTAGTTCCTGCTAAAGAAACAGTGGTAAGTTTTTTATTTTTATATTTTAAAAGTAATTCTGGCGTAGAACCAATCCAGCAAAGCGTATTAGGAATATAAATTAAATAAGAAAAAGAACTAAAGTTATCGCAAAGTTTTATGAAATGATTAAGCTCGTTAAAAGAGTTATTTTGCCACTTTATTTTTCTACCAATAACCACTTTAGTTAATTGGTTATTTAATAAAGAAATAGCTTTTTCTATGGTTTGTAGATAATGTATTTTTAAAAGATAGGTTGAGTAAGTTTCTTTTCTTTGATTATTAATTTTTTTTAAATCAATTGGGTTGTCTTTATCATATTCTGATGGAGAGAAAGTTAACTTAACTTCAGGGTAAATATAATGTTTCTTAGTATTTTCAAAATTATTAATAACAAACCCTTTTTCAGAATGGTTTAAAGAATTCTCTGCATATAGGTTAATTTTTTTTTGAAAAGGTAGTTTAAATAAACAAAATTTTTTATTTTCTAAAATTATATGTTGTAACTCTTCATTTAATCTACCAATTTTCATAAAAGAAAATATTAGTTTGAAATAATCATATTGGTAAGAGTACCAGTAGATATTAGTTTGTTTTCTATATTTTTTATATCAATTTTAATAATGTGGGTTTTTCTTCCTTTATGAATTATTTTTGCATAAGCAGTTAGTTTTTCACCAATCTTTGCACTTTTAATATGACTTACATTTAGGGATAGTCCCAAATTATATTCAACCGAAAAATTTACAAAAAGACTAGTTAATGCACTACCAACTGTTTCCATTACTCCAGCAGAAGCCCCACCATTAATTAAACCCATTGGTTGAGACAGTTCTTTTTTTACAATAAAATCAGCTTCACAAGTTAATTCATCTAAATTTAGTGAGGTGAAAGTTAAACCTAATGTTTTTTGAAAATTATTTTCCCCAAAAGCATTTAAAATCGTTAAATATTTTTGTTCTTCCATTTTAGTTAAAAAAAATTAACGTTAAAATTATTCAATATTTGAAGTAAAATTTTCTGGAAATTTCCCTTTTTTATCAGCGTAAAATTCTTCTATTTCTTTAAAAAGTTCTTTTTTTTCTTTTTGATTAGGATAAACTATTTTATTAATTCCAAGTTCTTTTTTTTCCCAATCCATAAATGCTAAAGAAATAGGAACATTAGCTTTTAAAGCAATATGATAAAATCCTAATTTCCATTTACTAGATTTTGCTCTAGTACCTTCTGCGGTTATCAATAAAATTAAATCGGGATTTTCTTTAAATAAATTACTACTATAAGTTACTAAATCATTTTTTTGAGATCTATCTACGCCAATACCCCCCATCCATTTTATTAACCAGCCTAACCAAAAACTTTTAATATAATCATCTTTAATTAAAAATTTTATATCTAAACCAACATGCCAAAAATAACTTATTGCATTGGGGAAATCCCAATTAGAGGTATGCGGAGCACAAATCATTACCGTACCTTTTATTTTATTTGAGTCTATTCTAATTTTTTTAAAGCCTATTAGAAAGAAAAAGGCAATAAACTTTTTTAACATTATTTTAAATTTTAAAAATTAGTTGAGTTATTCTTTTCTATTATTTCCTAAAAATTTCATTGCAAAATATACTAGTGTTGCAAGAGAGCCAATAGCAGCAACCAGGTAAGTTCTTGCAGCCCATTTTAGAGAATCTTCTGCACCAATATACTCCTCTGGTAATAACATATTTTTTGTTTTAAGCCATTCTAAAGCCCTATTACTTGCGTCGTATTCAACCGGAAGAGTTATGAAACTAAATAAAGTAGCTATTCCTAATAAGCCTAAACCTAATAAAACAACAGTTTGTCCAAGTCCAAAATTATTTGCATTCATTAAAAACATCCCCCCCATAACAATCCAAATCCAAAATTTAGATGAAATATTTACAATTGGAACTAATTTTGAACGCATCATTAACCAATTATAACCTGTTGCGTGTTGCACAGCATGCCCAACCTCGTGAGAAGCAACTGCAACAGAAGTAGCACTGGTACTATTGTAAACGTTTTCTGATAAATTTACTGTTTTGTTAACTGGGTTGTAATGATCTGTTAAATGACCACTTACAGATTGAACCACAACATCAAAAATACCATTATCTTTTAACATTTTTTCTGCAATCTCTTTACCACTCATTCTATTTGATAATTGAGTATTAGAGTAGAATTGGAATTTAGATTTAAGTTTATTGCTTACAACCAAGCTTATAACAGAGAAAACACCGGTAATAACCATGTAAATTGGATCAAAACCTAACATACTTTATATTGATTTAAATTATAAAATAAATATACTAAAAAATTGTTTTACTATTATTTTAAAAAATCTGTTAAGAAAGAATTAAAGTACCCAGAGTGGGAATCGAACCCACACTTTGTTACCAAAACTGGATTTTGAATCCAGCGCGTCTACCAATTCCGCCATCTGGGCATAGATTTAAGTTTGCAAATATATAATTTTTTAATTAATATGATTAGAAATTAAGAGTAAGTCCGTCATAAGATAAAAAAACATTTTCTGGCAATTCATTCTGTACTTCATCATGAAAACCTAATTGATGGCTTATGTGAGTAATATAGGCTTTTTTAGGAGCTAGTTCTTTAATAACTTCTAATGTTTGATTTAATGTGAAATGAGAAAAATGTTCTGGTTCTTTTCTTAAAGAATTTATGATAAGAATATCTAGGTTCTTTATTTTACTTTTTTCTTCATCCGCAATATAGCTAGCATCAGTTATGTAAGCAGTATTAAAAATTTTAAATCCTAAAATAGGAAGTCTACCATGCATTATGTTGATGGGTTCAATTTTTATTTCGTCTATTAGAAATTCATTTATAATTTCATGTTCATCGACACTTGGAATTCCAAAATATTTAATAGGCTCATAAATATAAGGAAATCTTTTTTTTAGTTCATTTAGTACTCTTCCATTTGCATAAATTGGCATATTTTTTTTGCTTCTAAATACAATTGGTCTTATATCGTCTAAACCTAAAACATGATCGTTGTGTTCATGTGTAAATAGAATTGAGTCTATATGATTTATATTATTAGATAGCATTTGGTATCTAAAATCGGGCCCACAATCTATTAATATATTTTTATTATTTACAGAATATAAAACAGAACTTCTTAAACGTTTATCTTTTTTATTTATAGAGTTGCAAACAGGATGATTTGAACCAATTACAGGTATTCCTTGCGAAGTACCAGTTCCTAAAAAAGTTAAGCTATTCAATGCGTTTAAATTTAGAGAAATTATATAATTTATTTAATTAGTTCTTTAATTTTAATTTCTAGTTCTTCTAAAAGTTCAGGGTTATCTTTCATAAGTTCTTTTACAGAATCTCTGCCTTGACCTAATTTTGTTTCGTTATAGCTATACCAAGAACCACTTTTTTTAATAAGTCCTTTATCAACACCAAGGTCTAAAATTTCTCCAATTTTAGATATTCCTTCTCCATACATTATATCAAATTCTGCTATTCTAAACGGTGGAGCTACTTTGTTTTTAAC
>JBGSBU010000086.1:0-5804 GCA_041730375.1 Solirubrobacteraceae bacterium
AAATAGAGATAGATATTTAAAGAAAAGTTTGTTTAATACAAATAGGAATGATAAATTTGCGCACGTTATTATAAATAATGAAAAATAAATGGAGAGATGGCAGAGCGGTCGAATGCGGCAGTCTTGAAAACTGTTGACTGTTACAGGTCCGGGGGTTCGAATCCCTCTCTCTCCGCAAATAGTTGATTTTAAAAGAACATAAAACATTCTTATTTACTCACAAAAGCCATCTAATAAACAAAATTAGGTGGCTTTATTGTTTTAAAAGAACATAAAACATTCTTATTTATTCAAATTTAACGGGAAAATAGCGGGAAAATTTTAAATTTGCTACATGGCGAGTTTAAGTTATTCAATAAAAGAGAGGTAAGACGTTAAGAATATTTACATTAGTCTTATAGATACTTTTAAAAAAATAGATTTATAGGCTAGAACTAAATGGTCTGTTTTAGAGAGTAATTGGAGTATAAAAAAGAAAGCATTAAACAATCCAAAAACCGCAGAGTTAAAAAAATCCACAAATACAGATAGAGTTATTTAAAACAAAATTATTAGATTCTTATAATTTATATGATGGGGTTTGTGATAAATATTGGTTAAAAAACTTTATTAATCCGGAACTAGAAAAACAAAAAAAAGATTTACAATTTTATCTTAATCTTTATGTATTAGGCAAAAATAAAGAACTTGCATTTCGGTATAAAAATTCATTTAGAAAATTAATGTTATTTTTAAACCACAAGAAAAAAACTATAGTTTACCCAATAGACATTAATGCAAATCTTTTAAACGAATTTTATTCTTATTCTTTGCAGATATTGAAGTATTCGCCAAACAATATTTATTAGGTACAAAAGAACAAACTGCCTATTATTTCTATTATGATACTAATGCTATAACCACATTAGATGAAAGTTTTTTAAGAAAATTAAAAACCAAAGCAGCGCAATACATTATTTATGCCGATAATTGTTTGTTAGATGAAAAGCTAATGAGTAAATACCACATTATTTTCAAAAAAACACCAAGAGATATAACTAGGTTTTAGCAACGTGTATAAGAAAAATCGTTTTTTTTGTGTATGAAATAAAAACGTGGATAAGAAAATGTAATTACTTGTGCATGAAATAAAAACGCACACAAGAAAATGCGTTTTTTTGTGTGCGAAATAAAAACATACACAAAAAAATGTGTTACTTTGTGTATATAAAAAATAGTGTAATGGATAAATTTCAAGTTTCAGCATTACCTCCAACAATTAATGTAGAAAGTATACCTATTTTAAAAAGCTTGATTTTGGCAAGTAGAGCATTAGGAGAATTGAGAGGAGAAATAAAAAAGATACCCAATTCGCAAATACTTATAGATACCATAGCCTTGCAAGAAGCAAAAGACAGTAATGAAATAGAAAATATTGTAACCACCGATGATGAACTGTACCAATCTGTTGTAGAAGATGAAAACATATCGCAAGCCGCAAAAGAAGCACAAAGCTATGCAAAAGCATTAAAACTAGGATTTTCAATAATAAAAGAAAAAGGCATTCTAACTATTAACGATATCAAAAAAATACAAGAAATTGTTTCGCCCAATCATCCTGTAAGAAAAATACCTGGCACGGTTTTAAAAAATCCAAAAACGCAGGAAGTGGTTTTTACGCCACCTCAGAATCATCTTGAAATAGTTGAATTATTATCTAATTTAGAAATTTATATAAACGATTTCTCTTTTCACGAAGTAGATGCTTTAATTAAAATGCCAATTATTCATTATCAGTTTGAAAGCATTCATCCTTTTTACGACGGCAATGGGAGAACAGGTAGAATTATAAACATGTTGTACTTGGTGCATCAACAATTATTAGATATTCCAGTATTGTATTTAAGCAGTTACATTATAAAAAATAAAGCAGATTATTACAGATTGTTACAAGAAGTAAGAACAGATAACAAATGGGAAGAATGGATTGTATGGATGCTAAAAGGAGTTGAACTAACAGCAAAAGAAAGCATTGTGGTGGTAAACAACATTAAATTATTGATGGATGAATACAAACAAAAAATAAGAGCCAATCATAAATTTTATAGTCACGATTTAATTAATACCATTTTTAAACATCCGTACACAAAAATTGAATCTATAGAAAGAGAATTAAATGTGCATAGAAATACAGCTGCCACTTATTTGAATGCTTTAGTTAATGATGAAAACCAATTTTTAAAAAAAATAAAAATAGGAAAAAGCAATTATTTTATAAACGACAGATTGCTTCAAATATTAAAAAATAGATAAATGGAGCTAAAGCCCTACCAACAAGACGTAATTAAAGATTTAGAAAATTATCTTTCTTATTTACAACAACATAATAATCCAGCTAAAGCTTTTAATGCCTTTTGGACTGATAGAGTAGGTGCATATAATCCACTTACACAATCTGGGATGAAACCCTACAAAGACAATAATCTAAATGCGGTGCATACTCTTTGTAAATTATAATAATCATTTAAATAAAATACAATCTTTTAATAAGGTTATTGGTTTATAAATTAGATAATTAAACAAAGCTGTAAATAATTGGTTATAGATTTTTTATAGTTAAATTTAAAATAAATATTTATATGAAAATTTTATTAACTGGCGTAACAGGATATATTGCTCAAAGGCTATTACCAGTTTTATTAGATCAAGGCCACGAGGTTATTTGTTGTGTAAGAGATAAAAATAGGTTTAATAATTCAACATATAATTTAGCGAAAATATCAATAATAGAGGCTGATTTTCTTAACAAAGAAAGTTTGGCAAGCATACCAATAGACATTGATGTAGCCTATTATTTAATTCATTCAATGTCTACAAAAAGTGGAGATTTTGGAAATATGGAGGAAATTTGTGCTATAAATTTTAAAGAATGTATAGAAAAAACAAAGGCAAAACAAGCAATCTATTTAAGCGGTATAACAAATACCGTAGAGTTATCTAAACATCTATCATCGAGAAAAAATGTTGAAACCATTTTAGCAGAATCTAGTTTTGCTCTCACTACTTTAAAAGCTGGAATTATTGTAGGTTCCGGAAGTGCTTCATTTGAAATTATTAGAGATTTAGTAGAAAAATTACCTTTTATGATTACCCCTAGGTGGTTAAGTACTAAATGTCAACCCATTGCTATTAGAAACGTTATAGAATTTTTAATAGGTGTAATTAATAAAGAAGAAACATTTAATAAGAGTTACGACATTGGCGGACCCGATATTTTATCTTATAAAGAAATGCTTTTGCGTTTTTCTAAAATTAGAGGATTAAAAAGGCGTATTATTATTGTTCCGGTAATGACACCAAGAATATCCTCTTATTGGTTATTTTTTGTTACCGCAACTTCTTATGCTTTGGCAAAAAACTTAGTAAATAGTATGAAGATAGAAGTAGTTTGTAAACCAAATTCTTTAGCAGAATTACTTAATATTAAATTAATTAGTTACGACAAGGCAATAAAAATGGCATTTGATAAAATAGAACAAAATCAAGTGCTTTCTAGCTGGAAAGATGCACAAACAAGTAGTTTATTAAAACAGGGTATTTCTAACTTTATAGAAGTACCAACCAATGGTTGTTACAAAGATGTTAGAAAAAGAAAGCTAAAAGAAAATAATACGGCACTAGAAAAAATTTGGTCTATTGGTGGAAAAAAAGGTTGGTATTATGGTACTTGGCTTTGGGAAATTAGAGGTCTTTTAGACCAGTTAGTTGGAGGAGTTGGAATGAGAAGAGGTAGAAAAAACGATACCGAAATAAATTCTGGAGAAGCTTTAGATTTTTGGCGTGTTATGGTTGCAAACAAAACAGAGAAAAGATTACTATTGTATGCAGAAATGATTTTACCAGGAGAAGCATGGTTAGAATTTAAAATAGATAATAATGAGGTAACACAAACAGCAACCTTTCGTCCCACAGGTCTACAAGGAAGAATTTATTGGTATGCGGTGTTACCTTTTCATGGATTTATCTTTAAAGGAATGATAAATAAGATTGTAAAAGTAGAAGAAAGTTAATTGTCTAAAAATAATAAAGACAGTAGAAATAATTTTTAATTATTTTAAACCTTTTAAAATAGAGTTTATTCCGTTACTAATTAAATTGTTGTTTTTCTCGGAATCTAGCACCACATTATACAATCCGTTTACTAATTGGTTGGTTACTAAATTATCTAATTGATTGGTAGCATTTTCATTGGTTTTAGAATTTAATAAAGTACCAATTATTTTATTAATAGCCGTTGAATTTCCTCCAGTGGCAGAATTCATAATTTTAGTTAGTCCCAATTTATTTAATTCGTTAGATACAATGGGTGTTAAATTTTTTATTAGTTGTACTTCTGTTTTTTGTCTTAAAAAGTTTGTTGCCGCTCCTTTTTCTCCACTTAAAATAGTTATTGCATCGGTGGGTGTAATATTTTTAATGGCATTAGAAATCAATGGTTTCAGCGTGGTTAAAGAAGTTAATGCTACTTTACCAATTATTTCTTTTTGTTTCTCTACAACAGAATTTAACCCTAATTGACTTAGTTTAGTGTTAATATCCTTTAATCCTTGTGGCATTACAGCTTCAATTAATGCATTAGATAAAAAATCTGTAGAATTTCCAAAAATAGAGTAGGCAGAATTGGCTCCGGTATTCAATAAATTTTCTACCTGCGATTTAGGAGTTAAAGTAGAAGTAATTGTATTTTTACCAGTTGTGCAAGAGGTAAAAATAATTAAAGAAACAAACAAGATTGAATTTATTATTTTCATTTTAAATTTTAATTACCGTAAATATATTTATAAAAATTGTAAAATCTATTTCAATCAAACATAATTAATGTGTAATCTCAATTTTAAATCAAAAGAATAGTATTAATTTTATAGAATGGAATTTAAAATCTCTAGCGACTTTCTACCAACTGGCGATCAACCACAGGCCATAAAAGCATTATGTGAGGGGATTGTTAACCAAGAAAAACACCAAACATTACTTGGCGTAACAGGTTCTGGAAAAACATTTACCATAGCAAACGTAATTAATGAAGTACAAAAACCCACCTTAATTTTAGCTCATAATAAAACATTAGCCGCCCAATTATTTTTAGAATTTAAAGAGTTTTTTCCAAATAATGCAGTAGAATATTTTGTTTCGTATTATGATTATTACCAACCAGAAGCATACATTCCCTCTTCTGGAACTTACATAGAAAAAGATTTATCTATTAACAAAGAAATAGAAAAATTAAGATTAAGTACAATTTCTTCCATACTCTCTGGCAGAAGAGACATAATAACCATAGCCTCGGTTTCTTGTTTATATGGAATTGGCGATCCTAAGGAATTTGAAAAAAGTACAGTAATTGTTGCCGTTAAAAAAAAGATTACAAGAACAAAATTTTTACAAGAATTGGTTAATGCTTTATATTCTAGATCGGGAATAGATTTTGGCAAAGGAAATTTTAGAGTTAAAGGCGATACAGTAGATATTTTCCCTGTTTATTCTGATAATGCCATTAGAGTAATTTTTTATGGCGACGAAATAGAAAAAATAAATTACTTAAACGCAAACGGTAAAAACGTGGAAGAGTCTATAGAGGCAATAAATATTTACCCAACAAATATTTTTGTTACATCGCCCGATAGAATAAATCAAGCCATAAAACAAATACAATTAGATTTAGGAAATAGAATAAAATATTTTCAAGAGCCGTGAAGGTGGCGGCGGCGGCAAGCAAGAGCGCAAATCTTCTGGTCATTTCACTGAATTCCCAAGGTTGATGAATG
>JBGSBU010000087.1:0-5702 GCA_041730375.1 Solirubrobacteraceae bacterium
AAAAGTTAGAAGTAAGTTATTAGAATTAAATAAAGTTGATAAAAATGCATTTTTTACGCATCCTTATTTTGGAGATTTAAATAAAAAAGCTTCATTTTGGATGTTAGAATTACATACCAAACACCATTTAAAAATTATTAATGATATTTTAAAGCAGTAGTAATTAAGTAAAAATAAAAAAGCCATCTAAAATAGATGGCTTTTTTATTTAAGAATAAGTTTTTAAAATAAATTAGAAGCTATACATTGCAGCTAAACCAAGAGTGTACTGTTTGTCTTGTAAAGTGCCTTTATTGTTTCTATAGATATTGTTTTGTGCAGTATCTAATCTAAACTCTGGTACTAATCTAAAGCCAGGAGCTAAAGTTAAAGGAGCAGAAATTGTATGGCTCCACATGCTTTTATCAGCAACACCAGATAAGTTTCCAACTCCAGTTGTTAAACCTATAGAATCAGCATTATCAATATATTCTGTTCTGAAGCCTAAAGAAACCATGTCGTTAACTGCATATTGTGCATATAAAGCACCACCAAACCATTCTGTTGGGTCACCAACTCTTGGGTTAAAAGTAACATAGGTTGGGTTAAAGGCTAAATAAACTTTATCAACTTTATAGTCTGCAACAAAATCAATTTGGTTTCTAACTGGTACAAGAGCAGTAGCTGCACTTAATCCTCCAACATAGTTTAAGTATGCATTAAAATTGCCAGAGTTATATTTTAACTGAGCTCCACCGTTTAAAGCGTTGCTACCAGCTTGAGCATTTGATTTAATATCTGTTTGGTTAAAAGCTCCTACCATTAAACCAAATCCTTTTCCTAAATCAAAATCAGCTTTTACTCCTTGGTGGTAGAATGGACCATTTTGAAATAAGTTAGAAACACTGTAATGGAAGTTTTTTGGTGCATCAATTACTTCGTACCCAACATGAGTAGAGAAGTTACCCGCAGTTAAGGTTACTTTAGAAAATGGCTTGTAATAAACATAAGCTTGTTGAACTATGATTGCAGTATTTGAATTTTGACCAAGTGCATTGTAGTTAGCAAATTCTGCTCTAGAACCAAAACCAACTTGAGCAACAAAACCAACTTTTCCTAAATCTTTAGATAATTTTAAATTAACATTACCTAATTCAAATGAATCTGAGTATGGGCTTAAACCATTGTTTAAAACATCTCCGTTTTTTTTAGTACCTTTTCCTTTATTGTAGCCAAAATTAGACTGGTAGTAAGTATCAACATACCCTTCTACTTTTATACCAGCTACTGTTGTAGGTGCTGGAGTAGGAGCTGTAGTTGTATCAACTTCTTGTGCTGTTGCAAAAATGCTTGCAAATACAACACCGATTAATAAGATTTTCTTTTTCATTTAATTTGTTTTAATAATTATTTAAATACAAATATATATAATTAAAAGTTCTTAATGAAATAAAAACTTCATAAATAGTTTATTATTTTATTGCATTTAGCTTTATTTGGTTAACTTTAAAATCTAAATTCAATTAATCTCTTTATTTTTTACTTAATTTAAAGTAAAAATTATCTTTTGTTTTTAAAAAATTCTTTAATTAAGTTTAAACATTCTTTCTCTTTTATATTAGCTATGATTTTTGTTTTAGGGTGATATAAAGAAAGTGTTTTATTTTTTTTATCTTTTGCACCAAACACAACAGTATCTATTTTAGACCAATATAAAGCACCAGCACACATGTTGCAAGGTTCTAAAGTAACATAAAGAGTACATTCTTTTAGGTATTTTGTTCCTAAATAACTAGCAGCAGCCGTTATTACTTGCATTTCTGCATGTGCAGTTGCGTCGTTTAGTGTTTCTGTTAAATTGTGAGCCTTTGCAATTATTTTATTTTGGCAAACAATAATAGCCCCAATAGGCACTTCGTTTTTAAGTAGGGCATTTTTTGCTTCTGTTAAAGCAATATTCATAAAGAATTCGTGAGTTAATAGTTGGTTCATTTAGTTAAAATAAAAAACCCATGAATATTCATGGGTTTTTTTAATTAAGGTAAATACTTAGAAATTAATTTTATTTGTAGATAGGCGTAACTTTAACAACTTCTGTAGAATTATCTTCTTCTTCTACATCGGCTGATTTAACTGCTAAACGAGAGGTTTTAATAGATAGTACCACTGCATTATCAGATTGAATCAAAGTAAATTTATCGTTTTTTAGAGCAGAAGCATAAACTTTCTGACCAATTTTTAGTGGAGTTACATCAATTTCTATTTCATCTGGTAAATTAGCAGGAAGTGCTTTTATTTTTACTTTTTTCATTGGAAACAACAGATTACCTCCATTAGCAACTCCTTTTGCTCTTCCAACTAATTTAACTGGAATTTCAATAGAAATGGGTTTAGAATGATCTAATTTGTAAAAATCGGCATGTAAAATTTTATCAGATACCGGATGGAATTGAACATCTTTTAAAATTGCATCAATTTTTTCATTGCCGTCAAGTACAATGTTAACCGTGTTTGTATCTGGTGTGTAAACTAAATCCTTAAAGCTTTTCTCGTCTGTAGAGAAATGAGTTAATTCAGAGTTGCCATATACAACACAAGGCACTTGTTCAGCATTACGTAGTGCTTTTGAGGCTTTCTTACCTACGATTTCTCTTTTTGTTCCTTGGATAGTTATAGATTTCATATTGTTATAAAAATTTTTTACTTATAGACTCTTTGTTATGCACAAGTTTCATTACTTCGGCGAAAAGAGGAGCGCAAGATAGTACTTTAATTTTAGAATTGCTAATATCTTTTAACGGAATTGAGTCTGTTATGATTAATTCTTTTAATTGAGATTTATTTATTCTTTCTATTGCGTTGCCAGATAATATACCATGTGTAGATATTGCCCTAACGCTTTTAGCTCCTTTTTCTATCATTAAATTGGCAGCTTTGGTTATTGTTCCAGCTGTATCAATCATGTCATCTACCAAAATTACATTTTTATTTTCTACATTTCCAATCAAAGTCATATAATCTATTGTATTTGCTTTTTTTCTTTCTTTAAAACAAATTACAACTTCAGCATCGAGATAATTAGAGTAGCTTTTTGCTCTTTTTGCCCCTCCCATATCTGGTGAGGCAATTACTAGATTATCTAGATTTAAAGATTTTATATAATCAATAAAAATAGAGGAGCTGTATAAATGGTCTACCGGAATTTCGAAAAAACCTTGTATTTGGTCGGCATGTAAATCCATTGTCATAACTCTGGTTGCACCCGCAGCACTTAATAAATTTGCAACAAGTTTTGCACCTATTGGTACCCTTGGTTTATCCTTTCTATCTTGTCTTGCGTATCCAAAATAAGGAATAACAACGGTAATTTTATCTGCTGATGCTCTTTTTGCAGCATCACACATTAATAAAAGTTCCATCAGGTTATCTGCATTAGGAAAGGTAGAGCCGATTAAAAATACCCTTGCTCCTCTAACAGATTGCTCTAGGCAGGGTTGAAATTCTCCATCACTGAATTCTAAAAAACTCATTTTCCCTATTTCGGTTCCATAGAATTTAGCAATTTTTTCTGATAATATTTGACTTGATCTTACTGAAAAAATGTAGGAAGCTTGATTATTCACTTTTTATATTTTTTTATTTAATACCAACAAAAGTTAATTTAATTAATTTAAAAGGTATCGTTTTTAAAATCGAGTAATTTAACCAATTTTATGCCTTTGTTAATATGTCCTTTGTTTTCTTTTTTATATTCAAATTTAGAAGAAAGTCTATTCTTTGGAAGTTCAATATCAATTATTTTGCCTGATTTATCCATCCTATCAATTACATCAAAAACCACATCGTATCCGTATTTTATATGTTTAGAATTTTCTAAACAGCTATTATTTTTAATTTTATTGAGTATTATTTTTTCGCTAAGTCCATTTAAATTAACTTTTTGATGAATTCCATATACAAAATTCATTTTTTTAAGAAGGTTAATTTTTTCATCAAATAAAGGTAAATAATCTAAAGAATAAGATTTAAAATTTTTAAATTGATTTAGATACAAATCATTATACAAGAAATCAATAGAACTTTCCACTAATTTATTTTCTTGCGAAGCTAACACATAAACGGTTGATGTATCTTTATTTTCCTGTAATTGAAAATTTTCTTTAAGTTTGTTTATATCAAAAATAATTTCTATTTCAGACTCGGGGTATTTTTCTAAAAACTTATTTTTTATTAGAAAAGCAGATTTTTGCTCTTTTTCTGTTGTAATAATTTTAATTTGTTCATTAACATAATTTTTCTGAATATCTTCAACAATTTTCTCTACAAAACTATTTTCTACTGGCTTGGTAATATAAATATTACGGTTTTCTAACAAACTTTCTGAATTGGAAAAAGGAGAAAAAATAGGAATAGATTTTTCCGATAAACTTAGAACTAAATTCATTTCTTTTTTAAACATTGGACCTATTATTGCATCTACAGTTTTAAAGTCGTATTCATTAATAAAATTTGTAATAATTTCATCGTTCATTTTTGTGTCAAATACTTTTAAATGAATTATTTTTCCTTCTTTAGAAAGTGAATCTATGGCTAGTTTAGACCCAATTAAAAATTCATTAGAAATTTTCTGAATATTTTCTTTATTTTCACTTGGGTTAAAAGGTAGCATTAAAACAATATGAATGTCTTCTGAATTGCTTTTATTTAAAGTGATTTTTTGGGTATTTTTTAATTTACCTTTAGAGATAAATAAAAGTTGATTAAGTTTTAATTCTTCTTTATTTAAGATTGGATTTAATTGAATCAATTCATTTACGGTGAGGTTATATTTTTTAGAAATACCATAAATTGTTTCCTTTTCTTTAACCAAATGTGTGGTGTTAGAAGTATTATTTTTTACAACTATTTCTTGGTTAATACTTAAATCTTGGTTTTCTATTAACGGATTTAATTTTTTAATTTCATCAATAGAGATGTTATATTTTTTAGATAAACCATACAAAGTTTCTTTTTGTTGCACTTTGTGGTATATTTTTTGTGCAAATACACTAAAAGAGAAAATAACAGTAAAAAGGAATACTTTATTATAAATCATTATAAATATATGTTGTAACTATACAATTTAGAAAACAAATGTAGCCATTTTATTATAAAACTATTACAGTAAAATTAAAATCAAGTGGTTTAATAGAAGTATAAATTTTATTAAAAAGTTGATTTCCATGTTCTAAATAAAATTCAGAAAAATTCATAGTTCTTTCTTGAAGTAAGTTATTAGGAAATAATGAAGACTTTATTTCTATAATTCTTTTTGTGTCTTGGTTGTATTTAATTTTTTCTGCTTTTAACAATCTTTTTTCTAATAAATCTATGGCTTTTAATTGCCTAACTTTTTGAGCAGTAACTAAAAAAAGAAAAGTTTTTTCTGTTTTTGTGGCTCTTTTAGAGACTTTAGAATAGAGTTTAGTTATTTCTTTTTTTAAGTCTAAAAAAGGAATCTTTAAA
Source organism: Solirubrobacteraceae bacterium (assembly GCA_041730375.1). Lineage (GTDB taxonomy): Bacteria > Bacteroidota > Bacteroidia > Flavobacteriales > Weeksellaceae > JBGSBU01. The sequence continues at coordinate 5,485 of JBGSBU010000087.1, forward strand.
GTAGATTTTTCTTTTATTTTTAGGTTTATTAAAGAATCAATAGGTAAAAATAAATCTTCCCACGATATTTTTAAAGAATTAAGTTTTTTAACTTGTTTTTCTTTTACCAATAGTATTGAATTCCTTACCATTAATATAGGAAATAAAACATTTTGAGTCTCAAAAAAAGGTTTTAGTTGAAGCCAGTAACTAATTTCACTTCCACCACCAATATAAAC
>JBGSBU010000088.1:0-5563 GCA_041730375.1 Solirubrobacteraceae bacterium
AGTTAGAAGTAACTCCAAATCTACCTGATGCTACTTGTTTAATAGCACTATTTCTCCAATCTCCATTTATGTCTTTTTGAAATCTGTCTGCAAATTCTCCACCTTCGCCAGAGTTACTTTTACCTCCGATCCTGTTCATTGCTATGGCAAGATTTTCGTGAGCTTCTTTGCTAATCGAACCATAAGACATGGCTCCGGTTTTAAATTTTTTCACAATGTCTGTCCAAGGCTGAACCTCGTCTATAGGTATTGGATCGTGTTTTGTGAAATCCAACAACCCTCTAATGGTCATTAATTTATTAGATTGCTCATTAATTAAATCAGAATATTCTTTGTAAACAATTGGTTTATTTTGTCTAACTGCTTGTTGAAGTTTAGCTACAGTTATTGGATTAAACATGTGTTCTTCTCCATTTCTTCTCCATCTATACTCGCCTCCAATTTCTAGGGGATTGTCTTTTTGGTTTATATTTTTAGGAAACGCATATTCAACTCGCATTAAAATTTCTTTGTGTAGTTGTAATATTCCTATTCCTTTTATTCTAGATGAAGTATATGGAAAATATTTTTCTGATAGATCTTTACTTAATCCTAATATTTCAAAAATTTGAGCCGAATGGTATGATCTTAATGTTGAAATACCTATTTTATTCATTACCTTAACTACTCCGTCTTTAACGGCTTTTTGGTAATTTTTAACTGCTTCATCAAAAGATTTTACTTTAATTTGATCGCTTTTTATTTCTTCTTCTAATATTTCGTACAATAAAAAAGGACAAATTGCACTTGCTCCATAACCAAATAAACAAGCGTAATGATGGATTTCTCTTGGCTCGCCAGATTCAATTATGATATCGCACTGAGATCTTTTTTTAAATTTATTTAAAGAATGATGAACGTATGAGCATACTAATAAAGAAGGAATTGGTGCCATATCTGGCGTTGCTCCTCTATCAGATAGTATAATGATAGAAGCTCCGTCATCTATTTCTTTTACAGCACTTTCTACAATTCTATCTAATTTTTGTTGTAACTCTTCTGTTCCTTTGCCATGTTCGTATAAAGTTGGAATAACTACTGATTTTAATCCATTTTTATTTAAAGATTTAATTCTGTTTAATTCATCATTTGATAAAATTGGATTAAGAATTCTAAGTTTATTACAATGTTTTTCTGAATTTTCAAAAATATTGGTGTCTGCTCCCAAGACCATACTTATATCGGTAATTATTTCTTCCCTAATTCCATCTAAAGGTGGATTGGTTACTTGTGCAAATAATTGTTTAAAATAATTGAAAAGCAATTGAGGTTTTTCAGATAAAACAGCTAAAGGTGTATCCATTCCCATAGACCCCATAGGCTCTTTTCCTTTTTCTAGCATTGGATGAACAATGGACTGAATTTGTTCTTCTGTAAATCCAAATAATTTTTTTCTTGTAAATAAATCTAAGAAAGGTATTGGTGTTTTTACAGTGGGTTCTGGTAAATCTTTTAATTCAACTAAATTATTATCAATAAAATTTTTCCAGTTTTGTTTTCCTGTAATTTCTTTTTTTATTTCGTAATCCTCAACTATTAATCCTTTATTCATATCAACCAAGAACATTTTTCCTGGCTCTAATCTACCATGATAGAGTATGTTTTCTGGTTCTAAGTCTAAAACTCCAGTTTCTGAAGACATAATTACATATCTATCTTTTGTAACAGAATACCTAGATGGTCTTAATCCATTTCTGTCTAAAAGAGCACCTAAGTAATCTCCATCAGTAAATGGAATGGAGGCTGGTCCGTCCCAAGGCTCCATAATACACGAATTAAATAAATAAAAGTCTTTTTTATCTTGAGGCATGGTTTTGTCTTTCTCCCAAGCTTCAGGAACCATCATCATCATTACTTCTGGTAACGTTCTACCAGTTAAAAGCATTAACTCAACTACCATATCCATAGAAGCAGAATCAGATTTTCCTTCTTTTATAATTGGTAACATTTTAGATACATCTTGACCGAAGAAATTATCATTTTTAAACAATTCTTCTCTAGATCTCATCTTACTTAAATTTCCTCTTAGGGTATTTATTTCGCCATTATGACATAAATATCTAAAAGGGTGGGCTAAATCCCATGATGGGAAGGTATTTGTAGAAAATCTTTGATGTACTAAAGCCATCCTGGTTGTTAAATCAGCATCTTTTAAATCTATGTAGTAATCAGACATGTAATCTGGTCTAATTAAACCCTTGTATACAATTGTTTTATTAGAAAAGCTAGGTAGATAAAAAAAGTCTTTTTCTGACAATTTAGAATTCCAAATTTTATTTTCTAACTCTTTTCTAACTATAAAAAGCTTTTTTCTAAAATCTAAATCAGATAACCCATCAGGTTTTTTAACAAATATTTGTTGAATAGTTGGTTCTGTTCTTTGTGCAATTACTCCAAGTTGTTCGCTAACAACTGGTACCTCTCTCCAGCCAAGCAATTCAAGCCCTCTAGAAATTAATAACTTATTAAATTTTTCTTTAATAAATGTTACTTGGTTTATTTTTTTTGGTAAAAAAACCATGCCCACAGCATAATCTCTTTGATTGGGGAATTTAATTTCTGGACAAGCCTTCACAAAAAAATCGTGAGGGATATCAATCATTACTCCTGCACCATCACCGGTTCTACCATCTGCACTAACCGCGCCTCTGTGTTCTAGTCTTTCTAGAATTTGTAATGCTTTATGAATTATAACATTAGATTTTTCTCCATTTAAACTACAAACAAAACCTGCTCCACAATTATCGTGTTCATAATTTTGATTATATAAAGTATTGTCCATGTTTGGACGCTCGATATGAATTTTATTCATTTTATATTTATATTAAAATAATTTAATCTTAATTTACAAATTTAGTTAAAATTCTATAATTTTTTAACCTAGATAACAAATTTCATTTTCTAAAAACCATGAAATTAAATAGCTTTATTATAAAAATGAAATACAAGAATAGATTATTAAACTTAAAATTTATAATTTAAACATATTATTCTTATGAAGTTAAAAATTAATTTAATGATTAGTAATAAAGTATTTACAATAAATGAATAGTATTTTGAGCACACCCATTAAATTTCTTGATGGGATTGGAGAAAAAAATGCAGAATATTTACTTAAATATTTAAATATTTCTACCTACAAAGATTTACTCCATTACTTTCCCTATAAACTAATTGATAGAAGTAAATTTTATACTATTAGCGAATTAAATACAGGATTAGCAGAAATTCAACTTATTGGTAAAATAACTGAATTTAAAGAAGTAAAAGGACAAAAAGGGAGTAGCAGACTTGTTGCTATTTTTGAAGATAAAACAGGAATTTTAGAACTGGTTTGGTTTAAAAATTATAGTTGGATTCAAAGTAAAGTTAAAACAAACGAAGAAATTGTTGTTTTTGGTAGAATTCAAAGTTTTGGCAATAAATTTTCTGTTAGTCATCCCGAAATTGAAAAATTAGAAAGCTTTAAACTAAAAACTAAAACCCTAGAACCAGTCTACTCAATTCCCGAGACATTTAAAAGTAAAAGAATTTCTTCTAAAACAATTCAAAAATGGATAAATACTATTCTTACTAAAATAAATTTTGAGATAGATGATTTTTTCTCGGAAGAATTTAAAAATAATTACGGATTAATAGGACGTTATGATTCTTTTTTAAAGATACATTTTCCACAAAATTTAATACAATTAAACGAAGCAGAGAATAGATTAAAATTCGAAGAATTTTTCTTTTTTGATTTAAGTCTAAAACAAAGAAAAATATACAATAAGAAAAAAAATATTAGTTATCCTTTTACCAATATAGGGCATTATGTAAATGATTTTTATACTAAGCATTTACCTTTTAAATTAACAAATGCACAAATTAAGGTTATAAAAGAAATTAGAAATGATTTAAGAAGTGAATATCAAATGAACAGGTTGCTACAAGGCGATGTAGGTAGCGGAAAAACAATTGTTGCTTTAATTTCTATGTTAATTGCTTTAGATAATAATTACCAATGTTGTTTAATGGCTCCAACAGAAATTTTAGCCAATCAACATTTTACGGGAATTTCTAAACTAGTTAACCCTTTAAATATTAATATTAAGCTTTTAACAGGTTCTACTAACAAAAAAGAAAGAAATTATATTTTTGAAAACCTTGAAAATGGAGAAATTAAAATTTTAATAGGTACCCATGCTTTAATTGAAGATACTGTAAAATTTAAAAATTTAGGCCTAAGTATTATTGATGAACAACATAGATTTGGAGTGCAACAACGAGCAAAATTGATTAAAAAGAACAAAAAACTTCCTCATAACTTAGTTATGACAGCTACCCCAATTCCAAGAAGTTTAATGAAGACTGTTTATGGTGATTTAGATTTATCTATTATAGACGAACTCCCCACTGGAAGATTACCCATTAAAACATTTCATAAAAAAAATAGTCATAGATTAGAAGTAATTAGTTTTATAAAATCTCAAATTTTAATTGGCAGACAAATTTATGTGGTTTACCCTTTAATAGAAGAATCTTCCACTCTTGATTTAATGGATTTAATGGATGGATATGAGAGTTTAAGTAGAGATTTTCCTTTACCAGAATATAAAATTAGTATTTTGCATGGAAAAATGAAACCCGCTGATAAAGCTTACGAAATGGAAAGATTTATTAAAGGAGATACACAAATTATGGTTGCAACAACTGTAATTGAAGTGGGCGTTAATGTCCCAAATGCTTCTGTAATGGTAATAGAAAGTTCTGAAAGATTTGGTTTATCTCAACTTCATCAATTAAGAGGTAGAGTTGGTAGAGACTCTAACCAGAGTTTTTGTATTTTAATGACTAAAGATAAACTATCAGACGAAGCCAATACAAGAATAAAAACTATGGTTAGAACAAACGACGGATTTGAAATTGCTAATGTAGACTTACAATTAAGAGGTCCAGGGAATGTACTAGGAACAGAACAAAGCGGGGTTTTACCTTTTAAATTAGCAAGTATTACAAAAGATCAATCTATATTTAATTTAGCACAAAAAGCAGTAGATTTTATCTTAACAGAAGATATAAATCTTGATTTAGAGAAAAATAAAAAGTTAAAATATTATTTACAGAAAACGATTTCTAAACAAACCTATTGGTCTACTATTGGTTAATTGCAAATTATTTAACTAAAAACCTTATTATTTGTTTATTATTGCCATCAGCCCATTACCAGAAAATAAAACCCAGTATAGGTGGCTTCAAAATATTATAATTAAAATTATTAAAACTCTTCATTAAGGTTTGTTAATTTAAAATAACACGTCCAGTCATTTGAATAACATTTAAAATTAATCTAGTTATATTTTCCCAATCATACCTTAACATCTAAATGAATTATTTCCATAAAATATAAATATTCTTATTCCAAAGAATATTTACAACTTAAACCGCTCCCTATTTAAATGGTATAAAAACAAAAAACCCTCATACAATATTACTTGTATGAGGGTTTCTCATTAAAGACTGGCGACGACCTACTCTCCCACCT
>JBGSBU010000089.1:0-5340 GCA_041730375.1 Solirubrobacteraceae bacterium
GTTCATGATTTTTACCTCTAAATTTTATAATCATAAATGTATAAAAAACACTTTACCCTCCCTTATAAAAAATATGATTTTTATCATTTCCTATTAAATTATTACAATTTGATAAAACGAGCTAAATTAACGATATTTTAAAATTTTAGTTTTTAAACTATTCAACTAATTATAAAAAAAATTGCATATTTACATCTTAAATTAATAGTTAATGCTAACTAAAAGAATTATTCCTTGTTTAGATATAAAAAACGGCAGAACAGTTAAAGGTGTTAATTTTGTTGACTTAAAAGATGCAGGCGATCCGATAGAATTAGCCAAAATTTATTCTAAATCTGGTGCAGATGAATTGGTTTTTTTAGACATTACAGCTACTCACGAAAAAAGGAAAACACTAACAGATTTAGTAAAAAAAATTGCCAGGGAAATAAATATTCCTTTTACAGTAGGCGGTGGAATTAATTCGCTAGAAATTGTTGATGAAATAATAAAAGCAGGAGCCGATAAAGTTGCTGTAAATTCTGCTGCAATTAAAAATCCAGAATTAATAAAAGAGATTTCATCTACCTATGGCTCTCAATGTTTAGTCTTAGCCGTGGATGCCAAATTTATAGAAAACAAATGGTGGGTTTACTTAAATGGTGGGAGAATAAAAACTAAATTAGATTTATTTTCTTGGATAAAACAAGCTGAACAATTAGGTGCAGGCGAAATTTTATTTACCTCTATGGATCATGATGGAACTAAAAATGGTTTTGCAATAGAAGCATTATCAGAGATGAGAAATAATATTTCCATTCCAATAATTGCATCTGGTGGTGCGGGTAAAATGGAACATTTCTCTGAATTATTTTTGAATACGTCTATAGATGCTGCTTTGGCAGCAAGTATATTTCATTTTAACGAAATATCAATACCTGTTCTTAAGGAGTTCCTTTTAAAAAAAGAGATTCCCATAAGAATATAACAAATAATAAATTATGGAAGATAAAGATAAATCTAGTTTAGACTTTCTAAACAAATTAGAAGAAATTATTAAGTTAAGAAAACAAGAAAATGCAACCAATTCTTATGTAGCTAGTCTTTTTAAAGAAGGAAAAAATAAAATCGCACAAAAAGTGGGCGAAGAAGCTGTAGAATTAGTAATAGAAACCTTTAATAACGACAATGATTTGTTTTTAAACGAAGCTGCCGATCTACTTTTTCATTATTTAATTCTATTAAATTATAAGAATTTTGAACTGAATGATGTAATTAATATTTTAAAAGAAAGACATTCTACCACCAAAAAATAAAAACAACCAAATGAATACATATAAATTCTACGGAGTTTTAATGGTTGTTTTTGGGGCTTTCTTCTACTCTACTAAAGCAATATTAATTAAGCTAGGTTTCTTAAAATCAACCCAAGATGGGTTAGATTTTCTAATGCTTAGAATGTTGTTTTCCTTTCCTTTTTACTTTATTGTGCTTATTATTCAAACTAAAAAGAAAAACAATTTTAATAGTAAGTTACCTAACTTAAAAGAACATTTTATAATTGCTTCTACTGGTTTTCTAGGCTATTATTTAGCTAGTTATTGGGATTTTGTTGGCTTACAATACATTACAGCTAATTTGGAACGAGTTATTCTTTTTATCTATCCTTCTGTTGTTTTAATTTTTGGTGCACTTTATTATAACAGAAAAATAAATAAAACACAAATTATTTCTATAGCCATTTGTTGGTTAGGCATTGCTATTGCTTATTATTCTGATAAAGTAGTAACCTCTAATCTAAACATTTTAAAAGGCTCTATTTATATTTTAGCAGCTGGTATTGCATATGGTTTATATTTATCTTTAAGCGAAAATGTAATAAAAAAGTTTGGCTCTATTTATTATACTGCACTAAGTATGATAGTCTCTTGTTTTGCCGTATTTATACATTATTTTAGTGAAAAAGGCTTTAGTGCTTTATTTTAAATGAGTGATGAAGCCTATTTAATTGGTTTTAATATTGCAATTTTTAGCACCGTAATTCCAGCTTTTTTAATGGCAGAAGGCATACAAAGAATAGGTTCTGGGAATATGGCAATTATTGGGACAATAGGTCCGGTTATAACTATCTTGCTTTCTATTTTTATTTTACACGAAATGTTCACTATTTATCATGCCATTGGAACCATTTTTGTACTCACTAGTATTTTCTTGATTTCTAGAAAAGAAGTAAAAAAAATAAACTAGTTAATAAAAAAGATAACTACCTTAAAATGGGTAGCTATCTTTTTCTTGAAAAAAAACCTATATTTTAGTTTAAGCCAGTTCCACTAGGTTGGTAAACAAATCTAAAAGTAAAATATCTTGATAAAGAGGTAACATCCGGGGTTGCTGGAGCATCTTTATAATAGCTTATTATTTCCATTTTAGCATATTTACCGTCGTGTGTTTTTACTACATATACTTTGCCAGGTGTTGGTGAAATAATATTTGTTGTGGAATTATAAGTATACCAACCTTTACCGCTTCCTATTGGAATTGCGTATAAAGCCTCACTTGTGCCATCTTGTTTAAATATTAAAGATTCTGCAGTAGCTACTTCGGTAAAAATACCATCAACTGTACTTACTCCACCGCTGCCCGTTCTGGTTGGTTCATCTGCTATTCCAATTGCTGTGCCGCCATTCACTAAAATAGTTGTACCTCTAAAAGCAATATCCCAAGAATCGTCTGTAACTATTTCATTTTTCGAGAAACAAAATTTTGTAAACGATCCTGCAACTGGTTGCCCTTGTCCTCCACTTTGTGGAGCCGAAAGATTGGCATAGGTTTGAACCTTTAAAGTAGTTGGTAATATTTCGGTTTTTTTAATTTGTTCCTCTTTACTACAGTTTATAAAAAAACTGAATAGCATAAAAAGAAAAATTGGTTTTGAAAGATTTAAATAATTCATAAGATTGGGTTTTTGTTGTTTTTATTTATTTTTAAAATTGGTATTGAATTCTTGTAAAATATTGTATGCCAGGCATATTAGCTATATTGGTTTTATCTGTGTAATTAAATAAATTATTAATTCCTGTTTGTAGGTTTAACCCGTTTGCAAAATCTTTGTTTAAGGCAATGTTGGTTAAGAAAAAACCTTTAATAAAGGAGTCGTACTTATCTAATACAGTATTAGAATTAGTATCAAAGTTTCCAAATTTACTTCTGTATAAAACCCTAATATTAATATTAGTTTTAATGGCTTCTACCAAATAATTTAATTTAATATTTGCTGTGTGTTTAGAGCGACTAAATAATCCGAAATAATCTGATGAGTTTAACCTAAAGGACTCTAACGTATTAGGATTTCTGGCAAATACATTTCCGTCTTCAATTTTTTTAGAAATGGTATTGTCTTTTGCTATTAAGTATTGATAACCTGCAGAAATTGTAAAATCTTGAGATATTTTATAGGTAGAATTTAATTCTATTCCATAGGTAAAAATTTTATCTACATTAAAATAAGAAAATACATTTTGCCCGCTAACCTTTTGGGCAATTGCTCTAGTATCTATTAAATTATCTATTGCGTTATAAAAAAAATTATAATCTAATAGAAATTTATTTTTTTTGAAATATCCTCCAAAATTAAAGTTAATGGAACTTTCTGGTTTTAACGGATTGGAAAAGCCTAAATTATTTGAAAACAAAATTAGATTCTGACTTTGAAGCTAAGCTAAATTTTCTGAGGCAACGTTATAACCAAAAACAGAATATCCAACGCTTGAATTTGTGAAATCTAAAAATAGTTGTCTCAAGTCTGGTGCTTTATAGCCATAACCAAAAGAAGATTTAACAGAAAAATTATTGTTTAATTGGTAGTTAACTGCCAATTTTGGACTAAACTGAGATTGATATTGATTGTGATGATCGAACCTAAAACCAGAAATAATATTTAATTTTTTACCAATAAACAGTTCTAATTGACTAAAAATATATTCGGAGTTTAAAACTGCTGCTTCTTTAAATAAATTTTTATCTAATGTTTCTTTATTTAAGCCAATACCCGTTGTTAAAATATTTTTTTTACCCAGTTTATAAAAGGTTCTGATTTCTGGTCTATAAAACCATTGGTTAAATTTACTTTCATCAAATAAGAGATTATTTTCATTATTTAAAAACTCGTTTGCCTTATAGTTTGTGACGTAAAAATCGTACTCGGCTTTAAATTTATTAGAAATAGTATGTTTTAATAATACGGTATTATTCCATTCATTTATTTTGCTTTCTCCATTATATTTATTGTTATTAATTATTGATTTATTTATTTGATTTTGGTTATAAAACCTAGTATTAAAATTTAGACTAAGTGAATTAGAAAAATTAATTTGAACTTTAGGTTGAATAGTTAAATTCTTGTAAGGCTCTACTGTATTTAAAAAATTATTGTTAGATAAATTATAGCCATCTGAACTAAAATAATTTTGAAAAAGCTGAAAATTAACTTTCTTAAATGCATATTCTAAAAAAGAAGTAAAGTCGAGTGTATTAAAGGAGGCTGTTCTATAATTTAAATTTCCGGTTAACTCGTTGTTATTAAAATTAGATTTTTTAGTAATAATATTAACCACTCCTGCTATAGCCTCTGATCCATAAAGAGAAGAAGACGCTCCTTTAACTATTTCAATTTTCTCTATGTTGTTAACCGTTATTCTACTTAAATCTAACGTGCCTGCAACTCTGCCAATTAGAGGTTGTCCGTCTACTAAAATCATAGTATAGGCAGAATCCAGTCCTTGCATTTGAATACCTTCGCCACCTCCAAAATCTGAAACCATTATTAAACCAGTTTGTTCTTGAATAATTTCGTTTAAACGACTTACACCAGATTGCCTAATTAATTCACCAGATATAATTTGTGTAGGTAAAGGCAAAGATGAAACCTTTCTTTCTGTTCTAGTTGAAGAAACAATTACCTCTTCTAATTCATTTATTTTTAAAGACTCTCTTATATCCTGACAGAATATATTAAGACTAATTACAAATAATAAAAAAGGTAAAAAAAGTTTCATATTTTTTTCTCTGTAGCTTACTATATATTAATACTCTGAGAAATCAATAAACCTATCTATAACTTTATTTATATCTTCTTTATTAGCCTTTGAATTTAATTTAGCTAAATGCATATGTAAAGGCTCTCCATATACTTCTGTTCTTAATTTAAGATTTTTATTAGAAAGTTCCTTTTCCCACTTTGTTCTAACAATAGACCAAAACTCTTTTTTTTCTTTCCACCAATTTTGTGCTGCTACACATTTAACATCTTCAACTTTTGTATAAGTATTATATCCTTTTTCTTCGGCTAATAAAAAATCCTCG
>JBGSBU010000090.1:0-5311 GCA_041730375.1 Solirubrobacteraceae bacterium
ATTTATTGTTTTGATACAATTGCAATACAAAAAACCTTGCTCATTCTGTTATAAATACAGATTTAACAAAGCATTTATTCTTTATTCTTTTTAGAGCCAACTATGGGAATTGAACCCATGACCTCTTCCTTACCAAGGAAGCGCTCTACCCCTGAGCTACACCGGCATTTATACTAAATGCTTTATAGTACTCACGCAACATTAGAGCGGGAAACGGGACTCGAACCCGCAACATCCAGCTTGGAAGGCTGACACTCTACCAATTGAGCTATTCCCGCGAAAAAAAGTGGGGAGAGCAGGATTCGAACCTGCGAAGGTTTCCCAGCAGATTTACAGTCTGATCTCGTTGGCCGCTTGAGTATCTCCCCTTATATTGTAACACGCAGAACAAGAGCCGATAGAGGGATTCGAACCCACGACCCCGAGATTACAAATCACGTGCTCTGGCCAGCTGAGCTATATCGGCAATTCAATAAAAAAAAGAACAACCCACTATTTGGTAATGGATTGCAAAACTAATAAGTTTTTATTAAATAAACAAAATTATTTTCTTTTTTTATTCTTTTCTTTCTCTAATTGTATTTTTATAGCATCTAAAGATAAATCTACACACTCTTCAAAGCTTTGTCCTTGTTTTTTAACCACTAAATCCTCTCCGGGAATATGTAAAATAAATTCTGAGAATTTATTTTGTTTTGTATTGTTGTTTAATAATTTAAAATAAACACTTATAGATGATACTTTATCATACAATAAATTTATTTTATCCATTTTTTTTTGAACATACTCTGTTAAAGGACTATTTGCCTTAAAATTTAGAGCTTGAATGTTAATTATCATAATTCTAATGGTTTTAATGCCCTTGGATGGGTTTGGTTAAACACTTTTTTTAAATTATTTATATCTAAACTAGTATAAATCTGAGTTGATATTAAATTCTTATGACCTAATAATTCTTTTATTGTTGCAATATCTGCTCCATTTTTAATTAAATGTGATGCAAAGGTGTGTCGCAAAACATGTGGACTTTTTTTGTTTTTTGTTGTAACTATTGATAAATAATTATTTACAAGATTATACACACTTTTGTTTGATAAATTATTTCCTTGTAAATTAATAAATAAATATTCGCTTTCAGAATTAATGGAGTCTCTTTCTTTTAAATATTCTTTAATTTGGTTTATTATTTTACCTGCTAATGGAATATTTCTTTGTTTACTTCTTTTACCAAATATTTTTAATAGGTTGTTGTAAAAATCTAAGTCTGATAGTTTAATATTTATAAGTTCAGTTTTTCTAATTCCAGTGGTATAAAATAATTCTATAATTGTTTTGTTTCTAATTCCTTTAAAATCTTGAGAAAAATATTCTTCTTGATCTAAAAGACTATTCATCTCTTTTTCTGAATAGATAGTGGTTATTTTTTTTGGAATTTTAGGGACTTTTATACTTGAAAAAGAAAAATTAAAATCTGTATTTATTTTATTGAGAAATCTATAGAAACTTCTTAATGTGCTGATTTTTCTACTAATGGTTTTTTCAGAGTAATTATTTTCTTTTAAATTAACAATATAACTTCTTACTTGTTTTGGATTGGTTGTTGTAAAATCTATACAGCTATAATTTTGAATTAAAAAAGTTTGAAAAGATTCTAAATCAATTCTATAATTATTTATAGTATGCTTAGAATAGTTTTTTTCTAAAAATAAATAATCAATAAACTTAGATATCATATATAGATCTTACTACTAATTTGTTTATTTAAGTTACAAATTATTTTTTAAATAAAAAAAAAGACTACCTAAATAGGTAGTCTTTTTTTTTATTTAAAATTATTTATTTTAATTAAATTTCTTCTGCACTTAATATTCTTTGTTTATGAAGTGATTTTAATTTGTCTTGTCTTTTGGTAACAGAGGGCTTAACAAATTGTTGTTTGCTTCTTAATTTTCTTAAAACCTTGGTTTTATCAAACTTTCTCTTATATTTCTTAAGGGCTTTGTCTATTGCTTCTCCTTCTTTTACTGGTATAATTAACATAATATATAATTGATTTGGATTGCAAATGTAATTATTTTTTTATTATTACAAAAATAATTATCGAAAAGGCTTGAAATGAATTTCATCTGAAATAGAAAACATTTCTAAATCTCCTTTAGAATCGCCAAAAGATATTATTTTATTATATTTTTTAATATTAATTTCTTTTAATATTCTATTTTTCTTTTCTTTAAAATTGCAATTTATTGAACTAAACTTACCGGTATAAAATCCGTTTTGATACAATGCATTGGTGCAAATTAAGTTTACTCCATTTTTTTTTGCAATTGGTTTTAACCAGGAATCTAACGAAGCTGATACAATATAACAATCTGAAAAAGGATCTTTTTTTATCTCTAATAACATTTCGGTAGCTTTGGGTCTAAAAATTTTTTCCACCTCGTTTGCATAATCATTTGCTATTTCCTCTATTTTTATTTGTGGTTCTGCTTTTAAAAAAAATGAAATAAACATTTCTTTTATTTTTGATTTATTTAAAACATTGCTTTTTGCAAGTAAAAATAAAGGGGAAAAGATTATTAAACCTAAAAAATATTGAACTGGATTGGCGTAGAATTTTAAAAAATGAAATAACGAATCTTTTTTTGTAATAGTTCCATCGAAATCAAAAAGATAAAGCGTTCTTTTTTCTACCATTTTAAAGCGATAATTTTTTGAAAATAAATTCCGGAATATTAGTAATTATAAGTTTTATGTATTTCCACATCCACAAAACATAAACTACATCTTTTTTCTTTTTAAATGATTTGTAAATACTAGAAGCGGCTTGTTCTGGTGAAGCGGTTATGGGTTTTGGTAAAGATAGATGCGATGTCATTTTTGTATTCATAAACCCTGGAATTACCGTCATTACATGAACGCCTTTATCTGCCAAGTAGTTTCTTAATCCGCTTGCATAGGCTGTAATAGCGGCTTTTGCACTACCATAAATAAAGTTGCTTTTTCTTCCTCTCTCTCCAGCAATTGATGATAGAATAATGATTGTTCCTCTTTTTTTATTTTCTAACTTATGTGCAATTTCGTTTAATAAAACTACCAGTTTAGAATAATTTATCTCAATTATTTTAGTTGTATTCTGGTTGTTATACAAGCCATTTTCTACATCCATTCCTAAATAACCAGTTGCACAGAATACCAAATCGAAATCTAAGTTATTTAAAAAATCGTAGTTATTATTTTCATTTAATAAATCTAGTTCTGTGATGGTGGTTTGTTGACTGTGCTTAATTCTTAAATGATTTGAAAATATTTCGGTCTCCTTTTTATTTGAAGTGATTAAATGAATGTTTTCAAACTTTTCTCCTTTTTTTAAACATTCTTCTATAAAGGCTTTTGAGATTTCTGACGTGGCTCCAAGTATAAGCATTTATGTTTAATTTATTTTATTAATTCTTTTATTTTGAATTGAATTGAATTTTTCTGAATCTACATTTTTAAGATAATTTAATAAAGAAGATTTAGACATGCTGTCTTTGGCTCTATAAATTCTACCATTATACTTCTCTACTAGTTCATCTAACTTTCTTACTAAATTAGGTAATGCCTTAGTTACTTTAAAATCTAACGCTAAGGTGTAACCTTCTATTGGAAATGAATTATAAGCCAATGCATTGTTTTTACCAAATAACTTTAAAACCGCAAGGAAAGAGCCTTGTTTACTTTTTGCTATTTCTATTAAAATTTCTTCCATGCCTGCTCTTCCCATTTCTTTTGGAATAACAAACTGATATTGTATAAATCCATTTTTACCATAAATTTTATTCCAATTATTTATTGAGTCTAATGGATAAAAGAAAGTATCGTAATCTATTATATTATTAATTTCTTTTTTTAATTGTTTGTTATAGAAAAGAAAATTAAAAATTTTAACGGTTAAATTATTTAAAACAAATGAAGGAAACATAAAAGGAACATTTAATGTTAATTTTTGCTTTACTAACAAAGGTGTTTTTTGTTTTATTTTGCTTAATTGTACTTTGGTAGCATGTTCTCCCCTCATTAAGATGGATCTACCAATTGAAGATTTGTTTGTTTGCAAACAATCTATCCATGCAACGGTGTAGGTGTGGTTTTCAGATTTTTCAAATAAATCAAATATTTCATCAAGATTTTTTGCCTTTATAGATTCTTGTTTAATGTAGGCTGATTCAATTTTAATTAACTTAAACTTAACTTTGGTAATTATACCTGTTAATCCCATTCCACCAATTGTAGCCCAAAATAACTCTTGATTATTTGATGGTGAACAAACCCGAACCAAAGAGTCTGAATCTATTAAAGTAATTTCTTCTACATGGTTAGAAAAACAACCCATTACATGGTGATTTTTTCCGTGTACGTCTGTAGCAATAGCCCCACCAATGGTTATAAATTTTGTGCCTGGTGTAACCGGAATGAAAAATCCTTTTGGAATAATTAAATCTAAAATATTAGATAGAAGTACGCCAGATTCGCACTCTAATATTCCTTTATTTTCATCAAAAAAAATAAAATGATTTAGTTTTAGTGTTGAAACCGTATTTTCATTAAGATTTGCATCGCCATAACACCTTCCATTTCCTCTGGCAATATAGGTGCTATCTGTTTTCAAATGTTTTATAACTTCATCTTGAGAGTTTGGCAAAAATTCTTCTGATTGAATAATAGGATAATTTCCCCAGTTAGCTATTTTTTTTTTCATTTAAATTGCTCTTAATAGATGTAAAAAAATCTGTTTTAATGAATTATAATATAAAAGCATTAAAAAGAAAATAGACCAAGAAAAAATAATAAATTGAAGAAACTTATCTTTGTACAAAACCTTTGTTGGGGATTCTGTTCTATTAAAAATTACGGTTTGCTGTACGTATCTTAAAATAGAAACCACAAGGAAAATTACGCTTAAATACAATAAATTGTGTCCATCTTTAAAGGTAGTTATAGCCTCGCTAGAAAAGGTATACATTATATAACAAACTATAGAAACAGATGCTATAATAGAAAAAGACATATCTAACATTTCTACACTATAACCGTTTAACGATTTTCTTGTAACTCCTCCTAATTTAACCTCTATTAACTCTCCTCTTCTTTTGCCAATTGCCATTATTAAAGCCAATAAAAAGGTTAAAAGTATTGTCCATCTAGAAACAAAAACTCCTGTTGCATAACCGCCCACTAGAACTCTAATTAAAAAACCTAAAGAAATAACAGTTATATCTATTATTGGTATTTGTTTTAATTTAAAAGAATAGGCTAAGTTTAAAATAAA
>JBGSBU010000091.1:0-5266 GCA_041730375.1 Solirubrobacteraceae bacterium
TTTTTAATTGGCTTGTTTCTTCTATATTACTACAACTAAAGGATAAAAACAAAAGAGTAATAAAGAAAAGGAGGTGTTTTATTTTTTTCATAAAGATTTATTTTTTGTGTAAAATTAACACATATTTAATAGATAAGTAAATTTAAATTGTTTTTTTATAATTATATTTAAATAAAAAAATGAAAAAAATAGCATTAGTAACTGGCGCTTCCTCTGGCATCGGAAAAGCAATAGCAAAAATATTAGCCAAAGACTATAACTTAATTATTTGTGGCAGAAATAGCGAAAATCTAAAAGAACTAACTACCCAGCTTATGTTAGAAACAGAAGTTAGAACTTTAATTTTCGATGTAAGAGAAAAACATGCTGTCTTTAAAGCCATTGATGAATTGGAAGAAGCCTGGAAAAACATTTCGGTAGTAATAAATAATGCGGGAAATGCACACGGATTAGAACCTTTAGATAAAGGAAATACAGAAGATTGGGATGCTATGATTGATTCTAATATAAAGGGTTTGTTATATGTTTCAAAAGCAGTTATTCCTTTTTTAATACAAAACAAAGCTGGGCATATAATTAATATTAGTTCAACTGCGGGTAAAGAGACCTACGAAAATGGAACGGTTTATTGCGCCTCAAAATCGGCAGTAGAAGAAATTAGCAAAGGAATGCGTTTAGATATAGGGAAACATGGAATAAAAGTAACTAACCTGGCTCCGGGTGCCGTAGAAACTAACTTTTCGTTAGTTAGGTTTAAAGGCGATGTAGAAAGAGCCCAAAAGGTATACGAAGGATTTAAGCCATTAACCGCATTTGATATAGCCACAACGGTAGATTTTGTACTTTCTTTGCCTCAACATGTACTAATTGCAGACATTACCGTTACGCCCACTACACAGTTAAGTGCAACCACATTTGTTAGAAAATAAACTTAAGACTTTGTTAAAGGAACCGTACTACAAGCCTCGCCATACATTATAGATTTAGCAAAAGGTTGTAGTTTTTCCATTAAAAAGATATAGGCGTTGGTAGGAACTGGTTTTTTGGCACAACCTTTTAAAATAACCCTTTCATTTTTATATTCGTCTAAAGACAAAGCATCAATTATTTCTGAATACAAAAGCACCAACATATCGTTTGGGCAAGAGCCAATTATTGTTTTTATAGCTAATTTATTTAAATAGGTAGAAACCAACAGAAATGCCCAAGAAGGAAGAATAGCCTCGTTCTCGTTGGTTAAAACAACATATTTTCCTTTAAATAATTCCCAATTGTAAACTTTTAATGCCTCTCTAAAGTCTTTTTCTTTTAGAATGAGTCCCTTATATAACCAAGTATTAATATCTAAGGTTAGAATTTCTTGTTTAGGATAAAAATCTTCTAAATCAATAGTTTTTAAAGAGCTATTTGCAACTCTATTTATAATTTCTTCCATTGGTTTTATTGTAAGTTTTATCTTTGCTAAAGATACAAATTTAAACATGAAATATTATATTATTGCAGGAGAGGCATCGGGCGATTTGCACGGATCAAATCTAATGAATGCCCTTAAAAAACAAGACACAGAGGCAGAATTTAGATTTTGGGGCGGCGAGTTAATGCAAGCACACGGAGGAGAATTAATTAAGCATTATAAAAATCTGGCTTTTATGGGTTTTTACGAAGTGTTTAAAAATTTACCTACTATTTTAAGAAATATTTCGTTCTGTAAAAAAGACATTAAAAAATATAGACCAGATTGTGTTATTTTAATAGACTACCCGGGGTTTAATTTGCGAATTGCTAAATATTGCAAATTAATAGGCATTAAAGTTTTTTACTACATCTCTCCACAGGTTTGGGCATGGAAAGCTGGCAGAGTAAAGCAAATAAAGCAAAATGTAGATAAAATGCTGGTTATTTTACCTTTCGAGGAAGCATTTTATAAAAAATTCGACTACAAGGTTTCTTTTATTGGGCATCCACTGTTAGATGCAATAAACAATTTTCCTAAGCTAGATGAGGTGGCATTTCATACAAAATATAAGCTAGAAAATAAGCCTATTATTGCTTTATTACCAGGAAGCAGAAAGCAAGAAATTTCTGTAATGTTAAACATTATGTTATCTGTTGTAAATACATTTAAAGAATATCAATTTGTGGTTGCTGGGGCTCCGTCAATACCAATTGAAGCCTACAAAAAAATAGTTAAGGGAAGAGCGAAAATTATTTCTAATGATACCTATAGCATCTTACAAACAGCCAAAGCAGCATTAGTTACTTCTGGTACAGCCACATTAGAAACAGCTTTATTTAAGGTACCAGAAATTGTTTGTTACAAAGGCAATAGAATATCTTATGAAATAGCCAAGAGAGTGGTTAAAAACATTTCTTTTATTTCTTTGGTTAATTTAATAATGAATAAAGAATTGGTAAAAGAATTAATTCAAAATGAATTAAATACTGAAAATTTAAAAAAACAATTGGGGTTATTATTAGAAGAAAATAATAAACAAAAAATACAAGAAGGATACATTGAATTAGAAAATAAATTAGGAGGAATAGGAGCTTCAGAAAGGGCTGCAAAAGAAATTATTATAGCGCTAGAAGCTTAAAAAAATGAAGAGGCAGCCGTTTTTATATCTTTTAATAGCTTTAATTGTTGGCATTCTTTTTCAAGAATTTGTAAATGTAGATTTTTCTTGGGTTCAATTTTTTGCTGTTGTTTTTGTTTCTTTAATAATTTCTTTTGCCTGTTTAAAAAAGAAAGCAGCTTTGTCTATTTCTTTTTTATTGTTAATATGCTTTTTCATAGGGGTTAAGTTAGCTAAGGTAGAAAACCATATTCCAAAAAACCATTACTCAGTTGTTTTACCCACCAAAAACATTGTGCAAGTAAAATTGCTAGAAAAACTAAAACCAAATTACAAATACAACAAATATTTTGCCCAGGTTAATTATTTACTTAATTCAACCAATCAACCTAAAGAAATAACAGGAAAAATATTAATTTATTTGCCTAAAGAAAACAAGCAACTTTATGTAGAAGATGAGTTACTTATTAGTTCTGGCTATTACCCAGTAGAGTTTACAGAAGAATATAAAAACTATTTTTATTATTTAAAAAGAAAAGGAATTTTAGGGAAATTATATGTAAAAGATATTTTAGCAGTAAAAAAATCTATTTCTTGGAAGTCTAAGTTAGAAGAATGGAAAGAAAAAACAACGTATTCTCTTCAAAAAAGTGGGTACAACCAAAATGTAGTTGCATTGATTCAATCGCTATTGTTTGGTGATAGAAGTGAAATCAATCAAAAGGTAATGAATTCCTTTCAGAATTTAGGAGTAATCCATATTCTATCCATTTCGGGACTTCATACTTCTATAATTTATGCCATTGTTTTTTTTGTGTTCGATTTTTTTCTTTCTAAAATTGGAAAAAGAAAATTTGCTGTTTTATTTGCACTTCTAATTGTAGTTGGATTTACCTTTTTTGTCGGACTTAAGCCGCCTGTTTTAAGAACAACTTTAATGCTTTTGCTTTATTTTGGAAGTTATTTTTTGCAAAGAAAATCTAACATTTACCATACATTGTATTTATCAGCCTTTATTTTATTGGTATTTAGTCCAAATTTTTTGTTTGATTTAGGTTTTCAGTTAAGTTATTTGGCTGTTTTTTTTATTGTGTGGTTATATGATATTTTTAAAATTTCTATCACAAAAAATAAAATAATAAACTATTTTTTAGATATTATTAGCGTTTCTTTTTCTGCACAAATAGGAACGTTGCCTCTTATTATTTACAATTTTCATTCTTTTAGTTTATTATTTCTTATTGGTAATTTAATATTTATTCCTTTTTCTTTTGGTTTTATTGTCTTGGCTTTTATTGCCTTAATTTTCACAACAATTAATTTAAAATTTTATTATTTTACTTTGGTTCTAAACCAAATAACCAACTTTGTTTTAACTATTGGAATAAATATTGGCGGTCTAGAGCGGTTTGTATTTAACCACATACAATTTAATTTCTTAGAGATGATTTTATCTCTTTTTATTTGTTTTTTATTGCCTTTTTTAATAAACAGAAATTATAATTTTAAAATAATTTATACTGTAATAATCTTAATTTTATTGATTGAAATTTTTTAACCATTTAATTTTTTTTCTCAATTGAACTATACCCATTATCTTAGTAAAAAAAAATACATGAAAGAAGTAAGGGTAAGATTTGCTCCAAGTCCAACCGGACCATTGCATATAGGCGGATTAAAGACAGCGTTATACAATTATCTTTTTGCTAAAAAGCACAAAGGGACTTTTTTATTAAGAATAGAAGATACAGACCAAAATAGATTTGTAGAAGGGGCAGAACAATACATAATAGAATCTTTAAAGTGGTGCGGAATAGACCCGCAAGAAGGGGTTGGCTATGGCGGAAAATTTGCACCCTACAAACAATCAGAAAGAAAAAAAATTTATAAAGAATTTGCTGAAAAACTTATAAAAGAAGGCAAGGCGTATTACGGTTTTGATTCTGTAGAAGAACTAAATGAATTAAGAGATATAGCACAACAAAATGGCGATGCCTTTATTTATGGTATTTTTAACAGAGATAAATTAAAAAACAGTCTCACCTTAGATAAAGAAACAGTAGAAAAATGGATTCAAGAAAAACCCTATGTTATACGGTTTAAGATTCCAGTAAACGAAATGGTGGTTATAAATGACTCTATTAGGGGATTGATTTCTATAGATACCAACACGCTCGACGATAAAATAATATTTAAATCAGATGGCTTACCCACATACCACTTAGCAAATGTGGTAGATGATTATTTAATGGAAATATCGCACGTTATTAGAGGAGAAGAATGGCTACCTTCTACTGCACTGCACATTTTGTTATATAACGCACTTTCTTTAAGTATTCCAATTTTTGCTCATTTACCATTAATTTTAAAACCAGAAGGCAAAGGAAAATTAAGCAAAAGAGACGGAGATAAACACGGATTTCCTGTTTTTCCACTAGAATGGAAAGATCCGCAAACCGGAGAAATTTCTAAAGGATATAGAGAAGAGGGATATTTGCCTAATGCCTTAATAAATATGTTGGCCTTGTTGGGTTGGCACCCGAGTGATGATAAAGAAATAATGAGTTTAGAAGAAATTTCTGCTCAGTTTAGCTTAGAATCAATTAGCAAAGCGGGTGGTAAGTTTAGTCCAGAAAAAATAGCATGGTTTAATCACCAGTACATTCAATTGCTTACTAACGAAGAGTTAGCTA
>JBGSBU010000092.1:0-5223 GCA_041730375.1 Solirubrobacteraceae bacterium
AAAGATTCTGTAAAAAAAAGAATAAACGCCGAAAGCAATGAAGGAATGTCTTTTACAGAATTTACCTATCAATTGTTACAAGGCTACGATTTTTTGCATTTATTTAAAAATTATAATTGTACGCTTCAAATTGGAGGATCAGACCAATGGGGAAACATAACCACTGGTACAGAATTAATTAGAAGAATTGGTAAGGAAAGTAGCTTTGCATTTACCTGTCCGCTTACTACAAAGTCTGATGGAACGAAATTTGGAAAATCAGAATCGGGCGATAATATTTGGTTAGACGAGACAAAAACCTCTCCTTATAAATTTTATCAGTTTTGGTTAAATACAACCGATATTGATGCAGAAAAGTATATTAAAATTTATACTTTTTTAGCCGAAAACGAAATAAAAAACCTAATTACAACCCATAAAGAAGCACCACACAACAGAATTTTACAAAAAAAATTGGCCTTGGAATTAACAGAATGGGTACATGGAGAAAAAGCCCTAGAAAATGTTTTGAAAGCAACCAACCTTTTATTTGGTAATTCTACTCAGGTCGAATTATCTTCAATTGATGAGCCAACTTTTTTATCTATTTTTGAAGGCGTACCAAAATCTAAAATTAATAAAGATGTAATAGAAAAAGGCCTTAATATTGTTGATTTACTAGCAGTTGAAAGTAATTTCTTGGCATCGAAAGGAGAAGCTATAAGAGCATTGGCCGAAAATTCTATCTATGTAAATAAAGAAAGAGTTACGGAATCTACCAACATAGACTCTACTTTTTTAATTAATAACAAATACTTATTACTGCAAAGAGGAAAAAAGAAGTACTATATTTTAAGTGTGGAGTAGTTAATTTTAGTTGAAAACTATATGTATCTATTTACTTACTTTATCTTCCGTCTAGTAAATTCCCGATAGAACCTAAAATTCCGCCTTCTTCTTTAGAACCACCTGTTTGTGGAGCATAGGAAAGAATTCTTCCTGCTAATCTAGAAATGGGTAGCGTTTGTAACCAAACTTTTCCCGTTCCACTTATTTTAGCAAAGAATATACCTTCGCCGCCAAAAAACATATTTTTAATGCCTTTTACCATTTCAATATCAAACTGTATGTCTTTTGTATAACCAACTATGCAACCTGTATCAATTTTCATTATTTCGCCAGGTAAAATTTCTTTTTCTACAATATGTCCACCTGCATGAAGAAAGGCCATTCCATCTCCTATTATTTTTTGCATAATAAAACCTTCTCCTCCAAATAAACCAGTTCCTAATTTTCTTTGAAATTCAATCCCAACCTCTACTCCTTTTGCTGCACAAAGAAAAGCATCTTTCTGACAAATAATTTTACCACCATATTTTTGTAAATCTATGGGAATAATTTTCCCTGGATAGGGTGAGGCAAAAGCTACTTGAGATTTTCCCGTTCCGGTATGAGTAAAAGCTGTCATAAACAAACTTTCGCCAGTAAGCATTCTTTTGCCAGCATTTAATATTTTACCAAAAATACCTGCATCATCTGCTTTTCTAGATCCATCGCCAAATATGGTTTGCATTTGTATTCCTTCTTTCATATACATAAAAGAACCTGCTTCTGCAATTACTATTTCGTTTGGGTCGAGTTCAATTTCAACAAATTGCATTTCTTCGCCATAAATCTTGTAATCTATTTGGTGATCTTGTATCATAACTTAAAAAATTTACCCTAAAATTAAGCAATATTTTTTTGTATACACATTTGTTTATAATAACCCTGCGATTTTTTCTATTATAAGCATTTTAAAAAAAGAACTCTAAAATGCTCTTTGCTTCAAAATTTGCACACCACAACTGTTTTATCTTCTTTGTTATTTAAAATTAAACCTTACTTTCCGTTGCTGATAACTGATTAAATTAGTACTGAAACTAAATAAATTTATACTCTGTTTTTCTTATCTAGCCTTACTATTTTTTATTTAATTAAAAATTAATTACAGATATGTAAGTATTTTTTTGGTCTAAAAAGTAAATAAAGTATTTTTGATAAAAATAAATTAACAGTACTATCAATGAAAGTTTTAATAATTGGAGCAGGAAATATGGGATTAACCTATGCTAAAGGAATAGTTAATTCTGGATTAGTAAATGAATCTTCAATAATTTTCTTAGAAAACTCTTTAGAAAGAATTAACGAACTAAAAAATAATTCTGAATCTAATTTTTATAACTCTCCAGGTGAATTTATAACTGAAGCTTCAATAATTTTTATTGCAGTAAAACCTTATCAATTTAAAGAAGTTTTAAAGGAAATTAACCCATTTATAAATCAAACTTCTATTTTAATTTCAATAATGGCTGGAATTACTTTAAAAGCTATTTTAGAAAAAATTTCTTTAACTAAAATTGTTAGAGCTATGCCAAATCTACCAGCACTTTCTGGTAAAGGAGTTACAGGCTTTATAACTTCTGAAAATATAACCATCAAAGAAAAAATACTTATAAAAGAAGTATTAGAAACTACAGGTTATGCCTTTGAAGTTACTTCTGAAGATTTAATTGATGCAACAACAGCTATTTCTGGAAGCGGACCAGGCTATGTATTCTACTTTATGAATGCTATGATAAATGCAGCCACTCGGCTTGGATTTTCTAAAGAAGAAGCAAAAAATATTACTATTAAAACCCTAGAAGGAACCACTAAATTATTTTCTTCAGATAATTTTTCTGCTCAAGAATGGATAGAAAAAGTATCCTCTAAAGGAGGAACTACAGAAGCTGCAATTAATTACATGGAAAAGCATGAAGTAAAAATAAACTTAACCGATGGAATGTTAGAGGCTTACAAAAGAGCTAAAGAAATTGGAAAAGGTTAAAAGCTATTTTAATTAAATAAAAAGTTGAAAACTTAACTAATGCAACAATATTGCATTAGTTAATTTTAAACTTATATATTTGTTTGTATTTATTTTTTGTAAATGAGATTTTCTTTTCTAGTATTTTTTTTATTTATTTTCTCATTTGGAATAACTGCCCAAAATAATTCTTGTAATTTTTCTGTTAGCGGAAAAATTTTAGATTCAGAAACCAAAGAACCAATTACAAATGTATCTGTTAAAATAAAAGGTACAGAAATATCTACGGTTTCAAATAATAATGGCGATTTTGTTATAAACGATTTATGTTCTAAAGAAAATACCTTAATTATTTCATGCATGGGTTATTGCGAATCATCAGCATGCGAACATCTGCATCATCAGCATGAAAACATGTCACACATTTATTTAACCAAAGAGGTGTTAAATTTAACTCCAATAATCATTCAATCTAAAAAGCCTAAAGAGCTGGGAATAAAATCAATTGCTCAGGTTAATATTTCGAAATCTGATTTAGGATTAGATCCAACTCAGAGCCTTGCTTCAGTTTTATCAAGAGAACAAGGAGTTACTTTTATTTCAAACGGAAATAATGTTCAATTACCTGTAATTCATGGTTTGTATGGCAACAGAATACTAATTTTAAACAACGGACTAAAACATGGTTTCCAAAACTGGGGAACAGATCACTCGCCCGAAATTGATATATCTTCTGCTAATAATATAATTCTTGTAAAAGGAGCATCTGGTGTACGATTTGGACCAGAAGCCATTGGAGGAGCAATAATTGTAGAATCTAATAAATTACATCTTTCTAACCCATTAAATATTGAAATTGGAAGTGGTTTTCAAACAAATGGTAAGGGAATAAATACAAATGTTTCAATAGCAGAAGGTTTTAAAGATTGGGGCTATTATGTAAACGGAAATTTCACTAAAATTGGAGATAGAAATACGCCAAACTACCAATTAACAAATTCTGGAAAAGAAGAACAATCCTTCGGATTTGGCTCTATGTATCATCTAGAAAAGTGGGATTTTAAAATAAATTATAGCTATTTAAACCAAAATCTAGCTCTTTTAAGGTCTTCTATTGCAAACAGTGGCAACGCATTTGTTAGATCAATCAATTCAAATGAACCAAATTTCATTAACCCATTTTCTTATGATATAAATGCCCCAAATCAACAAATAAATCACCATTTTGGAAAAGTTGAAGTTAATTGGTTTTATTCTAACAAAGGTAAATTAACTTTCCGTGCCGGGAGACAAATAAACAAAAGAGAAGAATACGATGTGAGAAGAAATATTGAGAAACCAATAATTGATTTAGATTTAACTACTTCTGACTACCAGATAGAATGGAAACACCCAGATTGGTTAAAATTAGACGGAATGGTTGGCTTGCAGTATTTTAATCAGGACAACAATAATAACCCAGGAACGGGAACCACTCCTTTTATTCCAAATTACAACATGGATAGATACAGTGCTTTTATAATTGAAAGTAAAAAATTTGGAAAAAACTTAATTGAAGCAGGTTTTAGATTTGATTATGAAGCAAATAATGTTAGAGGAAGAGAGGTTAACCAAGAATTATTTAAAGATAATTATACTTTTAATAATTTAACTTCTACTTTGGGCTATGTTAGAGAAATTTCTGAAAATAGTACATTTAGAACAAATATTGGAACGGCATGGCGGTCTCCAAATATGGCAGAGTTGTTTAGCTTTGGACAACATGGTTTTAAAAATACTTATGGCTTACTTAGGTATTACACTAATTCTAATGGCGAATTAAGTACAGATAAAGTAATTAAACTATCTGAAAGTACTATTAAACCAGAAATAGGATATAAATTTATTAATGAATTTCAAACTACTAAAAATAAAAATACACATACCCTAACTGCCTATTCGCATTATATTGAAAATTATATTTTTGACAGACCTTTTGGAATATTAGGAACTATTAGAGGATCAATGCCTGGATTTATTTTAGACCAAACAAATGCCTTTTTTCTGGGTGCAGATTATAGTTGGAAAAAAGACTGGACAAGGCAATTATCTGGAGTTTTTGGTTTTAGTTATTTATGGTCTAGAGATATTAACAAAAACCAACCTTTAATTAATCAACCACCCATTTCAACAAATTATTTATTTACTTGGAAGCATGGGGAATTAGGAAAACTTACCGATTCTAAAATTAGTATAAATCCTAGTTATACCTTTAGGCAATTTCAATCTCCCAGAACTATTAATCCAGAAAAATTAATAGACGGAACAGAAATTATAACTATGAATTCTGAAATTTTTGATTTTAAAGATTCTCCGAAAGGATATTTTTTATTAGATGTTTCTTGGGCAATGAAATG
>JBGSBU010000093.1:0-4887 GCA_041730375.1 Solirubrobacteraceae bacterium
CGAATGTCCAAAATGCAGAAATCCTAATGCCTACGGCGATCAATGCGAAAACTGTGGAACTACACTAAGTCCAGACGAATTAATTAACCCAAGATCAACTTTAAGCGGTAATTCGCCCATTAAAAAGGAAACAAAAAATTGGTATTTACCGTTAAACGAGTACGAAGAGTTTTTATCGGATTGGATTTTAGAAAATCACAAAACAGATTGGAAGGCAAATGTTTACGGCCAGGTTAAATCTTGGATAACAGATGGGTTAAAACCAAGAGCCATGACCAGAGATTTAGACTGGGGCGTAAAAGTACCACTAGAAGATGCCAGCGGCAAAGTTTTATATGTTTGGTTTGATGCACCAATTGGTTACATTACAGCCACCCAAGAGTGGGCTGAAAAAAACAATAAAGAATGGGAACCATACTGGAAAGACAAAGACACAGAGCTAATTCATTTTATAGGAAAAGATAACATTGTGTTTCATTGCATTATTTTCCCTGCCATGTTAAAGGCTCACGGTAATTATATTTTACCTACAAATGTGCCGGCCAACGAATTTTTAAATTTAGAGAACGAGAAAATATCTACCTCTAGAAATTGGGCGGTTTGGGCACACGAATATCTACTTGATTTTCCAAACAAAGAAGATGTAATGCGGTATGTTTTAACAGCCAACCTACCAGAAACCAAAGACAATAATTTTACTTGGAAAGATTTTCAGACCAAAAACAATTCTGAACTAGTGGGTATTTTCGGAAATTTTATTAACAGAATTACCGTTTTAACACACAAATATTATAACGGAATTGTACCAGAAACAGATTCAACCCACAATGATTCTATAGTTACAAAAGCAAAAGAAAAAGTAGATGAAATAGCGAAAAGTTTAACCCAATTTAAATTTAGGGAAGGGTTATCAGAACTGATGAATATTGCTAGAATTGGAAATAAATATTTAGCAGAAGAAGAGCCTTGGAAGTTAATTAAAACCAACCCAGAGAAAGTAAAATCTATTATAGTTAACAGCCTTCAGATTGCTGCCTTGCTAAGATATTGTTGCGAACCATTTTTGCCTTTTACCGCCAAGAAGTTGGCGCATAGTTTAAATCTAAAAGAAGAATTTGCTTGGGAAGAATTAAAAGACATAACATTGGTACAAACAAATCATACATTAAATAATGCCGAATTATTATTCGATAAAATAGAAGATGAACAAATAGAAAAACAAATAGAAAAACTGAATCAAAGTAAACAAAATAACCAGATTATGAGCGAAACTCCATTAGAAGAAACCAATACAAAACCAGCTGCTATAAGTGAAAACATAACGTTCGACGATTTTACTAAATTAGACATAAGACTTGGCACTATTTTAGAAGCTAAAAAAGTAGAAAAAACAGATAAACTACTTCAACTTTTAGTAGATTTAGGAACAGATGTTAGAACAATAGTCTCGGGTATTGCAAATAGTTTTAACCCAGAAGAAATAATAGGTAAACAAGTTATGGTATTAGCCAATCTTGAACCCAGAAAAATTAGAGGAATAGAAAGCAAAGGGATGATATTATTAGCCGATAAAGAAGACGGTAAGTTAACTTTTATGGTTCCAGAAAAACCAACTAATAACGGCAATCAGGTTCAATAGCAGAAATTTTTGCAATGGAGAATAAGAGGCAACTTGTTATAGAAAAAATAGGACACATAACGCATAGCTTTTCTAAAGAAGACCTAGAGAAGTATGGAAAAGATTGGACTTCTTTTTACCCAATAAACCCTTTGGTAATATTCTTTCCTAAAAACACCTTAGAAGTACAACAAATTATTTTGTTTGCCAACGAAAATAAAATACCTATTGTTCCGTCTGGTGGCAGAACAGGGCTTAGTGGTGGAGCGGTTGCCTCTAACTTAGAGATAGTAGTTTCTTTAGAAAAGATGAATAAAATTTATTCTTTCAATGCCTTTAACCAATCTGTTGTGGTAGAAGCTGGCGTTATAACGCAAGAATTACAAAACTTTGCTACACAAAACGGGTTATTTTATCCGGTAGATTTTGGATCTAGAGGCTCTAGCCAAATTGGTGGAAACATTGCCACTAATGCCGGTGGAATAAAGGTTCTAAAATACGGATTAACAAGAAACTTTATAAGTGGGGTAACCTTTGTAACAGCAAAAGGAGATGTGCTAGAAGTTAACAATGGTTTAATTAAAAATGCAACAGGCTATGATTTAAGACACTTAATAATTGGCAGTGAAGGAACGTTAGGTATTGTAACAGAGGCGATTGTACAACTTGCTAAAACACCTAAAAAGCTAACTGTTTTGTTTTTGGCAATAAATAAAGTAGTGCCTATTTTAAATATTTTGCAAGAAGTTAAAAGCAAATTAGATATAACTGCTTTTGAGTTTTTATCGAAAAATGCGCTAAATTATTATCTAAAAGAAAATAGTGAGGCAAACCACCCTTTTAATTCCAGTTCAAATTTTTATGTGTTAATTGAGTTTGAAAATCAATCCGAAAAAAATATAACGATTGCAGAAAACCTAGTTTCTTTTTTTTACGAAAAAAAATGGATTGAAAATGACTTAATTGGTCAAGACCCAGCAGAAATAAATAAAATTTGGCAATACAGAGAAAGAATAACAGATGCTATTGCAAAATTTACACCCTATAAAAACGATGTTTCTGTTTTGCCATCAGATGTGCCTTTGTTTATTGAAAAAGCAGAAAGAATTTTATTGAGAGAATACCCAGGCATAGAAATTCTTTGGTTTGGTCATATTGCAGATGGAAACATTCATATAAACATACTAAAACCAAATAACATTTCTATTGATGAATTTTACCAGATGGGAAATAAAATAAGTCCTATTTTGTTTAAATTAATTAAAGAATTTAACGGAAGTATCTCTGCCGAACACGGCATTGGTTTATTAAAAAAAGATTTTATTGGCTACTCTAAATCTAATATAGAAATTGAATACCAAAAAGCTATTAAGAAGGTCTTTGATCCAAATAACATTATGAATCCAGGTAAGTTAATTGGGTAGAATTTAAGCATTCATTAAATCCTCAATTTCTTCAATTTCTATGGGTATATTCTTCATTAAATTAGTAGGTTTTCCGGTTCTTACTACATAATTATCCTCTAGTCTAATGCCTATTTTTTCTTTAGGAATGTAAATGCCAGGCTCTATGGTAAAAACCATGTTTTCTTTAAAAGGAATAGTATAATCGCCATAGTCGTGAGTATCTAAACCCAAAAAATGAGAAGATCCGTGCATAAAATACTTTTTGTAGGCAGGATTTTCTAGGGTTTGGTTTTTTAAATCTACTTTATCTATAAGCTTCAATGCAACTAACTCCTTTGTTATAAATTCTCCAATGGCTTTATTATACTCGGCAAAAGTATTTTTTGCAACCAAGATACTTTCCGCAAACTTTTTTACGTTAAGCACCGCTTGGTAAACTGCTTTTTGTCGTTTTGTAAATTTCCCATTCACTGGAATGGTTCTAGATAAATCAGACGAGTATTTGGCATATTTGGCAGCAACATCTAACAAGAGTAAATTGCCATCTTTGCATTTTTTATTGTTATAGGTATAGTGCAAAATACACGCATTTTTACCACCTGCAATAATTGGCTGATAGGCAAATCCTTCCGATCCATGCTTTAAAAACTCGTAAATAAACTGTGCTTCTATTTCGTATTCAAATAAATTAGGTTTTACCAAAGAAAGTACGCGCCTAAATCCTTTTTCTGTAATCTTGCAAGCTTTTTTTATTGCTTTTATTTCTTCGGGTTTTTTTATTGCACGTAGTTCTTGCAAAATAGAAAAACTACTTTTATAAATTTTTGATGGATAATTTTGTTTTAGTTTTTCACTAAATCTATCTTCGTTTGTTTCAACTAAACTTTTGTATCTGTTGTGTTCGTTTTTGTTAAGGTAAACGGTTTTTAAAGAAGTTAATTCTTTTTTTAAAAACGAATTAAAAGTGCTTAATTCATAAATAGTAGTAATTCCAGAAAGATTTTTTGCTTGTTTTTTATTTAGTTTATTTCCTTCCCAAATTAGGGTATTTTGGTCGGCTTCTTTAATAAAAAGGTATTCTTCTATAAAAGATTTTCTAGAAATAAGTACAAGAATTGTATTTTCTTGGTCTATTCCAGATAGGTAATAAATATCGGAATGTTGTACAAATGGGAAGGTGCTATCTGCCGAAATTGGGTATATATAATTAGAATTAAATATGGCAATAGCATTTTCTTCAAGCCTTAAACCAAAATCCCTTCTGTTTTTAATAAATAAACTACTATTTAAAGGTTTATATTTTGTGTACATTAAATATTAATATGTTTTTATATTTTGTATAGTAAATTAATAAAAAAATAGCCATACTTTTAAAAGTATGGCTATTTTCTCTCATATAAAAAAATAATTGCAGTTATCTTATTCTATCTACAGATTTTACAAGGCGTTCATCTTTTTTTATGTATTGGTTGGCAAAAACCAATAATAAAATGTTTGTAACAAACGGAACAGCCAAAACACCCTTCTTAAGGCTTAAAAACCCTCCGGATAAATTTAGTAAATAACACAAAAACAGTACAATCAATACTAAGTTCAAAAATAGATTAATTAAATTTATCATCAACTGTAATTTTCTATTTTTAAATAAAAATAAAGAAATTAACGCCAAAAATATTGATAAAATTGCACCCAAAAACATTTCTAATTTAATATTAAATTGGTAAAGAAAAAATTTTTCTTTAGCGTTATAAAAAATAAGCACACCAATTATGGAATTAATCAAGGCAAACGCTATAAATATGCTTTGTATTCTTTGTATCATTTTTTAATTAAATAGTATTTCTAACAAAAATATTAATTTAG
>JBGSBU010000094.1:0-4880 GCA_041730375.1 Solirubrobacteraceae bacterium
GGAATTGATAAAAAAAATACCCTGCCGATTGAAGTAGATACTTTTCCCACAGCCATTTGTGTAGAAGAACGAGATGGAATTATATATATATTCTTACCACCAACAGATTATCTAGAAAATTATTTAGATTTAATTGCTTCAATCGAAGCTACTGCTAATAAGTTACAAATACCAGTTAGAATAGAAGGCTATCAACCAAAACCAGATTACCGCATAGAAAAAATAATAGTAACACCAGATCCAGGTGTTATAGAGGTAAATATACACCCAGCTAAATCGTGGCAAGAAATTGTAGATAACACCACTGCTTTATACGAAGAAGCTTTTCTTTCTAGATTAGGAACTGAAAAGTTTATGATAGATGGTAGACATACCGGAACTGGTGGTGGAAATCATGTAACATTAGGTGCCTCTAAACCTGAAGATAGTCCGTTATTGAGAAGACCCGATTTATTACGAAGCTTAATAACCTATTGGCAACATCACCCAGTTTTAAGTTACCTTTTTGCAGGCCCTTTTATTGGTCCAACAAGTCAAGCTCCACGAATTGATGAAGGAAGAAATGAACGTTTGTATGAAATGGAAATTGCCTTTGAACAAATTCCTAAAGACAAAGAGATACCATTTTGGATGGTTGATCGTATTTTTAGAAATTTACTTACTGATATAACAGGAAATACACATAGATCTGAATTTTGTATTGATAAATTATATTCGCCCGATTCATCTACTGGTCGTTTAGGAATTTTAGAGCTACGAGCATTTGATATGCCACCAAACAAACACATGAATTTGGTTCAAAATTTATTAGTTCGTTCCTTGGTAGCAAAATTTTGGAAAAATCCTTACGAAAAAAAATTAATTAGATGGGGTACAGAATTGCACGATAAATTCTTATTACCACACTTCTCTTATTTAGATATGATTGATGTTGTAAACGATTTAAAAGATGCTGGGTATAACTTTGATATTTCGTGGTTCGATCCATTTTTTGAATTTAGATTTCCACATCACGGAAGCGTTACTATAGGAAATATTCAATTAGAAATTCGCTTAGGAATAGAACCTTGGCATGTTTTAGGTGAAGAATTATCTAGTACCGGAACGGCTAGATTTGTAGATTCTTCGTTAGAAAGACTACAAGTTAAGATTTCAGGAATCTCTCAAGACAGACATATTTTATTGTGCAAAGGTTGTAGAATTCCATTAAGAAGTACCGGAACTAAAGGAGAATATGTAGCAGGTATACGTTATAAAGCTTGGAACCCTCCCTCTTCCTTGCATCCAAATATTGGCATAGATGTTCCTTTGGTTTTTGATATTGTAGATACATGGAATAATAAGGTTATTGGTGGTTGTACTTATTTTGTAACTCACCCAGGAGGGTTAAGTTTTGATACCTATCCTATAAATAGTTACGAAGCCGAATCTAGAAAAATAAGTCGCTTTTGGAATTTTGGTCATACCCCAGATATAACTAACGAAAAAAAACAAACCCCAACTAATAAAAACTCAACTGTTTCTAGATTTGTAGCAGAAAATAAAACAAACTTATTGCCTAATACACCAATAGAGTTAATTAATCAAGAATATCCAAATACGTTAGATTTAAGACATTTTTGGAATGCTAGAAAATAAAAATAATAATTATAACTTTCGTTTTTTAATTAATCTTTTTTCCATTATTAATAATAATGAGTAAAAAACTATTTTTATTTAAGCTATTTTTAGTTATTTTAAAAAGAACTTAACACTCAATTCATTTTAATAAAGCAAATGATTCAAGATATTTCGGTTAGTTTACTCGATAAATACAGAAAAAACATCAATACTTATGATGAAGTAATTGATAAAAATGGAAATGTAAAACCCTATTGGAAAGAATTATTTAATACTTTAGATTCTATTGGTATAGATGAGCTGAATTTACGTAACCAAGAAATTATAAAAAAATTTAAAGAAAACGGAGTTACTTATAATGTATATGATACTAATAACGAATCAAATAGAGCTTGGAAATTAGACCCAATTCCTTTTTTAATTCATGAATCTGAATGGAAAATTATTGAAAAAGGGCTTAAACAAAGGGCTAATTTATTAGATTTAATTTTAAAGGATTTATATGGCCCACAATTATTGATTAAAAATGCTATTATTCCTGCTGAATTAGTATTTGATAATACCGGATTTCTCTTACCTTGTTTTGATTTTAAACAAAAAGCAGAAAAGCATTTAATTAATTATGCGGTAGATTTGGCTCGTGGACCAGATGGCAAAATGTGGCTATTAGACAATAGAACTCAAGCACCTTCTGGTGCAGGTTATGCACTAGAAAATAGAATAGTAATGAGTAAGGTTATCCCTGAACTCAATAAAAATACATCTAGAAAAAGACTCTCACCCTACTTTAGTAATTTACAGCAAACTGTAGAATTTCTTGGGGGTAGCACCAACGAAAATTTAAATGTGGTTTTTTTAACCCCAGGTTCAAGCAACGAAACTTATTTTGAACATGTTTATCTTTCCTCCTATTTAGGTTATACTTTAGTGCAAGGAAATGATTTAGTAGTTAGAGATGGATTTGTTTGGTTAAAATCTATCGATCAACTAGAACGAGTAGATGTTATTATAAAAAGATTAGATGATTCTTGGTGCGACCCATTAGAATTAAGAAAAGATTCTTTACTTGGAGTTCCTGGGTTGTTACAAGTAATTCGTTTAGGAAACGTATCAGTAATAAATCCGCCAGGAACAAGTGTGTTAGAAAATCATGGACTTTTGGCTTTTATGCAAAATACTAGTAAATTTTTATTAAACGAACCTTTATTAATGAGTTCTGTAGCTACTTGGTGGTGTGGGCAAGATAAAGAATTAAATTTTGTTTTAGAAAATTTACCTAAATTAATTATTAAAAAAACCAATAGAAAGCAAGGTTTTAGGTCTATTTATTGTCGTTTATTAAATAATAAAGAAATAGAAAATTTAAAATTACTTATTCGCAATAACCCCAAAGATTATGTAGCACAAGAAGAAGTAAGTTTATCTACAACACCCTCTTTTGTAAACGGTATTATTGAACCTAGATTTGCAGCCATAAGAGCTTTTTTAATTGCAGATGGCACAGATTATAAAGTAATGCAAGGAGGATTAACAAGAAGCTCTGCCGTTAAAGATAAATTTGAAATTTCGAATCAACTTGGTGGAATCTCTAAAGATACTTGGATTATTTCTGATACACTAACAGACTACTCAGAGAAAATTATTCAACAAAAAAATACCAACAACCAGCTTAAAAATTCTTTAACTAGTCGCAATGCAGAAAATTTATTTTGGCTTGGTCGCTTGTGCGAAAGAACAATTGCATTTAGAAGTTTTCTAAAAATTATTTTAAATAGGTTAAACGAAAATGTAACTAAGAACACAAACAAACAACCAGAATTTTTAGTTGTTTTATTAAAAACACTAACTCATTTAACCCAAACCTATCCTGGCTTTGTTGGTGATAAAAATGAAGGTAAAAATAAATTTTTAGATAACGAAGCTATTTTTGAAGAACCCATTACCGAATTATTACTTTTAATAAATGATCCTAAAAAAATTGGTTCGGTAGTTTATAATTTGCAATCGTTACTAACTACTTTAAATCAAGTAAGCGAAAAATGGAATCAAGATACAAGAAGAATTATTAACTTATTAGAAGAAAGTCTTTTTGATCTTAAAAATACAAATGTTAAAAACATTAATTTGGTTAACCGAGTTTTAGATGAAATGCATATTCGTCTTTTTTCTTTTTATGGTAATATTAACGAAACTTTACCTAGAGATAACGGATTTTATTTATTAGAAACAGGAAAAAATATAGAAAGAATATTGTCTTTAATTTCTGTTTTTCGATCAACTCTAAATTATAAGAAATCTAATGAAGATGAAGCTCTTTTAATGGAAGATATGTTAGAAAATCATAATTTATTGGCACAATATAGAAATATTTACAAATCTCATTTAGGGTTAAAAGCAGTTATAAATATGGTTTTTTTAGAAAAAAACCTCCCCTACACCCTTTCCTATTTGTTAGATACACTTTGTTATTATCTTTCTAAATTACCAAAAACAAACGAACCTAATAGGTTAAGCATAGCAGAGAAGTCTGCATTAGAAGCAAGCACTATAGTTAAATTAATTGATGCAGAAAGTCTTGTACAAGTAGACGAAAAAACTCAATTTAGATTTAAATTAGATGAAACACTTTCTACTGTTTTTCAACTTATTTCTAGTGTTTCTAATAATTTATCTAGTTTATATTTTAACCATTCTATAGTGCAGTATTCCAATTTAGAAACTCCTGATAATAGTTTTTCTAATGAAGTATAAATTAAACCATCAAACTCTTTATACCTACGTAAATGAGGTGCATAATTACCAGAGTATTTTATGCCTAACCCCAATAAATTCTACTAATCAAATATGTAATAATTTTAAATTAGAAATAACCCCTACGCCCAATAAAATATATAGTCGCAAAGATTATTTTGGAAACATAAGGCATTATTTCTCTTTATACCAACCTCATAAATATCTTAAAGTTAATGTTTCTAGCCAGGTTGAAGTGCTAAATAAAGCAATACAATCTATAAGCTTTATAACATGTGAAGAAGCTAGAACAAAATTTAAAACAGATAGACCTTTAAAAATTGAGATTTTACAATACCAACTACCCAGCCAATTTATTTGTTGGGATAATGAAATAATAACTTTTGCACGCTAAACGATTTGCAACTATAAGTAAAATCCTTATTACGGGTATTTTTTTTTATTTAGAAACACAGAAAGAGGGGGTAGTGGGATTCTGTTAGTAGTATTAGCTGGAGGTCAAAACTCGT
>JBGSBU010000095.1:0-4782 GCA_041730375.1 Solirubrobacteraceae bacterium
AATAATTGGCGAGCTAGGACCTTCTTATGTTAATGAATTATGTGTTAAAATAAAAGATTTAGAAAAAGCAGAAGAAATGGAAGCAAAACTAAGTAAAGTTACTTCTTACAAAGTAGAATCTTGGACAAAATATAACGAAACATTTAGATCGGAAGCTATATTAAGAAAATTAATTCTAAGATTTGTATCATCTACTGTTATTATTGTAGCTGCATTTGGAATATATAATATTTTAAATATGACGGTTTCGCAGAAAATAAACGACATAGCAATTCTTAAAGCAATTGGCTTTAAAGGGAGAGATATAATTCAGATTTTTGTTTCTCAAGCCATGACCGTTGGCTTTTTCGGAATAATTGGTGGTATTTTATTAGGTCTTTTAATGGTGAAATTATTACGTGGCTACTATGTAAGTAGCGATGTGGGTTATTTTCCTATTTATTACGAACTATTTTCTTTTATTAAAGGAATTGCGGTTGGTTTTATAGTAACCTTTATGGCTGGTTACTTACCAGCAAGAAGCGCCTCTAAAATTGATCCCGTAAAAATATTTAGAAAATAAATTATGGAATCACTTATTGTTAAAAATATCAATAAATACTTTTACGAACCCTCAAAATTTCATGTACTAAAAGATATCTCTTTTACTGCCAAAAGAGGTGAGTTTTTATCACTAATTGGTAAATCTGGTAGTGGTAAATCAACCTTATTATATGTTCTATCTACAATGGATACAGATTACTCTGGCGAAATATTTATTGAAGATCAACTGGTTTCACAAAAATCAATAGATTCATTAGCAGAAATTCGAAACAAAAAAATTGGTTTTATTTTCCAATTCCATTATTTATTAAGCGATTTTACTGCTTTAAGAAATGTAATGATACCTGCCTTAAAACTAGGAATCTTATCGAAAAAAGAAATAGAAGAAAGAGCCTATCAAAAATTAGTTGATTTAGATATGCAAGACCAAGCTTTAAAACCTGCTAAAAAATTATCGGGCGGACAGCAACAAAGAGTTGCAATTGCTAGGGCATTAATAAACGAACCCTCTATAATAATGGCAGATGAGCCTACTGGAAATTTAGACAGTAAAAACTCTGAAAATGTTTTTGAAATCTTCCAAGAACTATCTCGTAAAAATAATCAAACAGTAATTGTAGTTACACACGATAACGATTTTGCTAAAAGAAGTGATAGAATTATAGAATTACTAGATGGTAAAATAATTTAATAGTTATTTTTGCTAAAAAAAATATTTTTTCTTTGTAAATATGAAAATTGGAATTTTAGGTGGCGGACAACTTGGAAGAATGTTTATTCAAAATGCTTTAAACTATGGTGCAGAAATTAATATTCTAGACCCCGATATAAATTGCCCATGCAGTAAAATTTGTAACGAATTTACACAAGGGAATTTACTTGATTTTGATACTGTTTTTTCTTTCGGAAAAAATCAAGATATTATAAGTATCGAGATTGAACACGTTAATATAGAGGCTTTAAAGGAACTAAAAAAACTTAATAAAAAAATAATTCCAGATCCATTTATATTAGAAATTATTCAGGATAAAGGATTACAAAAAAAGTTTTTTTTAGCTAATAATATCCCCACGGCTCCTTTTTCGTTAATACAATATTCTTCTGAAATTCATAATCACATAGAGCTATTACCCGCGTTTCAAAAAGTTAGAAAAGGAGGTTATGATGGCAAAGGAGTAATTAAAATTGAATCAATAAAGGATATAGATCTTGCTTTTGAAGAAAAATCTGTTTTAGAAAAAATGGCAGATGTAAACAAAGAAATATCTATTATAGTAGTTAAGAATGATTTTGAGACTTTAACTTTTCCTATTGTAGAAATGGTTGTGAACGAAAAATTAAATCAATTAGACTATTTAATTTCTCCCTCAAGTATTGATTATGATTCTATTGAACAAGCCGAAGAAATAGCTAAAAATGTTGCTAATGCATTAAATTCGCCTGGTATTTTTGCAATTGAAATGTTCTATAATAACGACAAAACCATTTGGGTAAACGAAATTGCTCCAAGAGTTCATAACAGCGGTCATGCAACTATTGAAGGGAATATTACCTCTCAATTCGATCAAATGTTTCGTGTACTTATGAATTATCCCTTAGGGAAAACTAATGCTAAAAACATATCTGCAATTGTAAATCTTGTAGGAGAAGAAGGATATAACGGCTTAGTTTATTATAAAGGAATAGAAAAGGTATTAGAAATTCCTAATACATACATTCACCTTTATGGAAAAAACATAACTAAACCTGGAAGAAAAATGGGACACATAACATTGATTGGAAAAAATGTTGATGACCTAATAGAAACCATTAAATTTATAAAAGAAAATTTTAAAGTAATTTCAAAATGATACAAGTTGCAATTATAATGGGTAGCAAAAGCGATTTACCTATAATGAACGAAGCTGCTAATATTTTAAAAGAATTAGATATTCCCTATGAACTAACTATAGTTTCTGCTCATAGAACCCCAAAAAGAATGTTCGAATATGCTACAAATGCTCACCAAAGAGGCATAAAAATAATTATTGCAGGTGCCGGAGGGGCTGCTCATCTACCAGGTATGGTTGCTTCGCTTACGCATTTACCAGTTATTGGTGTTCCTATTAAATCTTCTAATTCAATAGATGGATGGGATTCTATTTTATCTATTCTACAAATGCCAAACGGAATTCCGGTTGCAACAGTTGCTTTAAATGCAGCTAAAAATGCTGGGTTATTAGCTGGTAGAATCTTGGCTTTAACTAACGAAAATCTTAGTAATAAATTAATAGATTTTCAAAAAGAGCTAGAAAAAAATGTGCTCGATCAAATAGAAGAATTATAAATTGTATTTTTTATTAAAAAAGGGTAATTAATTTTAAATTAATTACCCTTTTTTAATGTTTTTTTTAACCTAATTAAGCTCTTGGAATATCTAAACCTCCTTTTGTTGGTAAATCAGAATGCCCCATAAGGTATTTATCAACATGGTAGGCTGCTTCTCTTCCTTCAGAAATTGCCCATACAATTAAAGATTGTCCTCTTCTCATATCACCAGCTGCAAATACTTTTAAATTATTTGTTTTATAATCTAATATGCTAGCTTTTACATTATTTCTTTGGTCTAATTCTAACCCTAATTGGTTAACAATACCATCTGATTCTGGTGAAACAAACCCTAACGCTAATAAAGCTAATTCGCAAGGCCATTCTTTTTCAGAGCCTTCTACTTCTACAAAATTAATTCTACCTGTTTTAGGATCCTCTTTTTGTTGAATTTCTATTGTAATTAGAGCTTTAAGATTACCCTCTTTATCGCCAATAAATTCTTTAGTATTGGTTTTAAAAGTTCTTGTAACCCCTTCTTCATGAGAAGAACTTACTCTCATAATAGTTGGATAATATGGCCAAGGTTGATTTTCTGGTCTAGTAGAAGTTGGTTCAATAGAAATTTCAAAATTATTTACTGTCTTTGCTTTATTCCTTAATGAAGTGCCTACACAATCAGAACCCGTATCTCCCCCTCCAATTACAATAACATTTTTACCCGTTGCAGAAATTTTTTCTTGATTAATAGCCAACGAATCATTTTCTAAATTTTGTTGTTTTAAAAACTCCATGGCTAAA
The DNA here is from genome assembly GCA_041730375.1 of Solirubrobacteraceae bacterium. Taxonomy (GTDB): domain Bacteria; phylum Bacteroidota; class Bacteroidia; order Flavobacteriales; family Weeksellaceae; genus JBGSBU01. The sequence goes on from JBGSBU010000095.1 coordinate 3,652, forward strand.
TGCACCCCTTTTAAATCTGAACCAGGAATTGATAATCTTCTACCAATAGTAGAACCTCCGGTAAGTACAATTGCATCGAATTCTTTTTCTAATGTTTCGCCATTAATATCTTTTCCTACAGAAGTGTTTACTTTGAATTGAATACCTTCTTGTTCCATGATATTAACTTTTCTATCTATGATGCTCTTTTCTAATTTAAAATCTGGAATACCATATCTTAAAAGTCCACCTATTTTTGGGTCTCTTTCAAAAAGAGTAACCGTGTGTCCAGCTTTATTTAATTGATCTGCTGCTGCCATACCAGCTGGACCAGAACCAATAACGGCTACTTTTTTACCCGTTCTTATTTCTGGTATAATTGGTTTTATCCAATTGTTTTTATATCCAATTTCGATTATGTTTTTTTCGATGTTTTCTATTGCAACCGGATCTTCATTTATTCCTAAAACACAAGCCGTTTCGCACGGGGCAGGACATAATCTTCCGGTAAATTCTGGAAAATTATTGGTAGATAATAATAATTTTAAAGCACTTTGCCAATCTTCTTTATAAACCGCATCGTTAAAATCTGGAATTAAATTACCTAGTGGACAACCACTATGGCAAAAAGGAATTCCACAATTCATACACCTTGCTCCTTGATTTTTAACCTCACTTTCTTCCATTGGAATTAAAAATTCTTTAAAATTTTCAATTCTTTCGTTAACAGGTAGTTTTTTCTCTACTTGTCTTTCATACTCCATAAACCCAGATATCTTTCCCATATTTATTTTGGTATAATAATATTTTTTAAAAATTTAAATTAAGAAACAACAAGTTCTTGTTCTTTCATAATTTGTAATGCTTTTTTATAATCTTTAGGCATTACTTTAATTATTTTTTTAGAAAAATTAACCCAATCTTCTAAAATCAAACTTGCCTTTTCGCTATTTGTATAGTTATAATGGTTAGAAATTAATTTATGAAGCGTATTTAAATCGCTTTCTTCTAGTGGGTCTATATCCACCATTTCTAAATTACACATATCATAAACGAAATTCCCTTTTTCGTCTAACACATAAGCTATTCCACCACTCATACCGGCAGCAAAATTTCTACCTGTTTTTCCAAGAATAACAACAATTCCACCTG
>JBGSBU010000096.1:0-4742 GCA_041730375.1 Solirubrobacteraceae bacterium
ATTTGGATCATCTGCTGGTTTTTCTTTAAGGTTATTGGATAAATCTGGAGATAATAAATACCAAGAATTTGATAAAATAAACCAAGAGTTTATTAAAAATTTAAAAAAGAGAGAAGAGTTAACTGGGTTATTTACTTTTTATGCTGCTAATTTCCCTCAATTAGAAATAAAGATAGACAACCAAGCTGCTATGCAAAAAGGAGTTTCTATTGGCAATGCATTAGAAAATTTAAATATTTTAAACAGTGGTTCCTACGAACAAGGATTTATTAAATATGGTAGATATTTTAAAGTAATGACTCAGGCAGCTCCAGAATACAGAAAAAATCCAGGCGATATAGCTAACTTTTTTGTTAAAAATGAAGAAGGAGAAATGGTGCCGTATTCTGCATTTATGACCTTAAATAAAACCCAAGGAACAAATGAAATAACTAGGTATAATCTTTATAATTCTGCTTCTATTAGAGGGTTACCATCTAAAGGATTTACAAGTGGCGATGCAATAAACGCTATAAAAGAAGTGGCAAAAGAGTCTTTACCCAAAGGCTACGATATTGCTTGGGAAGATTTATCTTTTGATGAAGCCAATAGAGGAAGTGAAGCCTTATATATATTTTTAGTGGTAATAATTTTTGTTTATCTTGTTTTAGCCGCTCAATACGAAAGCTTTGTATTGCCATTAGCCGTTTTATTATCTTTGCCAATAGGTATTTTTGGTTCTTTCCTTATGTTGAAATTAATGGGATTAGCCAATGATGTATACGCACAGATTGGAATGATTATGTTAATAGGGTTACTTGGTAAAAACGCCGTACTAATTGTTGAATTTGCCGTTCAAAGAAAGAACGAAGGACTAACTGTTTTTGATGCAGCCATAGAAGGAGCTAAGACGAGATTTAGACCCATTTTAATGACATCTTTTGCATTCATTGCAGGGTTAATTCCTCTAGTAATAGCACATGGCGCTGGGGCTGTAGGTAATAAAACAATTGGTTCCTCTGCAATGGGAGGTATGTTCCTAGGTACCTTAATTGGTGTATTGATAATTCCCGGGTTATATTATTTTTTTGGTACAATGATTGACGGAAAAAAATTGTTATCAGACGAAAACTTAACTTCATTATCAGAATCTTTTGTAAAAGACCAACAAAATAAATTCAATTACCTTGAGTTAATTGCCAAATTAAAAAAAGTAATTAAGAGAAAATAAATAAACAAGTTTAAAACAACAGTTATAAAAAAACATAACTGTTGTTTTTACTATTTAAATTTAATAACAAAATGAATACCTTAAAAAAATATAGTTTATTAGTGCTAATTATTTTGCAAATCATTTCTTGTAAAACAATAAATCCAGTAAATCCATTGCCAAATAAAGCGTTACCCAATAATTTTTATACGTCTAAAAAAGATAGCATAGATAATGCAAAGATAAATTGGAGAGATTTTTTTGATGATAAGCAACTAAATAACCTTATAGATAAAGCTTTGGTAAATAACCAAGAAATGAATATTTACCTGCAAGAAATAGAAATCAGTAAAAATGAAGTTAAAGAAAAGAAAGGAGAATATCTACCTAAAATAGCAATTGGAGCAGGGATTGGAGTTAACAAAACCAGTGAAAATACTACAGAAGGATTAATAGATAAATTAATAGAAGACAGCGGAAGAGAAAACCCAGAGATTGAATTAGGGTTTGATGCAAATGTTTCGTGGGAAGTGGATATATGGAAAAAATTAAGAAATGCAAAAGGTGCTGCCGTAAGTAGATTACTATCAACAAAAGAGGGTAAAAATTTATTAACAACCAAACTTATTTCTGAAATAGCAAATTCTTATTATGAGTTGATGGCAAACGATAATTTAATTAAAATATTAAATGAAAACATTAAAATTCAAGAAGAGGCATTTAATAAAATGAAAATTCTTAAAGAAAATGCCAAAGCTAATCAACTTGCTGTAAATAGGTTTCAAGCTCAGTTATTGAATACTAAGGATCAAAAATTTTCAATCAATCAAAAAATAATTGAATTAGAAAATCGTTTAAAATTTTTAACAGGTAAAACAGTTAGTGCTATTGAGCGAAATTCTGATAAAATGATGAATCTAGAAACCAATTTATTACAAGAAAATGTACCGATTAATTTATTAGAAAACAGACCAGACATAAAACAAGCCGAGTATGTGGTTAAAGCCTCGCAGTTAGATTTTAAGTCGGCAAAAACAAACCTATATCCAAAATTAGATATAAATAATTCAATTGGTTTTAGGGCTTTTAATCCAGCCCTTTTACTCAATCCAAATTCTTTAGTATATAATTTGGCTGGTAACTTGGTGGCGCCTTTAATAAATAGAAATGCTATTATTGCTAGAATAAATGTAGCAAATGCAAAACAAACTCAAGCTTTATTAAATTATCAACAAATAGTTTTAATTGCTTACACCGAAGTGTTAAATCAGATTTCTAAAATAGATAATGCTAAAAATAGTTTTGAAATAAAAAGAGATGAAGTAAAAATATTAAATGAATCTATTGATATTGCAAACAGTCTATTCCTTTATGCAAGAGCAGATTATATTGAGGTATTATTAACGCAAGAAGAATATTTAAAAGAATCTATGGAGTTGGTAGAGAGTAAATTAAAATTAATTAGTTCTAAAGTAAACCTATACAGAAACCTTGGGGGAGGATGGAATTAAAAGCTAAAAACAATATACTAACTATATTATTTTTAGATTATTATTAAACCCATTATATTTACAAAATAAAATAAATAGCGAATAAATTTGTATGCCATTATAGACATAGAAGCATCGGGCAGTTCTGAAAATTCTATCATAGAAATTGCTATTTTTAGATACGATGGGTTAGAGATTGTAGATCAGTTTTTTTCTTTAATCCATACCGATAAAGAAATTCATTCTTATGTGCAGAGACTAACTGGCATAACAAATAAAATGCTTAGCAGAGCACCAAAATTTCAGGAATTAGCCAAAAGAATAATTGAGATTACAGAAAATTGTATTTTGGTTGGCCATGGGGTTAAGTTTGATTACACTATTCTTAAAAATACATTTAAAAATTTAGGATATAATTATGAAAAAGTAACCCTAGACACGGTTACTTTAAGCAAAGAATTAATATTGAACGAAGAATCTTATTCTTTGGGAAAATTATGTAAATCGGTAGGAATTCCTTTATCTGATAGACACAGGGCTTCTGGTGACGCCAGAGCAACAGTAGATTTATTTAAATTATTGTTAAATAAAGACAAAGAAAGAATAATATTAAAAAAACATTGCATAGAAAGAGAATCTGATTTAAAAAATAGGTTGAATAACATAGTAAATAAACTACCAGCAGAGGTGGGTGTTTTTTATTTTCTTAACAAAGAAAAAGAAATTTTGTTTTCAATGGTAAGTAATAATATTTTTAATTCGGTTCAAAAAATATTATTTAGTAAAGACTCTAAAATAACACACAAAATTTTAAAAGAAATTTGGTTTGTAGAATTTCAAAAAACACATAACGAAATTATTGCTTTATTAATCAATCAAACCAAACCAAACGATTCATTTAAAAGGGAGAGTTCATTTTCTATTCAAGACCTTTTCACCTATGGGGTTTATAAAAATAAAAATAGTTTATATATAGAGGATCTTAAGAATAAAAGACCAATAATTGTATTTAATGATTTTAAAAAAGCAGAAGATTTTGTAAATAAAGTAGCTACAGAAACAAGCATTCAAAAAGGAATAAATAAAGTATTTCCAAATGCTTCCATGTTAATTGTGGGGAAGAATATGCTGGGTAAAGAGAAATTTTTTATTAAAATAGAAAAAAATAGAATTATAGGGTATGGTTTTTTTTCGCACAACAGACAGATTTTAAATCCAGAGAATCTAAATAAAATAATCATAGAAGTGCTACACGATAATTATATTTTTAGTATCATAAGAAATTATTTATACAATTCTAGGTTCCAAAAAGTAATTATTCTATAAAAAAACGTTAAACATTATATAATCTATTAAAAAAGTTTAAATTTGCACGGCTTTTTGGTTAGTTAAAGAAAAGCTTAGTTGTATTTTTAATTATTAATTTCTCTTATTTTTTTAACCATTTACTTTAACTGTAAAAAATAAGATACAATTTATTTTATATGTCTGAAGACAAAAATTTTAAACCAATTCAATCAGAAACAGAAGAAATTAACTTAGAAAATTTTCATTCTGATTCTCATAAACAAAATGAAAACGTTTCTCCTGAAAGTTTTGATTGGGATTTATTCGAGAGCGGTTTAGATGAAAATGATAGAAAAGAAAACCAAGAACTAGAAAAACTTTACGATGAAACTATTTCCGACCTTAATCAAAACGAAGTTTTTGTTGGTAAAGTAGTTAGAATTACAGATAAAGAGGTTATCGTTGACATTAACTTTAAATCTGAAGGAGTTATTTTCTTAAACGAATTTAGGTATAATTCTGCTTTAAAAGTTGGAGATGATGTTGATGTAATGGTTGATAAGAGAGAAGACAAAGCAGGACAGCTTTTATTATCTCATAAAAAAGCAAGAACATTAAAATCTTGGGATAAAGTAAACGAATTATCAAGAACAGGTGAAATTGTTGTTGGTTTAGTAAAAGCCAGAACAAAAGGAGGTATGATTGTTGATATTCTTGGGTTAGAATCTTTTTTACCAGGTTCTCAGATCGATGTTAAACCTATCAAAGACTACGAT
>JBGSBU010000097.1:0-4740 GCA_041730375.1 Solirubrobacteraceae bacterium
CACATGAAGAATTTTCTGGTAAAAAATTACAATATTTTGATACCGAAACTAATAAAAATTATACACCTTATGTGGTAGAAACTTCAGTAGGATTAGATAGAATGTTCCTTGCAGTTTTCTCCACATCTTTACAAGAGGAAACGCTAGAAGATGGTTCAGTAAGAACAGTTTTACGATTACCAAGTGTTTTAGCACCTACTAAAGCGGCAGTTTTACCATTGATAAAAAGAGATGGTCTTCCTGAAATTTCTAAAGAAATTATAGAAGAACTAAAATGGGAATTTAACGTGGCTTATGACGAAAAAGATGCTGTAGGAAGAAGGTATAGAAGACAAGATGCTCTAGGAACTCCTTATTGTATTACGGTTGACCATCAAACGCTTGAGGATAAAACAGTTACACTGCGACATAGAGATAGTATGTTACAAGATAGAGTTGCAATATCTGACTTAAAAAAGATTATAAGTGATGAAGTTTCTATGAGAAACTGGCTGATGAAGATGTGATAAAACACGAATTTCTTTGAGTTATTATCTTTGTCAAAGTTTAAAACTTTGACAAAGATAAATAATAAAAAAATATTCATTTATTGTAAATCTTGTCTTTAGACAATATTAATTCTCCAACAGATTGATTTTCATTATCAAAAGATAAAGACACCTTTATTTTATCAATTGTTAACATTATATTTATTTGCTAAATAATTTTTCGATTTCTTTATAGTAATCTTCTTGAAATACAAGGTCAAAATCATTTAATCGATTAAAAAAATGAGCCAATTTTAGTAAAGATTCAAAATTGATATGGCCAGTAGTTTCAAATCTTTTTAAACTACCTAAAGAAACTCCAGAACGATTAGCCAATTCTAACTGAGTTAAATGATGGTTTTTTCTTAAATTTTTATGTTTTTCGGCAATCTCTTCAAGAATAGTAGAAGGTTGTTTGCGGATACTATATTTCATTTTTAGATAATATATTGGCTAATTTTATGCAAATATAGGTAAAATAGCCAATATATTAACTGTATAATTTAAAATATTTTTAAAATAAATCAATAATTTGATGTTTTTTAGAGCCTTTTATGTGTAATTGGCACAAATATTATAATTTTACACAATTACGAATATTAATAAAAAAGTTATAAAACTCACAAAGTTTAGAAAGCAAAATAACTTAATAGTTGATAATTACATTTTCAGTAAGTTATTAATCAAACATACGTCAAATATTAATTCTACACAAAAGCATTTAATATACAATTTTACCGTTTTTTAACAATAAAATTGTGAATCAAAAAAGGTATTTATGAAATCAAGAAATTCTTATTTTTAAGGCATTAATGTATTTAGTAAAATAACAAAAGAATTAAAATTTATCTTCTACTTCAGCTACTTGAAGCATAAAAGTATGTAAATCGGTGTTTTTCATAAATGGTTTTAAACTCTCACTACCAGGACCATACATTGCCAATTCAGTAAAATCAGAAGAATGTTCATTACCTATCCATCCTATAGAGTTATGTTTGGTTTGAATATCTGCAAATTTTTGAGTTGGTAATTTTTTATAATTGTAAATACCATCTTCTTTTTCAATACCAGAATAATAACTTAAAATACTTTGTGCGTCTTCAATAGAAATTTCAATATTATTATAATTTTTTATAATGTCTATTACATCTTTAACAGAATTTTGATTAGAAAAACTTCCTAATATTTTTTCATTAGTAGCTTTAAAATTTCGCATATTATCAAAGTGATCGTTGGCATTTTTCCCATAAATTAATCCAGGATTTGCATTTCCATGGTCAGAAGTAATAATTACTAAAGTTTCTTTGTCTTCTTTTGCAAATTCCATTGCAACTTTAACTGCTTCATCAAATGCTATTTGGTCATAAATCAACCCTGCAGAATCATTAGCATGAGCAGCCCAATCTACTTTTCCAGCTTCAACTTGTAAAACGAAACCATTCTTGTTAGATTTCATTTTTTTTATAGCAATTTTAGTCATTTCGGATAAAGTAGGAGTTGTGTTTTTTAACACTTCATCATTCTCTCTATCAATAGAATATGGTAAGGTACCTTTATTAAAAACAGCTAATATTTTATTTTCATTATTATATGATTTAAACATATCTGCTCGGTTTTTTACAACATCGTAACCTTTTTTAGAAAAACCTTCATAAACATCTTTTTTGTCTTTTCTTTCATTAGAATTAAAATATTCATCTCCTCCTCCCATCATTACATCAAATTCTAAATCTAAATACATTTCTGCAATTATTTCTTGTGAATACCTGCTTTTTGCATAAACCGAAAAACCAGCGGGTGTAGCATGTGTAATAGGAACTGTAGTTACACAGCCTACCTTTTTTCCTGCTTTTTTAAATTTTTGTAAAATAGGCAAATACTCTTCTCCATTAACACCAATATTAAGAGAGCCATTATTCACTCTTTTTCCTCCTCCCCAAGAACTACTTGCAGCAGCTGAATCAGTAACAATACTATTAGCAGATGCCATATCCATTAATGCTCTACTTACTAGGTTTTCTCTATATAAATTTATCCAATTACTTCCTACCCCGTTTTTTCTTGAAAGAAAAACATCAGCCATATTTAAAGTACCTGAACTCATACCATCACTCACTAAAAAAATAATATTTTTGGCTTTTTTATTATTAAATTCTTGGAATATTTCTTTTTCAGAATTAGCAAATCCATCTAAAGGGTTTAATAAAATAGAACCTGTTGTAAATAAAGCTCCATTTTTAAAGAATTTTCTTCTATTCATTGTTTTGAATTGTATTTATTTCACATCTATTAGGACCACAGCCTAATCTTTTAGGACCACAAGAAATAATAAATAAGGAAATAATTATAATTAAAATTTTTTTTATCATCTTATTTTATTTTTATTATTTAAAAAACGAATCTACAAATTCATATTTATTAAATACTTGAAGGTCTTCAATTCCTTCTCCTACACCTATATATTTTACAGGAATATTAAACTGATCAGATATTCCTATTACCACACCACCTTTGGCAGTACCATATAACTTAGTTACATTAAGACAAGTTACATTGGTAGCTGCTGTAAATAGCTTAGCTTGTTCAAATGCATTTTGCCCAGTAGAACCATCTAAAACCAGCATAACATCATGTGGAGCATTTGGCACTACCTTTTGCATAACATTTTTAATTTTAGTTAATTCATTCATAAGATTAATTTTATTGTGTAATCTTCCTGCTGTATCTATAATTACGACATCTGCATCTTGTGCTAAAGCACTTTGTAATGTGTCAAATGCAACAGAAGCAGGATCACTACCCATTTGTTGTTTTACAACATTTATGCCAACACGGTCAGCCCATATTTGTAGCTGATCAATTGCTGCAGCTCTAAAAGTATCAGCAGCCCCTAAAACTACCTTTTTCCCAGCTTTTTTAAACTGATAGGCTAGTTTTCCTATAGATGTTGTTTTTCCTACTCCATTAACCCCTACAACCATAATAATATATGGTTTTGTATTAACAGGAATTACAAATTCAGTCGCTTCACCATGTTTAGATTCTGATAATAAATCTATAATTTCTTCCTTTAAAATTCTATTTAATTCCTCTGTGCCAAGGTATTTGTCTTTAGCTACTCTTTCTTCTATTTTTTCAATAATTTTAATTGTAGTATTAACCCCTACATCTGAAGCAATAAGAACTTCCTCTAGATTATCTAATACCTCATCGTCAACTTTAGACTTTCCTGCAACAGCTTTAGTTAACTTAGATAAAAAAGAAGTTTTGGTTATTTCTAAGCCTTTGTCTAGTGTTTCTTTTTTATCGGAAGAAAATAATTTTTTAAAAAAACTCATATTTTATTTTTTACAAAAGTATAAAAAATCTTGCATACAACAATAACTAATTGTTTAATTTATATTATGTTAATCTTAATAAAAAAGTCTTGTAAATAAAACAAACCTATTTACAAGACTTTAAAAATTTATTAAAAAAAAATTTTATTTAAATCATATCTTCAGCTTTCACCCAATTGTCAAAATCCTCAGGAGTAACATAGCCTAATCTTACAGCTTCATCTTTTAAAGAAGTTCCATTTTTATGAGCAGTTTGAGCTATTTCGGCAGCTTTATAGTATCCTATTTTAGTATTTAAAGCTGTTACAAGCATTAAAGAACTAGATACTAATTCTTTGATTCTTTTATGATTAGGCTCAATACCTTGTGCACAATGTTCATCAAAAGAAGCACAAGCATCCCCTAATAACCTTGCAGATTGTATAAAATTAGCAGCCATCATAGGTTTAAATACATTTAATTCATAATGTCCTTGCGTTCCACCTATTGTAATTGCTACATCGTTTCCCATTACTTGAGCACATACCATTGTAAGCGCCTCACACTGAGTAGGGTTTACTTTTCCTGGCATTATGGATGAACCTGGTTCGTTTTCTGGAATAAAAATCTCACCAATACCAGATCTAGGACCAGATGCCATCATTCTTATATCATTTGCAATTTTATTTAAAGATACTGCCAATTGTTTTAAAGCTCCATGTGTTTCTACAATTGCATCATGTGCTGCAAGTGCTTCAAATTTATTATCGGCAGTTCTAAAAGGTAATTTGGTAAGCTTTGCAATATGCTTAGCTACATTTACATCGTATTTTGGTGGTGTGTTTATACCTGTACCAACCGCAGTACCACCTAAAGCTAATTCGCTTAAATGCGCC
>JBGSBU010000098.1:0-4655 GCA_041730375.1 Solirubrobacteraceae bacterium
TAATCCAATTGGCATAATTATCTTCATAAGCATACCAGGTCATGCCTTTAAAAATATCTTGTTTTTGGCATCTTGCATTTCCTTTTTCAGTTCTTATGATATAATCAAAGTCTGGAAAAGTTTTTAAAGCATCCATGTAAGTGTCTAATTCATAATTTAAACAACATTTCAATTTTCCACATTGTCCAGCTAATTTTTGTGGATTAAGAGAAAGTTGCTGATATCTTGCAGCACTTGTAGAAACACTTCTAAAATCAGTAAGCCATGTAGAACAACATAATTCTCTACCACAAGAACCTATTCCGCCTAGTCTTGATGCTTCTTGTCTAAAACCTACTTGTTTCATTTCTATTCTCGAAGAGAATTCTTTGGCATAATCTTTTATTAAATCTCTAAAGTCAATTCGCTCATTAGCAGTATAATAAAATATAACCTTAGTGCCATCGCCTTGGTACTCTACATCCGAAATTTTCATTTCAAGTTTTAAAGCAATAGCCATTTCACGAGCTTTCTTTTGAATTGCTACTTCTTTAGCTTTAGAATTATTCCATATTTCGATATCCTTAGCATTGGCTTTTCTATATATTTTAGTAATATCTTTGCTTGTAGGACTTACTTTTTTCTTTTTCATTTGTACTTTTACTAGTTCGCCAGTAAGAGATACAATGCCTATATCATGACCAGGAGAAGCCTCAGTAGCTACAACATCACCTATGCTTAAAGTTAAGTTTTCGGTATTTCTAAAAAACTCTTTTCTTGAGTTTTTAAATCTTATTTCTACACAATCAAATGGTTTCTCACCATTAGGCAAAGCTATGTTAGATAACCAATCAAATACGGATAATTTATTACAACTATCTGTGCCACAATTCCCTTTATTCCCACAACCAGTAGGAATTCCATTTTCATCAGTAGATGTTGAACAACTAGTACACGCCATTTTTATTTATTAATATTTGGGTGTAAATATAGTTATTTTTTTCAAAAGATAAACTAAAGAAATTTGTATTTTTTGAAAGGCAGATTTAAGCCAAATTAAATATTGAAAACTTTATTTCACAAAAAAACTACTTTGAATTGTTAGTTAAAAGTTGTTTAGTAGTACTTTGAGAAAAAAATTAAAAATTTGGAGAAAAAATAAAGAAGAGAAATAATTATAAAAACCTTCAAAGAAATTTAGATGATTTTTTTGTTTTTTGGGCAGCTTTTCCACCCTCCGTTCCCGCTTTACAGCCTTCTAACCCCAAAGGGTAATTTTCCCAATTCTTTCTCCAATGCTAAAATTCCCCTTTGGGGTTAGGAGGCTGTAAGAGCTCCACTCAGGGCGGGCTGCGGAAGTAGTAACAGGATGATAAGCAGTGAATTTTAAAAAAGTATGTTTGAAAACTTTCATGAAGTTTTTTAAATTCATATAAAAATGAAAAATTAATTTTATCGAAATTAATTTCTGTAATCGCTTTTTATGTTATTTTTGCGATATACATATTTAAAAATTATAGGCTTTAATAAATATTTTGCGGGTAATTTATTAGTGTCTTAAATTTCTAACCATTTAAGAAATATAAGATTATGGAAGTTTCAGTAACTTATATAACCTTGTATTCCTTATATGGTAAGAAAAATTACTTAATCACTTAATTTTTTTATCTATTAAAAATTTAGAATAGTTATATTTAATTAGGGTTTGCTGTTAAACTCAAAAAGAACAGTATAAAAAATTTTACAGGTCGCTCCTATGGAGCTTTAACTATTATAAAATTAAAAATTCTACAAACAGAACGTCCCTACGGGACTTTAGCTCCGTAGAAGCGACCTGTTAATAGCAAAAAAGATTAAGAGTGTTAAAAAAGCTCCGTAGGAGCGACCTGTTTGTTATATATTTTAATGCAAAATAATTTAACCATTTTATTGAATTATTTGAAATATAACCTTGCACTATAATTTATTTTTTTCATCGTAACAACATAAATACTAGATTATTATGAGTTAAACAGCAAGCCCTAATTAAAGATTTATAGTTTAAAATACTTAACTTTAAACTTATTAAAAATTTAATTTTTACAATCCTTAATAAGTTTTAAAAAATGATCAAACAAATAACTAGAATCGTGTGGTCCTGGACTTGCTTCAGGATGGTATTGTACAGAAAAAACTGGTTTATTTTTCATTTGAATACCAGCAACAGTATTGTCATTTAAATGAATGTGTGTTAATTCAAATTCTTTATTTTCTAATAATGAATCGTAATCTACAGCAAAACCATGGTTTTGAGAAGTTATTTCGCCTTTACCAGTTAAAATATTTTTAATAGGGTGGTTTATTCCTCTATGACCGTTAAACATTTTATAAGTTTTAATTCCATTGGCTAAAGCAATAATTTGATGACCAAGGCAAATACCAAATACTGGTTTATTAGAATTAATCATTTCCAAAGCAGTTTTTTGTGCATCAATTAATGGTTCTGGGTCACCAGGTCCATTAGATAAAAAATAAGCATCAGGATTAAATTGATTAATTTCTTGAAATGTTGTGTCTATTGGAAAAACTTTGAGGTAACAATCTCTATTGGCTAAATTTCTTAAAATATTAGTTTTTATACCAAAATCAACTGCTGCAACTTTATAAGTAGCATTTTCATTCCCAAAAAAGTATGACTCCTTAGTGGAAACTTCTTTAGCTAAAGGACTACCTTTCATAGAAGGTTGGTTTGCTAATTCTTCTTTTAGTTGTTCTATTGGTGTTTCATCCGTACAAATTACAGCATTTTGAGCTCCATTATCTCTTATATATGCTACTAATGCTCTTGTATCTACATCAGAAACAGTAATTATATTTTGATTTTTAAGAAAATTAAATAAAGTATCAGTAGCAGAAGGTCTAGTTTCTATGGTACTAAATTTTTTACAAATTAAACCAGCAATATTTATTTTACTAGATTCATTTTCGTTAGAATTTACGCCATAATTACCAATATGAGATGTTGTATTTACCATTATTTGTCCAGAGTAAGACGGATCAGTAAAAATCTCTTGGTATCCAGTCATACCTGTATTAAAACAAATTTCACCAAAAGATTTACCTACAATTCCAATAGATTTTCCATAGAAAATTGTTCCGTCTTTTAAAAGTATAATAGCTTTATTTTGAAGTGTGTACATATTGAGTTATGATTTATGGGTTATGGAGGCTTGGTTTACCTTTGCCAAAATTAAAAAAAAATTAAAAAAAAAGGACAAACTATTTAAGTTTATCCTTTTTTAATATTTAAGAAAAATATTTCATTATTCTTTATTTTCAGAAGTTTCAGTTGTATCAACAGCAGGAGTTTCCTCTTTAACTTCCTGAACTGGTGCGTCAGTTGTTTTTTTAGCTTTACCTCTTCTGCTTTTTGATTTTTTCTCTTCTTTTTTACCAGCTGTATAGATTTCATTAAAATCTACTAATTCAATCATAGCCATATCAGCATTATCACCTAATCTATTTCCTAGTTTAATGATACGTGTATATCCACCTGGTCTATCCCCTACTTTAGCAGCAACATCTCTAAACAATTCAGTTACAGCATATTTATTTCTTAAGTAAGAAAAACATATACGTCTGTTGTGCGTATCATCAGTTTTAGATTTAGTGATAAGTGGTTCTACATATACTTTTAAAGCTTTAGCTTTAGCTACAGTTGTATTTATTCTTTTATGTTCGATTAAAGAACAAGCCATATTAGAAAGCATAGCTTCTCTATGACCTTTTTGTCTACTTAAGTGATTTACTTTTTTACCGTGTCTCATATTTTTTATTATTATATAGCAAAAAGCTATTAATTAATCTTTGTCTAATTTATATTTTGATAAATCCATTCCAAAAACTAAATTTTTACTAGCAACTAGTTCATCTAATTCTGTTAAAGATTTTTTTCCAAAGTTTCTAAATTTCATTAAATCATGCTTGCTGAAAGAAACTAAATCACCTAATGTATCTACTTCGGCTGCTTTTAAACAATTAAGAGCTCTTACCGAAAGATCCATATCTACTAATTTTGTTTTTAATAACTGTCTCATGTGAAGAGATTCTTCATCATAAGATTCAGTAGGAGAAACAACTTCAGATTCTAAAGATATTCTTTCATCAGAGAAAAGCATAAAATGATAAATTAATACTTTTGCTGCTTCAGTTAAAGCTTCTTTAGGAGGTATTGAACCATCAGTTTTAATTTCAAAAACCAATTTTTCATAATCTGTTTTTTGTTCAACTCTAAAGTTTTCTATAGTATATTGAACATTTTTTACAGGAGTAAATATAGAATCAATGAATATTGTACCTATTGCAGCATTATGTTTTTTATTCTCTTCGGCAGGAACATAACCACGTCCTTTTTCTAAAGATAATTCAAACTTAACAACTACAGAAGGATCTAAATTAAAAAGAACTAATTCAGGATTAAGAACTTGAAAACCAGAGATAAATTTTTGTAAATCACCAGCTGTTACAACCTCTTTATCAGAAATTGAAACAGAAATAGTTTCATTATCAATTTCTTCAATTTGTCTTTTAAATCTAATTTGTTTTAGGTTAAGAACAATTTCAGTAACATCCTCTACAACACCTGCGATGGTAGTAAACTCATGTTCTACTCCTTCAATTCTTACAGATGTAATAGC
>JBGSBU010000099.1:0-4631 GCA_041730375.1 Solirubrobacteraceae bacterium
CTTAATTTTTGGATATGTCTTGGCAAGCTGAGTGCTTGTTTCGCATTCAAATCTACCTGCTAGTTTCTTAATCGCCTCGTCTAATACGGTTAGTGGGTAGTCGGAGTTATTTTAATAATTTCGGCTTTTGCTTTTTAAAAAAAAAACTATATTTGATTTAATGAAATGGTTTTTACTTTCTATTTTAATTTTATCTATTTATCCTTGTGATGATATGGTTTTAATAAAACCTATTGGCAATTGCAGTAAAATTGAAATTAATAATCACGATGAAGGTAACCAAAAAACAGAACATTGTTCTCCTTTTTGTTTTTGTAACTGCTGCCAAGTTAAAATTATAACATTTGAAATTACTTTTTTTTCTCAAGAAAAAATTATTTTTAGTTTATTTTCAAAAAAAGAACATTACTTTTCTCAGCCTTTCAATCCTAAATCAAATGCCAATAATATTTGGCAACCTCCTAAAGTTTAGTTAATAATAAATACCCTTTTTTAAATTAATAAAGTATTCAAATATTTAAAAATATTGTTTGCTTTTATTTATAATTAACTAAACAAAACTAAAATGATTAAATATAGTTTAATATTCATAGTGCTTTTATCTATGAACTTAAAAGCACAAATAAAAAAAGATTCAATAGAAAAAACTAAAGACTCCATTTTTGTTGCTGAATTAATTGCTGTTGAATCTGATACAATAAAAGAAAATCAAGTTACCGAGCTTAACGAAGTAACTATTCTATCAACTAGGATGAATAGAAAATTTAAAAACTCACCAACTAGAATTGAAACAATTGACGCCGAGGAATTAGAAGAAAAATCTAATATGAAGCCAGCAAATATATCTATGGTTTTGCACGAAAGTACAGGTATTCAAGTACAACAAACATCTGCAACTAGCGGAAATGCAAGTATTAGAGTACAGGGTTTGGATGGTTCTTATACACAGTTATTGAAAGATGGTTATCCAAATTTCGGTAATTTTGCAAGTGGATTAAGTGTTTTAGAAATACCGCCTTTAGATTTAAAGCAAGTGGAGGTAATTAAGGGACCAGCTTCAACTTTATATGGAGGTGGGGCAATAGCTGGCGTAGTTAATTTTATTTCTAAAACGCCAAAGTTTAATGGAGAATATAATTTTTTATTGAATCAATCTAATATTGGTCAGTCAAATTTTGGTGGCTATGCCTCTAATAGAAATAAAAAATTCGGATATACTTTTTTAGGGTTGCTCAATCTTCAAAAAATATACGATGTTGATAATGATGGTTTTTCTGAAATACCCGAATCAAATAATTTTACGATAAATCCACGATTTTTTTATTACCTAAATGAATCAACAACATTTATAATTGGTAATAGTTTTACTAAAAGTTTAATGAAAGGTGGAGATTTAAATGTTATTGCAGGAAATGTAGATGCAATGCATACTTATTTTGAAAATAACGAAACACTAAGGAACACAACTATTTTAGAATTTGAGAAAAAAATACAAGAAAAAAATATTTTTAAGTTAAAGCAAAGTTTAAGTTTTTTTGATAGAAAGATTAATATTCCAAATTATAATTTTGAAGGATTTAATACTAATCTATTTTCAGAAGCATCTTATCTGTGGTTTTTAAAAAATCAAGTTTTCGTATCGGGTATAACTTTTCAGCACGATAATTTTAAGCAAAGAAATATTAAATTACTCAATTCAAAATCTATAATTTTAGGTTCTTTTATTCAACAAACATGGGATATTTCAGACAGAATTATCCTTGAAAATGGACTAAGAATTGAAAATACAAACTATAGTAATTTAAATTTCAATAAAAATGAAACCTTTTTATTGCCAAGAATATCTGCATTATTTAAGATTAATAAAAAATTAAGCTCTAGAATAACAGGAGGATTGGGTTATAAACTTCCAACTATTTTCACAGAACAAACTGAAACTAACCAATACCAAAATATTTTACCGCTTGATACAAATCTACAAGCACAAAAAAGTATTGGAGGAACAACTGATATTAACTTTAAGACAAACCTTTCCAATGAATTAGTATTTTCTATAAATCAAATGTTTTTTCTTACCCAAATCAATAAACCTTTAGTACTTTTTGATAATGGAATAAATACTTTTTTCCAAAATGCAGAAAAACCTATTTTAACTCAAGGGTTTGAAACAAATATGAAATTCATTTTTAAAGAAGATTTAAAATTATTTTTGGGATATACTTTTACCAATGCAAGAGCAAAATATCTGATATTCAATCAATCTCTATCATTATTACCAAAAAATAAACTAAACATGTCATTTATTTACGAAAAAGAAAATAATTTTAAACTTGGTTTAGAAGGGTTTTTTACTGATAAACAATTCTTATCTAATGGAATTAAAACACCTAGTTTTTGGGAATTCGGCTTTATGGCTGAAAAAACCATGTGGAAAAACTATTCTTTTTTTATAAACTTTGAAAACTTTACAGATGTTAGGCAAAGTAGATATAAATCTGTTGTAAATGAACCAATAAACAATCCAACTTTTGATGAAATATGGACACATACAGAAGGAGCAACAATAAATGGAGGAATTAAATTAAAATTTTAAATCAATTAATCAAGTAAAACACCCGAAGTAATTTTTATAATTTCGGCTTTTGCTTTATTTAGGTCATCGTTTTCAATAATTACATCAAAATTATTAATTAAAGACAACTCTTCTTTTGCTTTATTAATTCTTGTTTTTATAATTTCTTTAGAATCAGTATTTCTAGCCATTAATCTTTTTTCTAGCTCTTCTATTGTTGGGGGTTTAATAAAGATAGATAAAGCATTTTCTTTGTATATTTTTTTTAGGTTAATTCCACCTTTTACATCAATATCAAAAGCTATGTGTTGTTGTTTTTCCCAAATTCTATTTATTTCAGATTTTAAAGTGCCATAATATAAATTTGGGTAAACCTCTTCCCATTCTGCAAATTCATTACTTTTAATTTTGCTTTTAAATTCGGTAGAATTTAGAAAATAATAATCTTCACCGTCTGTTTCGTGTGTTCTTTTTTCTCTGGTTGTACAAGAAATAGAAAATTGTAATTGTTTTTCTATTGAAAGTAAGTGCTTTATTAATGTGGTTTTTCCGGCTCCAGAAGGAGCAGAAACTATAAGTAATTTACCATTAAACATTATAAAACATTTAATAATTGTTCCTTAATCTTTTCTAATTCATCTTTCATATTCACTACAATTTTTTGCATTTCAATATGGTTTGATTTTGATCCTAATGTATTTATTTCTCTTCCAATTTCTTGGGTAATGAAGCCAAGTTTGCGACCAACCTCAATAGACGAATTGTTTAATTCTTCTAAAAAATAATTACAGTTACTTTTTAATCTAAGTTTTTCTTCTGTAACATCTAATTTTTCTATATAATAAATAAGTTCTTGTTCAAATCTATTTTTATCAATATCAATAGAAAGTTGTTCTAATTTATTTTCAATTTTTGTTTTAATGCTTTTTATTCTTTCTTCATCGTATAAACTAACATTTATTAAAAGCTTAAGTATGTTATTTATTCTATTAATTAGTTCATTTTTAAGAATTTCACCCTCTTTATTTCTATATTCAATTAAAGAATCTAAGCTTTTTAGAATAAAGGAATGAATTTCAGTCCAATTATCATCTTCTTCTTCTTTTATTAAATTCTCTTCAGCTGTTATTGTTTCTGGAAGCTTAATTGCAATTTTTAGGTATTCAATTTTGGGTTGAGCAGGAACTATTTCTTCTAATTCTGATATATAAAATCTAACCTGGTCTCGATTAATTTTTTTTTCTGATACAAGAATATTTTTTTCTATTGATAAATAAAAATCTACCTTTCCTCTGTTTAATTTTTCACCAATTAACTTTCTTAATTCCAGTTCTTTATCTTTAAATTTATGGGGCATTTTAATAGATAAATCTATTGATTTACTATTTAAAGATTTAATTTCAATTACAAGTTTTTTTTGGTTGATTTCCCCTTCAATTCTCCCAAATCCTGTCATGGATTGTATCATAATAATGATTTTTTAAACTCAAAAATAGGTTAAATTATTAAATGATAAAAAATAAATAAGTTAAAAAGTATATAATTGAAATTAATTAACTTTGCAAAGTTAAAAACGTAATTTATTAAAAATGCAAAAAAATATAATTTTAATATTCATATATTCTTTTTTCTTATTTAACTGTAACAATGTAATTGAAGAACAACAGGCATTAATTTTAAAAAACGAACCTAAAATTCCAAAAGGTATATCTCAACCAATGTATTTTCCGCCCAATGAAAATAACGAATGGGAAACTATATCTTTAGACAGCCTAGATTGGAATCAAAGAGTAATTGAACCTTTAACTTATTTATTAAAACAAAATAAAACAAAATCGTTTATAATTTTAGTTGATGGTAAGATTGTAATGGAAGAATACTACGATGGGTATAACCCTTCCTCAGCCATTGACTGGCAAAGCGCTTATAAAAGTGTTATTGGTTCTATAGCTGGAATTGCCCAACAAGAAGGCTTATTTTCTATAAATGACAAAGTTTCTGATTATCTAGGAAATAATTGGTCTAAAGCCCCTATTGAAAAAGAAAAGCAGATAAAAAT
>JBGSBU010000100.1:0-4618 GCA_041730375.1 Solirubrobacteraceae bacterium
CAAATACAATATGATTGATTTTACTTATTCTTTCTAACGTTAGGGTATCTTTAATATAAAAACCTCTAGCACCAAGAAGACGCATTACGTTGCCTAAAGTAAATGGAACAGAAAGCGACAAAGCACATGGGCAGGCAACAATTAAAACCGAACAAGTAACCTGTAGCATTTTACCTAAATCTATTACGTACCAATAAAAGCTTGTGAACAAAGCAATAAAAAGAATGGCAATAATAAAGTATTTACCCACTAAATTAGTAATACTAATAAAGCTTTCTGTTTCTTTTTTAAATACTTTATGATTCCATAAATCGGTTAAATAACTTTGGCTTATATCGTTAATTACATCTAGTGTTATGGCTTGGCCAATTTGTTTAGCACCAGCATAAATTTTATCTCCATTTTTTTTAGTTATTAATATAGATTCGCCTG
Organism: Solirubrobacteraceae bacterium; assembly: GCA_041730375.1. GTDB lineage: Bacteria > Bacteroidota > Bacteroidia > Flavobacteriales > Weeksellaceae > JBGSBU01. The sequence continues at coordinate 433 of JBGSBU010000100.1, forward strand.
TAATAAAGCTATTATCTATATTTGCACTACCAGCTATTAAAATACAATCGGCAGGTATAATTTCCATGTTTCTTATCATAATTCTATCACCTTTTTTTAATTCGGATAAAAGAATATTTTTTTCTTTACCATTTTCTATCTTTACCACACTAATTGGGTAAAATGATTTGTAATCTCTATCAAAAGACATAGATTGGTAAGTTCTTTGTTGAAAAAATTTACCCAACAACATAAAAAATACCAAACCACATAAACTATCGTAATACCCACTACTAAAACCAGACAGAGATTCGTAAATACTGGTTAAAAACTGAGCAAGAATACCTAAAGAAATAGGAATATCTATGTTTATAATTCTGTTTTTAATTCCACTCCAGGCCGATTTAAAATAATCTGTTGCACAATAAAAAATTACCGGAAGCGATAGTAAAAACATAATCCATCTAAAAAGCGGTTTATAATTTTCTAACCATAGATCATAATTTTCAAAATATTCGGGTAAAGCAAAAAGCATAACATTTCCAAAACAAAAACCCGTAACAGCAATTTTTGCAATTAAGGTATTATCCGTATCAACTTGTTTTTTATCTAAATTATCTAAAGTTATTCTAGGTTGGTAACCAAGGGTGGTAACTAATTCAGCCACTTCGCTTAGTAGTATTTTTTGATGTTTAAAAGTAATTTGAACTGTTTTTTTGACAAAATTAACGTTAGAATAAAGAATATTTTGGTTTATATCATGTAAACTTTCAAGCAGCCAAACACAAGAACTACAATGGATTACCGGAATAAAAAAAGTAACCATAGTTGTTCCTTGATCTGAAAAATCTACCACTTTTTCAAAGATTTCTACTGTATCTAAAAATTTAAAATTGGTGTGTAGATCCTCTGGTTTAATACCAGGGAGATTGTTTAACGCATAAAAATCTGATAAATTATTAGCGTTTAAAATTTGATATACAGAGGAACACCCATTACAACAGAATTGTTTTTCATCGAATTCAATCTTATTTTCATCACAATTATTTCCACAATGGTAACATTTGACTTTCATACAATAAATTTAATTTTTTATTCTCCATTAATATTGTATTTTTGGTATGAAATTCGTCACAGGGAGTCTTTCAATCTATAATTGATTTTAAAACAAATCTAATGCCAGAAAACAATCAAGCTGTTAATATTGCAAATCATATTTTTACCTCTCCATTTTTGTTTTTAACTGAAAATGAGTTGGTTGAATTTAATGAAGAAAAGCAAATTGGTAAATATAAAAAAGGAGATGAATTTATTACCGAAGGAACCATTCCAGAAGGGGTATTTTGCATTTTAAAAGGAACTTCAAAGTTATTTAAAAATGGTTTTAATGGCAAAGAACAAATTTTAAGATTTTTAAAATCTGGAGATATAATTGGTTATAGATCTTTGCTTTGTAATACAAAATTTGGAGCTTCTGCTGTTGCAATGGAAGACATGGAAATCTCATTTATTTCTAAAAAATTCTTTTTCAAGATTTTACAAAACGACCCTAAAATTGCGTATGAAATTCTTAAAAAAATAGCCGAAGACTTAGGAGAAGCAAGTAGAACCATTACAATTCTTGCTCAAAAAACTGTTAGAGAAAGACTGGCGGAAATTTTATTGCTTTTAGAAGATAAGCTAGACGTAGATAAAGATGGTTTTATTAATATTTCTTTAACAAGAGAAGAGGTAGCTAATTTAATAGGAACTGCTACCGAATCTGCTATAAGATTAATTTCCGAGTTTAAATACGATCAATTGATCGAAGTAAATGGTAGAAAAATAAAACTGCTCGATCATAAAAAGCTAAAAAAACTAGCTCACGTAACCACTCAAACAAAGTAAATAGATTTTTTTAGCGTGTTAATTGTTTTGCCGCAAATATTGTCCAAATCAGTAAATGCAATGGCTATTTATCCTTTTATTTTCCTTAAAAATAGCAATCAGATAGATAATAAAGAACTCATAAATCACGAAATAATTCATTTTCAACAACAAAAAGAATTATTGTTTTTCTTTTTTTATATCTGGTATTTATTAGAATTTTTATTTAAATTATTAAAGTTTAAAAATTCGCACAAAGCATATTTTAATATTTCTTTTGAAAGAGAAGCGTATGTAAATCAAATGGATTTGGCTTATCTTAAGAAAAGAAAATTTTGGTCTTTTTTTAAATATATTTAATGTTTTTAGACCAAAACATAAGAATAGATAAAGTGGATTTATCTTTTTACAATATAGAAACTTCTGTTACTTTATCTGTTTTAAGAGAAGATTTAATTCATCCAATTATATCGGGTAATAAATTTAGAAAATTAAAATACAATATTTTAGAAGCTAAAAAATTAAAAGCTAAAACCATTATAACTTTCGGAGGTGCTTTTTCTAATCATATAGCCGCAGTTTCTTACGCAGGAAAAATTAATAATTTAGAAACAATTGGTTTTATTAGAGGAGAAGAGCTAGCAGAAAAAATAAACGAAAACGCAACCTTATCTTTTGCAAAAGCTAATGGCATGAAATTTGTTTTTATAGACCGAGAAACTTATAGAAATAAAGACAATAAAAATTATTTACAAGAAATAAGTGCTGATTATGTAGATTCTTACCTTATACCAGAAGGAGGAACAAACGAATTAGCTATAAAAGGTTGCCAAGAAATAATAACAAACCAGTTAAAAGAATTTGATGTTATATGTTGTTCTATTGGAACGGGCGGAACATTTATTGGTTTATTAAAAGGTAAATTTGCTAACCAACAATTAATGGGTTTTCCAGCACTAAAGAATGCGTTCTTTTTAAATCAAATTATCCAAAACTACACATCTAATGTAGATTATAAATTAATTCACGAATATCATTTTGGTGGTTATGCAAAAATAACAAATGAATTATTTAATTTTGTAAATCTTTTTAATACTAAACATAACATTTATTTAGATTTTATTTACACTGGTAAAATGGCTTTTGGAGTAATAGATTTAATAAAAAAAAACTTTTTTAAATCTCACTCAAAAATTTTAATGATACACACAGGTGGAATACAAGGAAATTCAGCAATTTTAAACAAACAAATACACCAAAAATGAAACTTAAATTACTTTTAATTTTTACAATATTTTTTCACTCTTTAATTTTTTCTCAAGACGAAAAAGAAATCAACTATATTATAAAGCATGCAGGTTTAGCCATTCAAGAAATGAATTTATATAAAATCCCTGCAAGTATAAAACTGGCTCAAGGAATAATTGAAACAGGTGGCGGACAAAGTAGATTAGCGGAAAAAGCAAATAATCATTTTGGCATTAAATGTAAAGCAGAATGGAAGGGAGAAAGTATTTACCACGACGATGATGCTTTGGGTGAATGTTTTAGAAAGTATCAATCTGTGGAGGCTTCTTATAGGGATCACTCTAAATTTTTAGCAGAAAGACCTTATTATAAAAGTTTGTTTACGCTTCCAATTTTAGATTACAAAGCTTGGTCTGTGGGTTTAAAAACAAGTGGTTATGCTACAAATCCAAATTATTCTCAGATGCTAATAACTAAAATTAAAACATACAAACTATATGAATTTGATTTACCGCTTAATACTTCTTTGGAGGATAAACACGCAGAACTTTATCCACAATATTCAAATAGTTTGGTTGCAAAAATTGAAGATAAAAATCAACCTATAGTAATGCCTCAAGATGATTTTCAAAAAACAACGCCAACTAATAATAAACTAGATCCAAATAAAAGAATTTTAAATCATGAAAACGGATTAAAATATGTTATACTTCAAAAGAGAGAAACAATTACTAAAGTTGGTACTACTTTTCAAATTCCAGAAAAGGATTTACTGTATTATAACGATTTAATATTTCCTAGCCTTGCTAAAGAAGAGCAATTTATTTTTTTAGAGAAGAAAAAAAATACGGGATTTAATTCAACCTATACGGTACAAAAAGGAGATACAATGTATGGTATTTCTCAAAAATTAGGCATGGATATTTATTATTTATATCACTTTAATTCTATGAAACATACACAGGAACCAGTCGAAAATCAAGTATTGGCATTAAAATTCATAAAAAACTAAATTAATGAATTACAATAAAAGTATTCGGCTTTTTGCAGAAGCCCAAAAGTATATACCAGGTGGCGTAAATTCGCCTGTTCG
>JBGSBU010000101.1:0-4549 GCA_041730375.1 Solirubrobacteraceae bacterium
TATATCTAATTGATTTATTCCTTCTACAAATTTAGAGTATGAATTTCTTATTTTATCTTGGGCGTACATTTCGTCCCAAAGATCTTTTGTTACTATATAATCATCAATTAAATTTTCTTTTTTCATATTTACAGTAAATTATAAAACCACAGAATCATCAAAAATAATCATTTTTAGTAAATTAATTTATATTACATCTATTTTTATGATATTTTTATTTTTAAAATAAATCAATTTAAATTAATTAGTTTAAAAATACAACTTACTAATTAATTATTACCAATAAAAAAAATATTTTAAGTGCATTACAGAATTATTAAATTCTATTTACTATTTTTAGTGCTTTAACCATTTAAAATATTATTTACATTATGAAAAAAATCTCATTGTCTTTCGCAGTCGTTTCAATCTTATTTACTAGTTGTATGGGTAAATATGCTCTTTTCAATAGTTTAGATAAGTGGAACAAAGGAGTAACAGAAAATAAATTTGTAAACAATGTTATTTTTTGGGTTTTAAACATTATTCCGGTTTATTCTATTGCTTTTGGGGCAGATATTTTAATACTAAATTTAATTGAATTTTGGACTGGCAGTAACCCAATTACCTTAAAACCAGGAGAAATTAAGGAAAAAGTAGTTACTATTAAAGGAAATAATTACAAAATGACCGCCACTAAAAATGCTATGAAAGTTTTAGTTCTAAGTGGTGAAGAGGTTGGTAAAACGTTAGATTTAAGCTTTAATGAAGCTTCTAATAATTGGTTAATGACTAACGAAAATGGCAAAACCATAAACATAGCAAACATTAAGGAAGGCATTTTGCATGTACAATTACCTAACAAACAAGTTCTTTTACCTATACATATGAATGCGGAAGCTGGATTAAGCTTAATTAATAATAAGTTAGCTACTGTGGCAATTAAATAATTAGCTATTTATTGATTTTATTAATCTAAAAAGATTGAGTTGAATATAAATTCAACTCAATCTTTTTTTTATTCCTCTTCAGAGAAATATTGAAATAGAAATTCGTTATAAGGAAAACGTTGTATATGTATTTTTTTTACCTCTTGGTATAAAATTTTTCTTAATTCTTCTAAATTTTCTTTGGTTTGGGCAGATATAAAAATGGTAGGAAATTCGTTGTTTGCCATCCAAGTTTTTTTCCAGTCTTCCAAACTGTAATTGTTGTTTGTAAAAGGCGTTAAATCGTCTTAGTCTTTTTGAACATAAGAAAAATTATCAATTTTATTAAATACTAAAATGGTAGGTTTTTCTCCACTTTTTATTTCTTGCAAAATATTTTGTACGGCTTTTATATGGTCTTCAAATACTGGATGAGAAATATCTACTATATGGATTAATAAATCAGCTTGCCTCACCTCATCTAAAGTAGATTTAAATGATTCTATTAATTGTGTAGGTAATTTTCTAATGAACCCCACTGTGTCTGTAAGTAAAAAAGGCAGGTTACCAATTACCATTTTTCTTACGGTAGTGTCTAGCGTGGCAAATAATTTATTTTGTGCAAAGACATTTGATTTACTTAATAAATTCATTACTGTAGACTTGCCCACATTGGTATAACCCACCAAAGCTACACGAACCAACTTACCTCTGTTGCCTCTTTGGGTATCCATTTGTTTGTCTATTAGCAATAACTTTTCTTTTAGCAAGGCTATTCTATCTCTAATAATTCTTCTGTCTGTTTCAATTTCGGTTTCTCCTGGCCCACGCATACCAATCCCTCCTCTTTGTCTCTCTAAATGCGTCCACATTCTTGTTAATCTAGGTAAAAGATATTGGTATTGTGCTAGTTCTACTTGATTTTTCGCATAAGAAGTCTGCGCTCTTTGAGCAAAAATATCTAAAATTAATCCTGTTCTATCAACTACTTTTCTCTTTAAGACTTTTTCTAAGTTATTTTGTTGCGAAGGCGTAAGCTCGTCATCAAAAATAATTGTATCTATATCGTGTTCAGAGCAATAAGCCTCTATTTCTTGTAGCTTTCCTGTGCCAACAAATGTTTTAGAATCGGGCATTTGTAATTTTTGAGTAAACTGGTTGTGCACTTCGCCACCAGCAGTGTGAGCTAGGAAAGCTAATTCTTCTAAAAATTCTTCTAATTTTTCTATCGGCTGAGATTTTAAAATCAATCCTACCAAAACTACTTTTTCGTAGTTGGTTTCTTTTTTTTCTAACATAAATTATATGGGTAGATACTTAATCAAATATAAGTACTTTGGTATTAAATAAAGGCTTGGTAGTAGAAATTTATTACACATCGAGCTGTTTTAACACTTGTAAAGAAATTAAATCTGCAAAAGAATCTATGTGTAAAGATAAGTACTTTAGCAAAAGAGATAAGCTTGTTTTTCTTTCTCTTGGTGATAAGATATTTTGACTGGTTTGAGAGAAATTCAATTCGAAGATTTTATGAAATAACTCTTTTTCTTCCTTGCTTAAAAAAGCATTTGTGTTATGTTGTGTTAAACAATATGATCCGTTTATAAGATCAAAATAAGGAAGGTCTGGATTTAATCGATTGGGAGAAATACCCAATAATTCTATTAATTGAACTATTATATATAAATGAAATTCGCTAAAATTATCTTGTTTTTTGTCGAATATTTCTATTAATTGTTCTATTAATTTGTAAAAATAACTATTAGTACTCGCTTCTTTTTTAAAAACTGCCCGTAGCAATTCTGTTAAAAAAAAAATCTGTGTTATTTTTATAGGATTTTCATAGATTGAAACCGCATAATAAGTAGTTGAAATTGAATTTAAAAAATGAAGCGATTCTTGGTTTTTTTTCTGTTGATAAACTAATTCTACCCTGTTTAAAGGATAAAAGTGGCTTGTTTTTTTATTTTTACCATAAATGCCTTTTACTATAAAAGACAAATAACCTTCTTTTTCTGTATAAAAGGTACATAATAAAGAAGTCTCTTTATACTTTTTATAACTTAATACAATTGCATTAGTTGTAATTAGCATTAGCTTGATTTCATTTTTGTTGGTAATAACCTCCAGATAACGAAATCACCAAATCTTTTAGTTCTAAATCTAATAAAATTGATACCAATTTATAGGTTGGTACAGATAAAGTAGAAGAAATTTGATCTAAATGTATTTTTTGTTCTTTACCAATTAACTCAAAAACAGATTTGTGAGGTTCTTTTAAATCAACAAATAATTCTTTTTTAATAGTAGGTTTTTTTTGTGTAATTATATCTAATGCACTTAACACATCCTCCACATTAGAAAGTAACATTGCTTTGTTATTTTTAATTAAGTTATTGCAACCTGTGCTGTATTTGTCTGTTACTTTTCCTGGTAGAGCTAGAACCTCTCTGTTATAATCGTTTGCAAACCTAGCAGTTGAAAGAGATCCGCCTTTAAAATCAGATTCAATAATAAGTGTTGCTTTGCTTAACCCAGCTATAATTCTGTTTCTGCTTATAAAATTAGTTGGGTGCATTGCTTCTTTAGAGGTGTATTCTGTCAGCAATCCACCATTTAAAATCATTTTATCTGCAATTAACTTATGTTCGCTAGGGTAAATGGTTTGTAGCCCATGGCCAACAATAGCAATGGTTGGAAGGTTGTGTTTTAAGGCTTCGTCATGTACTATTTTATCTATGCCAAATGCCAAGCCACTTACATAGGTTATTGACTGGTTTTTTAATTCGCCAATTAATTGAACTAAAAAATCTTTCCCATATTGGGTGCAATTTCTTGTGCCTACAATACTTAAAAAAGTGTTTTTAAATGCTTGTTCAAAATTTCCTTTGGTAAATAAAATGGTTGGGCAGTCATCTGCCTCCTTTAACAAAGCAGGGTAATCTTCGTTTAAATAGTATAGATATTTGTAGTCGTTTTTTATTAAAAAATCTACTTCTTTTTTGGCTTGGTCTAAAATATTTTCTTCACCAATAGCGGTTGCTAAAATTTTTGGTAATTGTAAAAACGCTGCTATTTCATTTTTTTTTGTTTGCCATGCATTTTTGGCCGATCCAAATTCTTCTATTATTTTTTTAGCAGTAATAGTACCAATTCTGGGTGTTAATTTTAATGCAAGTGCAAATAAAGCATCATGTTCTTGCATATAAATTAGTTGAATTTACTGTTTAAATTATTTATTCTTTTTACACTTTCTTGTTTACCAATTATTTCAATTATATGGAATAAATCTGGGCCTTTTAAAGATCCCACTAAAGCAAGCCTTAAAGTTTGCATTACTTTTCCGTTTTCTAATCCAGTATCTTTAATCCAGTTTTTAATTTCGTCTTCTATATTTTGTTTTAAAAAAGATTCTGTAGTTTGTATTTTATCTACTAAGCCTTTTAAAATAGAAGCTGTATCAAACTTTTGAACTTTAGAAAATGCTTTTTCCTCAAAATCTATGGGTGTTTTAAAAAAGTAAGAAATTTGTTCCCAAATGGTATTTAAGTTTTCTATTCTTTCTTTAACCAACGGTATAATTTCAGCTATTTTATCTTCTTGCTCTATACTTTGGTTTTTTATTAAGGTTTGTTTAAAAT
>JBGSBU010000102.1:0-4516 GCA_041730375.1 Solirubrobacteraceae bacterium
AGCTGTTTTACACTGCTATATTTAGGAGCAGGTGCACGATTTTTTAAGGTGTTTCTCATATTTCCTTGCACTTAATTCGACAAATATACTAATTTATCCTTAATATTAAACACTTTGTAGTTTTTCAGCAGACCCTAATTATAAAAGTCAGGAAGAAAAACGAGTTGAATTTAATAATTTCTATAAAGAAACTATTAAAAACCTTGAAAATTTTGACTTTTATGATTTTGAATGTTTTGAAAAAGTTCCTAATTCAAATGATTTAGAAAATTATAAAAAAGCAATTGAAGATAGAATTGAACAGCAAGTAGATGATACATTTATTGTTTTAGAACCCAAAAAAGACTCCTATGAAAACAGAAATGGAAGAAAGTTACAATGGATTTTTTATTCCTTTACAATAGGTTTATTATTGTTGTTAATCTCTTTATCTTTAAGTGGTTATAGTAAGTTAGAAATGAATAAGTTTATAAAAAATAAAAATAAGAAAAAGTAAAAATTCTTTAGGACTTAAAAGGAAAAAAGTAATACTTAGGCGTTTTAATAAAATTTTTAAATACTTCTTTAAAAAGCGGAATAATAGTTTTTATAGGTATTTGGTTAGATTTTAAAGCTAAAATCAAACTTAATAAAAAACTAACAATAAAGTTAAAAAATCCTACCCCAAAAACCATTGCCAATGCAAATAAAAATTCATACCAATACACCCAATAATTTAACCCAGAAACCGCAATAGCAAGATTTCCTGCCGCAAAAGTTATATGCCTGATATCAAAAGGGATATGTAAAAATTTACCCAATAAAAAAGAAGAACCTAGCAAGAAACCCAAAATAATATTTCCATATATTGCACCACTATTTTTCTCAAACCATTCTATGTACTTTTTTCTTTTCTCTTGTTTTATAAATAGTTTTAATAAAGGATGGTAGTATAACCTCTCAGGAATATTTCTATATCTATGTAAATTAATAATCAATCCCGAAGACAATCCCGAAATAAATAAAAATATACCAGCAATAGCGCCATAATAAAATATTAAAAAATCTGGGGCTAGCGTTTCTTGAAACATTTTTGTTGCTTTAGCCTCTTTTATAATTTCAAGATTTAGATAATTTCTAAACAAATAAAATAATAAAAAAACCAATCCTATACAAGACATAACATTGCCTATAAAAGCAATCATTTGAGTGCGAAAAAGTCTTCTAAAAAGCTGGATAAAATCAAATAATTTTATGTCGCTATTCTCATTGGATACAAGAGATTTAGCAATACTCGCAGCAGTCATGGCAGGTTGTTTAGTTGCTAATGTAAATTTAAACAAATAAATTGCAACAAAACCAATAGTATAATTAAGACTATAACCCAGAGCTTCTATAAATGGGCTTATGTTAGAAAGATTAGAAATCCAAAGCTTAATAAAACACAATAAAGTAACAATCAATCCACCGCCTGATGCACTATAAAACATTTTAAAAAATTCAGCTTTTGAAGTAGTAATATACTTTTCACCTGTTTTTCCATTGTGATAAGTTGCTAAAAAAGTAATGTGGTAAACCGTAGAACTCACATAATTACTAAAAGTATTCTTTTTTATATAAAATCTTAACCAGTCTCGTGTTATTGTTGCAAAAAAAACATCGGGAGTACTTGTTTTTAAAGATAAAACATCTTTTATAAGAATAAAAATTCTATCTAGTTGTTGTTGAATTCTTTTAATTTTAAAAGTCAACGACATAGAAATTCCTTTTTTATCTTTTTGAATTAAGATATTGTTGAGGTAAATCTCACACTTATTTTTTAAATCTTTAAGCTGTAGTAAATCAAAATCTAATTTTGGGTTTTTAGCAATTTTCCTTACTAATTCACCAAATTTGATAAAAGGGGAATCGCTAATGGAATTATCATTAAACCTTAAAAACTCCCCATCAAAACCACCAGCCATTATCCTATCAGATAATATTTGAATAGATTCACACAGCATCAATAATAAGGTGTTACTTGTAAGAATGTCTTCTTTATTATACAAAATAACGTTGAAAAACTTTCTCCAAGTCTCTTTACTTACCGATTGTAACATTTCTACATTTTTTTTAGAATATAGCACTTCATTTATTACAGAACTCAAGGAATTATTAGTGTCTATTTCAGGCAAAAAATAATCGTTGAGTTTTTGTCTTAAAACAGCAACAATACTGTTGTGTTCTAAAATTCCAGTTTCAATTAAATATTTTCGTATCCAAATACTCCCAAAAAGTTTCGTAATTTCACTCTCAATTGACAGTGAAAATTCTTCATCTTTTTGCATTTCTAAAATAATATCTTCTAAAAAAAGCGTGAAACTATTATAATTTTTAGAAGAAAAGTTCAATAAATTTACAATAAAATTTCTATCTTCGTTTGAACTTATTAATTCAGAAAAATTCATTATGAATTATTTAAGAAATTTCATCAACACACCCATTGCACCTCTTATAAAAGTTGCACTTGTAAGAACTTTAACCACAGGATTTTGTGCAGTACTTGTTCTAGAGCTTGTAGTTCTTGTAGATTTTTCTTCTTTAATTTCTTGTTGTCTTTTTTCCTCTTCCTTGGCTATTTCTTCGGCAGCTTCCATCTTTTTAGATAGCAATTCATAAGCACTTTCTCTATCTATAACTTCGTTATATTTTTTAACCAGTTTAGAATTAGCAACTAAATCATCTATTTCACCTGCACTCAACACATCCATTCTACTCATAGGAGCTCTAAGCATCGTGGCAGCAAGAGGCGTAGGAATACCTTTTTCATTCAATCCAGTTATGAGAGCTTCCCCTATACCTAGTTGTGTAATAAGTTCGTCAGTTTTATAAAAGTCAGAAATAGGATAATTCTCCGATGTCATTTTTATAGCCTTTCTATCATTTGCAGTAAAAGCTCTAAGCGCATGCTGAATCTTTAAACCTAACTGACTTAATACGCCAGCAGGAACATCCGTAGGATTTTGTGTGATAAAATACAACCCAATACCCTTAGATCTAATCAGTTTTACGATAGTTTCAATTTGATTTAACAATGCTTTACTAGCTTCATTAAAAATTAAATGTGCCTCATCTATAAATATAACCGATTCTGGTCTTCCGGCATCACCTTGTTCAGGCATTTCATTATAAATTTCAGCCAATAAACTAAGCATAAATGTAGAAAACAACTTAGGACGATCTTGAATATCCGTAAGTCTTATGATATTTATGTAACCTCTGCCTTTATCATCAATACGCATTAAATCAGATATTTCAAATGATTTTTCGCCAAAGAATAATTCTGCACCTTGTTGCTCAAGTTCAATGATTTTTCTTAGGATTAAACCAGTAGAAGAAGTCGAAATTTGTCCGTAATCCTTCTCAATCGCTTCCTTACCCTCTTCAGTGATATATTGTAGAGTTTTTTTAATGTCTTTTAAGTCAATCAACGGAATTTTATTGTCATCACAATATTTAAAAATAACAGCAACAATTCCCGCTTGTGTTTCATTTAAATCCAAAATTCTAGAAAACAACACAGGTCCAAATTCCGTAACCGTAGCACGCATTCTCACCCCATTTTGTTCTGAAATCGTCATTAATTCCACAGGAAAACCTTGTGGTGTAAACGGTAAATTTATTTTGTTGTGTCTTTCCGTAATAAAAGGTTTTTCCTCGCCACTTACAGCAACTCCCGAAAAATCTCCTTTTATATCCATCATTAAAACAGGAACCCCTTGCGCCGATAATTGCTCTGATAACACCTGTATAGTCTTCGTTTTTCCTGTACCAGTTGCACCAGCCACAAGACCGTGTCTATTTATAGTTTTTAGGGGAATATTCACATGTGCTTCCGCAATAGGACTACCATCTAGCATTGCTGCACCTAGTGTAATAAACTCGCCACCACAGGCATAACCATCCTTTATAGTTGAAATAAATTTCTCTTGACTCATAGCTTAATAAATTTTGATTTGCAAAAATAAAATAAATATAATTAAAACAACACTTTATTACCAATAATTTACACCTAATTTTTTAAAATTCTTTTTTTTATTTGGGCGTGCCGGCTTTTATCTAGTCAGGAGTTATGGATTATGAGTTAGTAGTAAAAAATAATAGTTGTTAAAAACTCAATAGTTGTTTTTAGTAAAATAGTAAAATAGTAAAACCCATAATCCATAACCCCTAACTAACTAAAAGCCGTCGGTCTTCGCTAGGTAGTTGTGCTGTTTTTTGCTTTTTTTGTTAGGTCGCCAGGCGTTTTTTTAAACCGCCTTTCTCCCACAAAAAAACAGCAAAAAACAGCACAAGCTACCTTAGCTTCGCCCTCACGCATGAGGAATCATAAAGTAGGGGCTTGCCCCTGCCACAGCACTTTAATAGAAAAATTATAAAAATAATTGTACAATGAAAATATTTTTTATAATATTGCAGTATATTTTTAAATAAATCATTTAAATAATAATTTTTTCAAGAACTTGATGACCTACAAGTAAAGTAGTGACAATTCATC
>JBGSBU010000103.1:0-4440 GCA_041730375.1 Solirubrobacteraceae bacterium
CCCTTTTTAATGGTCTTGCTCCAAACTGTGGATCGAATCCTTCTTTGGTTAAATAATTTATTGCTTCTGGTGTAGCTTCTATTATAAAGTCTTTTTGGGCTAACTTGTTAAATAATTGTTTAAGCTGTAACTCAATAATAGCTTTAATTTCTATTTCCTTGAGAGGCTTGAAAACTATTTTTTCGTCTATTCTGTTTAAAAATTCTGGCCTAAAGGATTGTTTTAGTAAGGCTAATACCTGTTCTTTTGTTTTATTAATTACTTGGTCATAATTCTTGTCTGAGATATCCTCAAAGTTCTCTTGTATGATATCTGACCCAAGGTTAGATGTCATAATAATTATGGTATTTTTAAAATTAACCAATCTTCCCTTGTTGTCTGTTAGCCTACCGTCGTCTAATAATTGTAACAAAACATTAAAAGTATCTGGATGTGCTTTTTCAATCTCGTCCAATAAAATAACACAGTAAGGTTTTCTTCTAACCGCCTCTGTAAGCTGCCCTCCCTCTTCATAACCAACATAACCAGGAGGAGAGCCAATTAATCTACTCACCGAGTGTCTTTCTTGGAATTCGCTCATGTCTATTCTTATGATGTTGTTTTCATCATCAAATAATAATTCTGCTAATGCTTTTGCTAATTCTGTTTTTCCAACGCCTGTTGTTCCAAGAAAAAGAAAAGATCCTATAGGTTTGTTTTCATCTCCTAATCCTGCTTTATTTCTTCTAATTGCGTCTGAAACGGCTTCAACTGCTTCGTTTTGTCCAATTACTCTTCTGTGTAGTTCTTGTTCTAAGAATAATAATTTTTGTTTTTCTGCTTGTATCAATTTAGTGATAGGAATACCCGTCCATTTAGAAACAACCTCCGCAATATCTTCACTATCTACTTCTTCTTTTATAAGCTTGCTTTCTTTTTTGGTTAATTCTACCTGTAGCGTTTTAAGTATTTCTTCTTGCTCTTTTATCTTTCCATATCTTAATTCTGCCACTTTTCCATAATCACCTTCTCTTTCTGCTTGTTCTGCATTAAATTTAAATTCTTCTATTTTTTTCCTTGCCTCTTGAATTTTATCTACCAAGCTTTTTTCGCTTAACCATTTTGCACTTAACCCATCTCTTTGTTCGCTGAGGTTTGCTAGCTCTATTTTTAAACCCCCTACTTTAGCTTCATCTTTTTCTCTTTTTATAGCCTCTATTTCAATTTCTAATTGCATTATTTTTCTATCTAATACATCTAGTTCTTCTGGTTTAGAGTTTATTGCAATTTTTAGTCTTGCAGCGGCTTCATCTATTAAATCTATTGCTTTGTCTGGAAGAAAGCGGTCTGTTATGTACCGTTGAGACATTTCTACTGCACTTATAATTGCGTGGTCTTTAATTCTTACTTTGTGGTGAAGTTCGTATTTTTCTTTTAACCCTCGAAGAATAGTTATAGCATCTTCTGTATTGGGTTCTTGTACCATTATTTTTTGAAATCTCCGCTCTAGGGCTTTATCTTTTTCAAAGTACTTTTGATATTCGTTTAAAGTTGTAGCGCCAATAGAACGTAAATCGCCTCTTGCTAAAGCTGGTTTTAGGATATTAGCGGCATCCATTGCTCCTTCGCTAGCACCCGCACCAACCAGCGTATGAATTTCGTCTATAAAAAGTATTATTTGTCCGTCTGCGTTTTCTATTTCTTTTACAACCGCCTTAAGTCTTTCCTCAAATTCTCCTTTGTACTTTGCTCCTGCTATTAAAGAGGCCATGTCTAAAGAATAAATTTGTTTGTCTTTTAAATTATCTGGTACATCGCCATTAACAATTCTAATTGCTAAGCCTTCTGCAATAGCCGTTTTGCCCACGCCAGGCTCCCCAATAAGAATTGGGTTGTTCTTTGTTCTTCTCGATAAAATCTGAAGCATTCTTCTTATTTCATCGTCTCTACCAATTACTGGATCTAATTTGCCAATTTTTGCAAGTTCATTTAAATTTTTAGCGTATTTAATCAAAGAATTATAAGATTCCTCTGCGCTTGAACTGGTAATTTTACTGCCTTTCCTAAGCTCTAAAATGGCTTTTTCTATGCCCTTTTGTGTTGCGCCTGCGTTTTTTAACAATTGGGCGGTGGGTTCATTCAATTCTATTATAGCTAACAAGAGGTGTTCTAGGCTTGTGTAAGCGTCTTGCATGTTTTTTGCTTTAACCTGAGCTATGTTAAGCAGCTTTGAAGTGTTGTTAGAAATATTATACTGTATTTCACCACTTACTTTAGGTAGTTTTTTTAAAACCTCTTCTAGTTGATTTTTTATGTATTGTTGATTTACGCTTAGTTTACTTAAAACAAAAGGTAATATGTTTTCGTCTACCTTAAACATACCTTTCATTAAGTGTGCGGGTTCTATTGTTTCGTTATTGTTTTCGAACGCTATTTGTTGTGCTACTTGAATGGCTTCTTGTGACTTAATTGTAAATTTATCTAATTGCATACAAACGGTTTTAGTTAAATTAAGGGCAAAAATTAAACCAACTAACAGTTTAGGCAATAATATCTGTCTTTTTGTCGTCTTTTTTTATTTAGTTATTAATCTTGTGTTTAGCTAAAACTGATATTAACTTTATCTAGATGAATTTACTTTTATTACAGTTTTTAATAAATAGGTTAAATAAAAAAATTAATAAAGACAACTTCACAATAAAAATTTAGCTTATTTTAATTATGTATTTATTTAATACCCTATTCATGGATTAATTGAGTATTTTTATTAAAAAATAAACCGCAAAACAATCTTTTTAACCCAACCTTTTTAATCTATGTCATTATTTAATTTTTTTAATAAACCAACGTTGCCTACCACAAAAGAATTAAAACTAAATTGGACTCATTTAAATAATTTAGCCCAACTAAATGAGCTTTCAAACTTATCCAAATCAATACCCGTTATAATTTTTAAGCACAGCACTAGCTGTATTATTAGCAAAACAGTTCTTAAACGGTTTGAAAAAGAATATGTTTCTGAAAATAAAGTTGCTTTGTTTTATCTTGATTTAATCAATTATCGCTCAATTTCTAATGAAATTAGCTTGCATTTTAATGTAGTTCATCAATCGCCTCAATTGCTTGTAATTAAAAATAACATTTGTGTATAT
Source organism: Solirubrobacteraceae bacterium (assembly GCA_041730375.1). Taxonomy (GTDB): domain Bacteria; phylum Bacteroidota; class Bacteroidia; order Flavobacteriales; family Weeksellaceae; genus JBGSBU01. The sequence goes on from JBGSBU010000103.1 coordinate 3,132, forward strand.
TCTAGTTCTCACGAAAGTATTGCTGCTTCAATTTTAGAAAATTTAATTTAAAACCACTTTTAACAAGTATTAAATATTCATAAATTAAAAGAAAAATTCCCTTTTATATAGTGCAGATAATTTTTCAATGTTAATGAAAAAATTAGATTTTTAACTTTAAATCCAGGTGAAAATAATTACCCAGTCTTCTAATCTTGTTAAAATTAATTTTGGTTGGTATATTTGTTTTTTTTAATTAATACCTCCCCCCAACGCTTAATGGATTTTAATGATTTTTATAAAGAATATTACAAAAATATTGAAAATGAGTTATTTATAGAGAAAACTAATTTTTTAAAAGAGCTAACTTCTTATTCTAAAAGTATAAAACACCTTTACATTCATTTAGCCAACACAATAGATGGTGGCAAAAGAATCAGGGGGGCTTTAGTTCTATTAGGCTATCAATTATCTGGTGGTTCTAATATAAAAACGGCATTAAAAGGAGCCATTGCTTATGAGATTTTTCAGAGTGCTATTTTAATTCACGACGATGTAATAGACCAAAGCGAAACTAGGCGAGGAAAGAAAACAATTCATTTTAGTCTAGGTAATAATCATTACGGAAATTCTCAGGCCATTTGTTTAGGCGATATTGGGTTTTTTTGGGCTGTTAAACTTTTAAACACTGCCAACTTAGAGGAAAAAATAAAAACTAAATCTGTAAATGAATTCTTAAATGTAATGATTAAAACAGGCATTGGTGAAATGTTAGACATAGAAACTCCTTTTTTTAACTCCATACAAAAATCAGATATAGACGCAATTCACTTTTTTAAAACTGCAGAATATTCAATAATTGGTCCCCTAAAGCTTGGCGCCATAATGGCAAATGCTACAAACGATATTTTATTGGCTATAGAAAAAATAGGAAAATCGTTGGGATTGGCCTACCAATTAAAAGACGATGTGTTGGGCGTTTTTAGCAATGCGGAATCTATCGGAAAATCTACTTTGTCCGATATACAAGAAAAAAAAATTACCCACCTCTATTTACATGCTTTGGAAAATGCAAATTCAGAAGACCAGTTAACTTTAAAAACAATCTATACTAAAAACAACATAACAGAAAAAGAAGTTTTTTTAATTAAAGAAATATTTAATAGAAGTGGCTCTTTAAAAGCCTCTAATATTCTTATTAAAGAGTATATCGAAGTTGCGAAAAAAGACATAGAAGATTCGCCTATAGAAAGTAATTTTAAACACATATTATACACTTTCTCTGATTTTCTACAAAATAGAGAGAGCTAACTTTTACTTTAAATAAACC
>JBGSBU010000104.1:0-4365 GCA_041730375.1 Solirubrobacteraceae bacterium
ATTTTTTATTATGGAAAACTTACTACTATTTTGTTCATCAAATCCATAACCATAACCATAACCATAACCATAACCATAGTCGTTATTACCTTTTTTAAATTTAATTCCGTTATAAACTACAGAAATTATTTTATTTCCAAACTTAGAATCAAGATTGTTAATGTTTTTAATAAATTTCTTAGATGAATAATTTTCTCTAACTATAACTACTATATGATTTGATTTCTTTAATATTTCAAAAGAATCTGCAACCAGGTTTAAAGGTGGAGTATCTAAAATTATAACTTCATATAATAATTTTAGTTCTTCCATTAAGTCACTAAATTCTTTAATAGAAAGTATTTCATATGGATTGGGAGGAATTGATCCACTAACCAGGACATCTAAATTAGTATTTTTAGTTTTTAAAATTAAATTTGTTAAATCCTTTTCTTCACCTACTAGATAATCTGTAACTCCCTTATTACTAATATTATAATTAAAATATTCTGCTATTTTTGGTTTTCTTAAATCAAGTCCAACTAAAATAGTTTTTTTACCAGATATTGCATGCATAGAGGCAAGAGAAATTGCATTAAAAGTCTTGCCTTCTCCAGAAATAGAAGATGTTACAGCAATAATATTACTAAAATTTTTATTATTAAGTTGTAGGAAATTAATATTTGATAAAACTAACCTAAAAGCTTCCGAAATATTAGAGGTTGGATCGTCTAAAATTATTGTATTTGATTGGTTAGTAGTAGTGTAAGGGATAAATCCTATTAATGGGTTTTTTAGTTTGTTTATAATGCTATTTATTGATTTTATTTTATCATCAAAAATTTCAATTAATATAATTATTAGTGATATTAGAAATAACCCAATTAATATAAAAACTAATTGTATTTTTCTTTTTTCTGGCTTTACAGCAATTTGCCCTGTATCTTTTGCAAAATCTAATACATCTATATCAGATACATTTGCTACTTTAACTAGCTTAGATTCTGCTAATCTTTCTAATAATTTAGTATAAAGATTATTATTTAATGAATAATCTCTAGAAGCGTATAAAAGGGTTTGTTCTTTTCTTGGAATTAAATTAACTTGTTGGTAAAAGCTATTCATATCTCTTTCAATACCACTTTTTTGTGTTTGAACTATATCTAGAAAATTTGAAGTTGTTGATTGTAATTGCTTCTTTAAGTTATTGATTTTAAAGTTTAATTCTTTTATAGGCTGAGATTCTGGTTGATAAATATTTAATAAGTCAATCTTTTTAATAGAAAGATCTCTTAATAACCTTACATTTTCTGTTAAGGATGGATCAGAACTTATTTCAAGACTAGAAAGTGCTGAAATCCCGTCTATATCTCCTTTATTAATACTAGCTTGTACTTGTCTTAATATTTGAAGTTTAGTTTTGTATTCAAAGTTTCTACTCTCCAAATTATTAATATTACCTAATAATGCATTACCCTGTCCAGATAATTCAATTATATTTTCTCTTTCTCTAACACTTCTTAAATTTTCTGAAGTCTGGTCTAGCGATTTTTTAACATTGCTTAATTCCTCTTGAATAAAAGCTATGGTATTATTTGGAATTATATTTTTTTGGTTTAACTGTGTTTCTATTAGTTGTTTTAAACTACTATTTAAATAATTAACACAAATTTTTCTATTAACCCCAGAAAAATTAAATTTTACTATATTAGAATTGAGTGATCCTTGATTAACTGTTAATCCACCTAAAATAGCCAAAGAAGAATTAATGGTTTTTAATTTCCATAAGAAATAATTATTTTTTACTTCATTAGAATCATAGTTGTTTTTTTCTACTCTAAATCTAAAGTTTTTACTACTTATCCAACTACCATAGAAGAATTTCTTTTTTTTAATAGAAACTTGGGTGTTATTTGATTTAATTTCTTTTTCAGAAATATAGTTATATAAAGTTCCTTTAGAATCATCTTGACTTGAAAAATAAAAATAATTTTTATTAGGAACAATTTCTATTTCAAAAAACTTATTAATGGTCTGATGCGATAAATAATCTATAGATATTCTAAATGGAATTTCAGTAACATCTCTAACAATATTTTCATCTCCACTAAAAAAACTAGTCTCTTTGTTTAATTCAAAATAATCAATAAAAAAACTATTTTCTTTTATTAATTTCTCATTATGAGTTCTAGACTTCATTAATTCGTCTAACCCTGTAATTTTAGTGGCATTGTTACCCCACATAAAATTAATTGAATTTTCTGTGTTAAAAAGCCCCGAATTTTTATTATTAACTTCAATTGTAGCACCCACCTCATAAAGTGGGGTGGTGAAATATTTAATATAAAGTAATGAAAAAAGAAAAGAAATAATAGCAACAATAATAAAATAGAACCAATTAGTAACAAACCTGTTTAATAAGGCAACTAAATCTAATATTTCTGAATCTTCGTTTTTATTGTTTTTATTATCAATATTTTCCATTAATTTTTTATTTAATTGCTTGAATAGTAAAATATGTTGCAATGAAGCCAGTTACTATAGAAAATACTGTTCCTAGTGTACCAATTGTGTTTATACCAATTCCCCAACTTTTTTGCCATTTTGGTTCAACAACAATTAAATCATTAGGTTTTATATAAAATTGTTCGGAATTTATAATTTCTTCTTTGGTAAGGTCTAACGTATATAATTTTTTTCCAGAAGGATAATCTCTATATAATTTAACTTTTTTTAATTTTCCGGTTAAAGGTATATCTCCTGCACTAGATATTGCTTCTAAAATGTTTACTTTATTTCTATATAATACTCTTGTTCCTGGTCCATTAACCTCTCCCATTATTGTGTAGTAAATTCCTGAATATTGAATTCTAACAGTAAATGTTGAGTCTTTGTATATTTTTTTAAGTTCCTTTTCAATTAGTTCTTTAACCTCGTTAATAGTTTTATTTAAAACATTAAGTCTACCAATTGTTGGCACTTCCACCTCACCTAAATTGTTAATTGTTAATCCACTTAAATAAAAATAAGGTTCGTTTGCTACCTGATTGTTGACTTGGCTTCCAAATAGAAGAGAGATTTCTGGATCTCTAGAAATTATATTCAAAGAAATTATATCTGCAACTTTAAATCTATATTCAGAATCAACAGTTTCAATAATGCCTTCAGAATTAATTTTAGTTTTAGATGATTTTTGTAAATAAGTGAAATCTTTTGTAGGAATACAAGATTGTATAACTACAAGTAACCAAAGTAATATAAAATAGAAGTTTTTCATGGTTAATTTTAAAGGCACAAAGTTAATTTTTTTTCAACATTAAAATAATTTTAATAAATATTTATTAAAAATAATAATTTAAGCATTTTATATTTTAACTAAATTATTTTGTTTTTTTTAAGTATTTTTAAAATTCCTTTTTACTATTTTTGAAAAATAATAAAAAAATAATTTACCATGGCAGATTCTGAGAAAGACAATAAACTTAAAGCATTGCAACTTGTAATGGATAAGATGGATAAATCTTACGGAAAAGGAGCTGTAATGAGATTAGGTGATAATACTCTAGATTTAGGAATTGAAACAATTTCTACCGGATCTATTGGATTAGATATTGCACTTGGAATTGGTGGCTACCCCAGGGGTAGAGTGGTGGAAATCTATGGGCCAGAATCTTCTGGGAAGACAACTCTAACTCTTCATGCTATTGCAGAAACCCAAAAAGCAGGCGGTATTGCAGCATTTATTGATGCGGAACATGCTTTTGATAAATTATATGCAGAAAAATTGGGGGTTGATATTGAAAATCTAATCATCTCTCAACCCGATAATGGAGAACAAGCCTTAGAAATTACAGATAATCTAATAAGATCTGGTGCAATTGATATAATTGTAATTGACTCTGTTGCTGCACTAACACCAAAGGCAGAAATAGAAGGAGAAATGGGTGATTCAAGAATGGGGCTTCAGGCTAGATTAATGTCTCAAGCACTTAGAAAATTAACCGCCACCATAAGTAAAACCAATTGTACTTGTATTTTTATAAACCAATTAAGAGAAAAAATTGGAGTGGTTTTTGGAAACCCAGAAACAACAACTGGTGGTAATGCTCTTAAATTCTACGCCTCTGTTAGATTAGACATAAGAAAATCTACACAAATTAAAAATGGCGAGGAAGTGGTTGGAAATAGAACAAAAGTTAAAGTGGTTAAAAACAAAGTAGCTCCACCGTTTAGAATAGCAGAATTTGATATAATGTATGGAGATGGAATATCTAATATTGGAGAAATTTTAGTCCTTGGTGTTGATAAAGGACTTATTAATAATAGTGGTTCTTGGTATAGCTATAACGAAACAAAATTTGGTCAAGGCTGAGATTCTGTAAAAGA
>JBGSBU010000105.1:0-4322 GCA_041730375.1 Solirubrobacteraceae bacterium
GCAGCCGTCCAGGCGGGCGTTGATGAGCCATTGACTAAACTATTAAAACTATGGCATTATTTACCACTATACCAGCCAAAGAAATAATACCCATCATAGTCATAATAATTACAAAATCATCTCCAAAAAATACCATTCCTAAAAATACTCCTCCAAAACTTAATAATACCGCAACCATGATAATAACTGGTTTAGAAACCGAATTAAACTGTGCTACAAGTATTAAAACTATTCCTCCTAATGCAATTAAAAGTGCTTTTATTAAAAAAGACATGTTTTCGGCTTGTTTTTCTTGTTCACCGGTAAACTTATAGGATGCCTTTTCGTTTACTTTATAGTTTGTTAGTTCTTTTTGAACATTTCCTAGTACTTCATTAGGATTATAACCACCTATAACATTAGAATAAACAGTAATTACTCTCTTAAGATTTTTTCTTTTAATAGTATTAAAAGAATAAGTATCATCTGAAGTTACTAATCCTGAAATAGGTAATTGAACTATTCTACCATTGGTTTGGTCTCTAAAAGTAATTGGTTGGTTAAAAACGATATTTTCGTCATTTCTTTGGGATTCATTTAATCTTACATTTATATCATAATCGTCTTTTCCTTCTTTATAAGTAGATGCTTTCTCCCCAAAGATGGATCTTCTTAATGTCATTCCTACCTGTGCACTGGTTACACCCATAAGACCTGCTTTATCCACATCAACTTTTACAGCCATTCCAGGTTTAATTTTATTAACATCAATTTTTAATTGTTCAATACCAGCAATATTTTTAGTATTGATAAAATCTTTCATCTTTTCAGCTTCTTGCAGTAATAAATTATAGTCTTCACCAGTAATTTCAATATTTATAGGATAACCCGCAGGAGGACCATTTTGCTCTTTTTCTACAATAATTGAAACTCCTGCATAACCGCTTACCGCTTTTCTTACCTCTTCCATTACATCACTACTTTTTACGCCTTGTCTATATTTAAAATCACGCATAGACAATACCACTTTTCCACGGTGTGGCATATCGTTAGTAGAACCAGCATCCGTTTGAGGATTTCCTGCACCTTTTCCTACTTGTGCAATGGCAGTTTCTACCATGAAATTTTTATCTTTATCTTGGTATTTTTCTATAACTTTAAGTACTTTTTGTTCTATTTCTTTAGATAATTCATTCGTTTTTTTTATGTTAGTTCCCTCAGGATATTCATGGTAAACCATTATTTGATTAGGTTCATTTTCAGGAAAAAATAAAACTTTTGGTTGTACAATTCCTATTAATATAAATGAAATAATTAGTAAAGCGAAAGTAATAAGAATTAAAAATGTAGGTCTAAAACCTTCTAAAGCATATTCTAAAAAGTTTTTATATTTTGTTTCCAACCATACCAACGCAACATCTTGAAATCTTTGGTTAAAATCGGCAAGAAAATACTTGTAAAGCCATAGCATTAGCATAAAAAATAAGGTTAGATTTCCAAAACCTTTAAAAAAGTTGATTTGGTATTTAAACCCAATAATTAACATTAAAATACCTGATAAAGACATTAATATTGTTGCAATTTTTAAGAATTTTTTAGACAAATTACCTTCTTTTAATAGCATATAGTCTGAAACCAACATTGCATTTATAATTAAGGCAACAAATAAAGACGAAAATAATACAATAGAAAGTGTCAAAGGAAAGTAAACCATAAATTTACCCATAGTTCCTGGCCATAAACCTAATGGGAAAAATGCAGCAAGTGTAGTAGCAGTAGAAGCTATAATAGGCCAAGCAATCTCTCCTATTCCTTGTATAGCGGCGTCTTTTAACTTCATACCTTGGCTGTGTAAAGTATATACGTTTTCTACTACTACTATTCCATTATCCACAAGCATTCCAAGTCCCATAACCAATGCAAAAAGTACCATCGTATTAAGAGTTATTCCCATAGCAGCAAGTATCATAAACGACATAAGCATAGACATAGGAATAGCTACTCCAACGAACATAGCATTTCTAAATCCTAAGAAAAACATTAATACAAATACTACCAAAATTACCCCAAAAATGATATTATTTACCAAATCATCTACCTGTGCCAATGTTTTTACCGATTGATCGTTAGCAAAAGTAATAGTAACATCTTGCGGTAAATAGTCTTTTTCAGCAGTTTTTACAATTTCTTTTATAGCATCTACAGCCTCAACCATGTTTTTACCGCTTCTTTTTTTGATATCAAGCATGATAACTGGTTCAGTAAAGGTTCTTGCAAATGTAGTTCTTTCTTTTTCCTTAAAAGTAACCGTTGCAATATCTCTTAAGTAGATAACTCCATCTTGTTTTTTTACAATGATATTTGCAATTTCTTCATAATTTTTAATTTCGCCTATAATTCTAATGTTTTTTTGTGCCGATGATTCCGTAATATTACCTCCAGATACCGTTTTATTTTCATAACGAATAGAATTAATAATATCGTCAAAACTTACTTTAGATGCCGACATTTTATACACATCTACAGCAACTTCAACTTCTTTATCTTCGGCACCTCTTATGGCTGCTTCTTTTATTTGTGGTAATCTTTCAATTTTTTCTTCAAGATATTCTGCATATTCTTTGAGTTTATCTGCAGGATAATTTCCTATGATGTTTAGGTTAAGTATAGGAAATTCTTCGGCTATATTTAGGTCAAAAACATTAGGCTCTACCTTTCCTGAATTGTCAATAGTAGGCCAGTCTGTGCTAGATTTTGCTTTATCTACTTTATCTTTTACTTTTTGTTTTGCATCTTCTACAGTTATTCCCTCGTCAAATTCAACCAAAATTGAAGAATAATCATCTAATGTATTAGAAGTTATTTTATTAACCCCCGAAATATTATTAAATTCTTCTTCGAGTGGTTTTGTAATTAGTTTTTCTACATCTTCGGCACTATTTCCAGGGAAAACACTACTTATATAAATTTTGGTTTCAATAATTTCTGGAAAATTTTCTCTAGGCATAGCATAATAAGAAAGAATTCCTCCTAATAAAATTATAAAACTTATTACAAAAACAGTCATCTTATTTTGAATTGCCCAAGTTGCAATACCAAAATTTTTATCTAATTTAAGGCTCATTTAGTGAAATTTTTAAGATATGCAAAGATATTATGGAAACTTTAAAAACTCTAAAAGTTTCCAAAGATTTAACACTATATTAACAAAGTGGGAAAAAGTTTATAATATAAATTGTAAGTATGAAAAATGTTTTCTAATATTGCATAAAAATATAAATAGTTTGAATCTACAATTAAATTTTTGCCCTATATGTATTATTTCATTTGAATGTAAAAAAGAAGATATTTCTAATTGCCAATGTAATTTTCCTATTGCAAAAGAAACTAAAGAATTTCTAACCAAAACTAATTATAATTGATTGTGTAAAAACTGTTTAAAACATTATAACCAATTAGTATTACTATTTAATAACCATACTTTTCCTTCTCATAAAGATCAATTAATTGAAGTTTTACATTATTATATAGAAAATCAGTATTTGGTTTTTACTGAATTTTACCATTTATTAAGGGGATTTTGTTGTAAAAATGGTTGCAGACATTGTGTTTATGGTAATAAGTACTATAAAAATGTAACAATGTAACAATGTAACAATGTAACAATGTAAAGATAAAAAGATTTTTAATTTATTCAAATTTAAATTATCTATAAAGTATTGTTCTTAAAATATTTATATTTTATTTTTAAAAATATTTTAAATATACCGAATGAAAAAAAAATTTAATTCGTCTAAATATTTGAAAGCTTTCGTTATTAAAATTAAAATCTTTAAAAATTAAAAAAATGAAAAGTTTAAAAGTAACAATTTTCTGTTTAAGTCTTATGACTTTAGGAATGATGAATCACTCTTGTAGTGATGATGAGGAAGCAACAATAGTTACAGATGGTACTGTTTCTATTTTAAGTGTAGTTCAAGCCAAGTATAAAAGTGCTGTAACTATTTCAACCAGTGGAAATAGTATTTTTAAAGTCTAACAAAACTCCTGACCACGTTTCACTTTACTGGGGAGTATGTAATAAATTTAAAAATATATTACCCAAAAGTCGCAACTGATAGTTTAAAAAACCTTAAAACCCTTTAAAAATAAAGGGTTAAAAGACTTGCGGGTTTCACCCATTTGGTGTATATTTGTAGTGTTAAAATACCATATACATGTGCAAAATTACAAATAAAAAATCGAATATTACACCTTACGGAGGATTATTTTTTACAGCTGATATTTTTAATAAAAAAGGAGTAAAATCATTTATAGACAAGATTTTAGGAAGTAGAAGTTAT
>JBGSBU010000106.1:0-4280 GCA_041730375.1 Solirubrobacteraceae bacterium
GTTAGAAGAGCTACCGATTTAATGATTGCTGGTAAAAGAGTTGTTGTTGCTGGTTATGGCGATGTAGGTAAAGGAACAGCTGCTTCTTTTAAAGGGGCAGGGGCAATTGTAACCGTTACAGAAATAGACACAATTTGTGCACTACAAGCTGCTATGGACGGTTTCGAAGTTAAAAAACTAAACACTGTTATTGCCACTTCTGATATTGTTATAACAACAACTGGTAATAAAGATATTGTTTTAGCCGAACATTTCTTAAAAATGAAAGATAAATGTGTGGTTTGTAACATTGGTCATTTCGATAATGAAATTGATATGGCTTGGTTAAACGAAAATTATGGAGATACTAAAATTGAAATAAAACCACAGGTAGATAAATATACTTTAAATGGTAAAGATGTAATTGTTTTAGCCGAAGGAAGACTTGTTAATTTAGGATGTGCAACGGGTCACCCTTCTTTTGTAATGTCTAATTCTTTCTGTAACCAAACCCTTGCTCAAATAGAACTTTGGAATAATCATCAAGCTTATGAAAATGATGTTTACATGTTACCAAAACATTTAGATGAAAAAGTTGCACTCTTACATCTTGAAAAACTAGGAATTGAACTAGAAGTTTTAAATAAAGAACAAGCTGATTATATTGGTGTTAAAGTTGAAGGCCCTTATAAACCAGAATATTACAGATATTAATTCTAATTTGAAAAATTAGCCATAAAAAAAGGTCTTTAGAAAAAATTCTAAAGACCTTTTTTTATTTCAAAAGATAACTCATTAAATTATTAGTAGATAAATCGTAATTAGAACATTTATCTTCTTTTAAATCTTTATAAATACTTTTTGCTATATTTTTACCTTGTTCAACCCCCCACTGATCAAAACTAAAAATATTCCAAATTATTCCTTGAACGAATACTTTGTGTTCGTAAATGGCAATTAATTTACCTAAGTTTTCTGGCGTAAGTTCATCTAAAATAATAGAATTAGACGGTCTATTTCCATCAAATTCTTTATGCGGATTGGTTGATGTGTTATTTAACTTTCCAAAAGCTAAGGTTTGGGTTTGAGCCAAGAAATTTGATAATAATTTTTTATGATTGCTTTTATTTAAATTATCGGTTTCTTTAATTGCAATAAAATCTGTCGGAACAATAATTGTACCTTGGTGAAGTAATTGAAAGAATGCATGCTGGGCATCTGTGCCTACATCTCCCCAAATTATAGGGCATGTTTTATACGTTACCCTATTGCCTAATCTATCTATATGTTTACCATTACTTTCCATTTCTACTTGCTGTAAAAAAGGAACCAAAAAAATTAAGTTTGAATTATATGCATGAATTGCATGGGTATTAAAATCTAAAAAATTATTATACCAAATACCCAATAAAGCCATTATAAAAGGAATATTTTTTTCAAAAGGCTCATTTTTAAAGTGGTTATCTATTGTGTTTGCTCCTTTCAGAAGTTTTTCAAAATTATCAAAACCAATAGCTAAAGATATACTTAATCCAATGCTACTCCATAAAGAAAACCTACCTCCTACCCAATCCCAAAGCTCAAAAATATTTTCCTCCTTAATTCCATACTCTATTGCAATATTTTTAGATGAAGTAACTGCAATTAGATGATTTTTAACTGCTTCATCATCTTTATACCTTTCTTTAAAATACCGCTTAACTAAATTTGCATTATTTATAGTTTCTTGTGTAGTAAACGTTTTTGATGCAACAATAAACAAAGTGGTTTCTGGGTTTATTTTAGCTAAAATATCTGTAATTACATTAGGATCTAAATTAGATACATAATGAACATTTAATTTAGTCTTATAATTCTTTAGTGCATTTGATACAAATTTAGGTCCCAAATCAGACCCCCCAATTCCTATATTTACAACATCTTGTATTGGCTTACCAGAAAACCCTAAATAAGAATGGTCTAAGACTAGATTGGTAAAACTTTTTACTTTTAACTTAAAATTTTCTATTAATTTAAACTTTTCTTCATCAATAAGGGGGAATTCGTCTTTACTTTGGTGACGGAGTAAGGGATGTAAAACCGATCTATTTTCAGTTTCGTTTATAATCTCTCCTTTAAAAAAAGAATCAATAGCTTGTTTTAACTTGCACTCTTCTGCAAGCTTAATTAAATTATTGAGCAATTTTTCATCTAACCTGTTTTTAGAATAATCAAAAAGTAACCCCTCTATAGCAATACTAAAATCTTGGAATCTAGTTTTGGCGTTACTAAAAAGATTATTTATAGTGATTTTTTCTAATCTAAATTTATCTTCGTTTAATAAACTCCAACTTTTTGTTGATGTTGGATTGATTTTTGGTAGCATTCTAAACTTAAATTGTTACTTGCCAAAGTTATATTATATATTTACATTTTAAAAAAAAAACGTAATATATTTAAATAATCAAGGTATTTTTTTTACCCCTAAAAATAAATGAATGAAGGTTTTTGAAACAGGTTTAAAAGATTGCTTTCTACTAGAAGCTACTATTTTTAAAGATAATAGAGGCTATTTTTTTGAAAGTTACAACAAAAATAAATTTAAAGAACTAACTGGCTTAGATATAGATTTTATACAAGACAACCAGGCTTCTTCCTCTAAAAATGTGGTTAGAGGTTTACACATACAAAGACCTCCACATATGCAATCTAAATTAGTTAGAGCAATTAGTGGAGTTATTTGGGATGTAGCAGTAGATGTTAGAAAAAATTCTCCCACCTATGGCAAATGGTTTGGTGCAGAGCTTTCCGAAACAAATAATAGACAATTATTTGTGCCTCAAGGTTTTTTACACGGCTACTCTGTTTTAAGCGAACATGCTGTAGTGGCTTATAAATGTGATGATTTTTATAACAAATCTGCTGAAGATAATGCCTATCTTTTTGATAAAAACTTAGCTATTGATTGGAAAGTATCTGAATTGGAAGCCATTATATCAGAAAAAGATATTGCTGATAGCCCATTTAACATTTTTAAAGCTATTTAAGTATGATGAAAAAAATATTAATTGTTGGTGCGGGCGGACAACTAGCCAGCTGTTTTGAAGAAATAATAGACTTATATGATTTTGAATTTATTTTTAAATCAGAACATGAACTAGATTTAACAAAAGTAAAAGCTATTGAAACTTTTTTTGCTGAAAACAAAGTAGATTACTGTATAAATTGCGCGGCTTATACCCAAGTAGATTTAGCAGAACAGCAAAAAGAAATAGCATTTAAAGTTAATGCAGAAGCAGTGGGTTCTTTAGCTAGAATTTGCAAAGAACATAACACAAAATTTATTCATATTTCAACCGATTATGTTTTTGATGGTTTAGCAAATAAACCTTACTTAGAAGAAGACCCAACCAACCCTTTAGGTGTTTATGGTAGTACTAAATTAGCAGGAGAAAATTTGGCTATAGAAAACAATGAACAAAGTATTGTTATTAGAACCGCTTGGGTTTACTCTTCGTATAACCAAAATTTTGTAAAAACCATGCTTCGGTTAATGAAAGAAAAGGAAGAAATTGGTGTTGTTAGTGACCAATTTGGTCATCCTACCAGCGCATTAGATCTAGCAAGAGCAATTATGCAAATCATTATTTCTAACAAATGGGTACAAGGTATTTATCATTATAGTAATAGTGGAGAAATTTCGTGGTACGATTTTTCTAAAAAAATTGCAACACTAAAAAACTTTAGCACAAAAATAAACCCAATTAAAACAGAAGATTATCCTACTCCAGCTAAAAGACCAAAATATTCGGTATTAAACAAGCAAAAAATAGTAGATACCTACCAACTAGAAATTAAGGATTGGCAAAAATCTTTACAAGAAATACTAGATAAATTAACTTAAACAGTTTCTAATTGTCTATAATATTTGTAATTTTGCAAACAATTACTTTTAAAGTATTCTACAATAAACTTAGAACAAAAATTAAATAAAAAGGAAAATTTAATTCATGTCTTTATCAAAACAAACTCTAAATTACTTAGACGAACTAGAATCAGAAGCAATTTATGTTTTAAGAGAAGTAGCAGCTCAATTTAATAATCCTGCACTACTCTTTTCTGGTGGAAAAGATTCTATTACCGTTGCCCATATTGCAAAAAAAGCATTTTGGCCAGCAAAAATTCCATTTACTTTTTTACACATTGATACAGGACATAATTTTCCTGAAACAATTAAATTTAGAGATGATTTAATTAAAGAACTAGGCATTAAACTAGATATTGGCTCTGTACAAGATTCTATTGATAGCAAAGCTGTTATT
>JBGSBU010000107.1:0-4261 GCA_041730375.1 Solirubrobacteraceae bacterium
AAATATTAAATATATAGGCACTATTGATGAAAATGCAAAAACAATATCTGTTACATTACCTTTTGGACAAGCAACCGCTGGGTCTAATTTTTCAGTTACAACAAGTCCGCTTTCTTCTCAAAGAGGGCGAGGAATAGCAAATAATGAAATGGAGTTTACAGTTACTGCAGAAGATGGATCAACTGAAATTTATACAACAGTTACTACAAATTTACCAGCGCCATCAGAGAAACAAATTACAGATTTTAAAATAAGTTATCCAAATATAGCTGGAAGTATATCTGGGATTATTAATGAGTCTGCTGGTACAATTAGAGTTGAATTACCAATTGGAACTGATCCGAGTTTTCTATCAACTGCAACCCCAATCATGCAATTTAATAATGGCAGTATTAATATTAGTAGAGTTGTTCCTTCAAATACTACACCAACAAATTTTACAAATCCAGTTGATTTTACGGTAACTGCCCAAGATGGTTCTACTAAAGTTTATGTGGTAACTGTTGTTATAATGTTAGCTCCCAAATAAAATTAATTAAAATTATTCTATCCAACTTAATTTTTTTTAAATTATAAAAGGCTAGAAACAAAAAATATAATTTTTTGTTTCTAGCCTTTTTTATTTAATTAACTTGTTGTTAAATATTTTTATAATATAAAAACTTTGAAAAAAGCAATTTACTGGTTCACCACAGATTTACGGCTACATGATAACTCACTACTTGTGAAAGCAATAGAAGAAAGTGGTTTGCTTTTTCCTGTTTATTGTTTAGACCCTAAACATTATGCGGTTACCAATTATGGATTTAAAAAAATAGGAAATTTTAGAGCAAAATTTTTGTTAGAATCATTGGCAGATTTAGACCAAAGTTTAAGAAAAATAGGCTCGGGTTTAATTATTTTAAAGGGAAACCCAGCAGATGAATTAGCAAAGTTTGCACAAGAAAACAAAATAGAAAAAATATATGCCAAAGAAGAGGTGGCTTATGAAGAGATTTTAACCCAACAAAAGGTAAAAAAAGCTATAAATTCTTTAAATTGTGAATTAGAAACCGCAAATAATTCTACGCTTTACCAAGCAGAAGATTTGCCTTTTTCTGTAGATAAAATTCCAGATAATTTCACCAATTTTAGGCATAAAGTAGAAAAAAGTTCTTTCATAAGAAATTTAGTAAAAATTCCAACTAAAATAAATTCGCCATTAATTCCTGCTATAAATTTACCCACATTAGAAGATTTTGGGCTACAAGAACCAACAATAGACCCAAGAACAGCTTTTAATTTTGTTGGTGGCCAAACAGAGGCCTTAAAGCGATTGAATTACTACTTATTCGAAACAAAATCAATAACCACGTATAAAAAAACCAGGAATGGTTTAATAGGCGAGTCTTTTTCTTCTAAATTTTCGGCTTGGTTAAGTTTAGGTTGTCTATCGCCAGTAACAATTTACCAAGAAATAAAAAAATTTGAATTAGAATACACTGCAAACGAATCTACTTATTGGTTGATTTTCGAGTTAATTTGGCGAGATTTTTATAGATTTATGTTTAAAAAACATAAGCAATTATATTTTGGCTTAAATGGTATTAATAATAAACCCAATCAATTAACTATAAATAATAATTTTAAATTAGTTGAAATGTGGATGAACGGTAAAACCAAAGATAAATTTATAGATGCCAACATGACCGAATTAAACCAAACAGGGTTTATGAGTAACAGAGGAAGACAAAATGTAGCAAGTTATTTTTGCCACAATTTAAAACTAGACTGGCGAATTGGTGCCGCCTATTTTGAACAACAATTATTAGATTACGACGTTTGTAACAATTGGGGTAATTGGGCTTATATAGCTGGTGTTGGAAACGACCCCAGGGAAAGTAGAGTGTTTAATACCATAAAACAAGCTAATAATTATGATGCTAACCAAGAATATAGAAAACTATGGCTAAACCAACAATAAAGGATCTTTGCGGAGATTCTTATAAACAAAAAATGGTTGGTGAAGAAACCACCAACGAAAAATTTAATTTTAGCTTAAAAGAAATCGATAGAATTATAGAAATGGCCTGGGAAGATAGAACACCATTTGAAGCGATTGAATTCCAGTTTGGGTTAAAAGAAAAAGAAGTAATAGAATTTATGCGGTTAAATTCTTTACCCTCTAGTTTTAGAATGTGGCGAAAAAGAATGAAAGCTAGAAAAACAAAACACTCTTTTTTAAGAACAAATGAAGTTGGAAGATTTAAATGTACCTTACAAAAAAGCACAGGAAATAAAATTTCTAAACGATAAAATAAAAATTAATTTTAATAAACATAAATATTGTTATATTTGAAATATTAAATATTCTTTTTTATGGTTAAAAAAATAGCTTCATCAATATTTGTTGCATTAATACTTGCATTATTATCTGCTCCGGCTCTTTTATATTTTGGTAAAAAAAATCCAAAATATTTTGGTGGCATAAAAATAGGAAGTTGGTATTATAGCAATGCTACAGGTAGCAATAATTCTAATGCCTACATTAAGGCCGTTATAAATATTACTGGGGTTTTGGCGTTAAATAAATCAGAAACAGTATATTTAGTAGCCACAGAAGACAGTGAAGGAAACCCATTAAATACAAACAACACCTACAAGATTGAAGGGAAAGACGATTTCAAAACCCGTTGGTGGTCTTTAACAGCATACCAAAATAGTTTTTTAATAAAAAATAAAGTTAACCAATATTCACTTTCAAAAACCACGGTTAAAAAAGATGTAAACAGTAATTTTTCCATTTTTGCATCACCCAATAAACAAGATACAAATTGGATACCCACCGGAGAAAAATCTGGTTCTTTTGATTTGTTGTTAAGATTTTATAACCCCACTGATGCACTAATAAAATCTATAGAAAATAGCACGGTTAAAATACCTATAATTACTAAAATTAATTGATATGAGATTTTTAAGTTTTAAGTGGATTTTTATTACACTTTTATTGGCGGTATTTTTTCATCTTGCAGCATTGTTTGCCATTCCTAGAGTTATTTTTACACTACTTAAATACAAAACTGAAAAGCAAGCAGGAGGAAAGAATAAAATACTCTTTAACGAACTTGCACAAGCAGGAAAAGACAAAATAGTTAGAACTAGCCCCGATATATTATATGCAGCCATATCTTATGATGTTTCTAAAAATCCAATAAAGGTAAGTTTTCATCAAACCAACAAAAATAATTACTGGTCGGCTTCTTTGTTCGAAGGAAAAACTGGAGCCAATATTTTTACTTTAAATGACTCTACTGTTAAAAATAGTACCAAAAGCAATGTTTTTAGCTTGGTTATTAAAAAACAAGGAAGTGTTTATAAAGAAAATGAAGACGAAAAAACAGTTGGAGTTAAATTAGACAACGGAGTATTGCTTTATAGAATGGTTTTACCAAATAGGGAAAATAAAGCACAAGTAGATTCTTTAATAAACATACAAAAAAGAACTACAGTTAAAGAAATACTTTAAGAGATTGCTTATTTAGTTAGCTAATAATTTAAATTTTCTTTATCCGTGTCTCGGAAATCTCATTTATAAAAGAACTGCCCACCAACATTGATGGGGTAAAATACCCCGATTTATTTTCGGCATTCAAACAATACTTAGTTAGTTTAACCGCCGCTTCTGCAGTTAATGTATAGCCGTTTTGTGTGGTTAACGTATAGTTAATTTTATCTCCTTTTTGGTTTTCTGCTTCTCCCCAAAACTCGCTATTGGTTTTTTCTCTAATTGTTTTTTGTGGTCCAGTTATTTTAAATTTCTTATTTACAAGTTCTTTTAAATAAGATTTTACAAAATTAGATCTTAGAATAAAATCAAACGGACTAAGTGTTTTCAATAAATAAATAATTTGTTTTGGCATTACCAAATAAACCAATCCGTTTGGTACATTGGTACTAATGCCGCCTGTAAAAACATCTCCCCAAGGAATAGACATGGCCCATTTATTTCCACTAGGAAAAGAAAGTAATTTATATTTATAAGCATTAGAAACAGGTTTTAGTTTGTGGTTTTCTCTTACAAATCCTCCTTTCCCCAAGCCTTCTATAAGGGTTTTGGTTGTACCAATACTAGCGCCACCTCCCATTTTAAAACCTATATCTATTCTGGTAGCATCGGGTAGTTGTTCTTTTAAATAAGATTTTACAAAATTAGATCTTAGAATAAAATCAAACGGACTAAGTGTTTTCAATAAATAAATAATTTGTTTTGGCATTACCAAAT
>JBGSBU010000108.1:0-4225 GCA_041730375.1 Solirubrobacteraceae bacterium
CTTTATCAGAAAGAATTTGCGAAAACCTAGAACTAAATCCAATGGTTTGGAATAACACCGACCCTAAACAAACTGCTTTTACAGTATCTGTAGATTTAATAGGAAGTGGAGTAACAACAGGTATTTCGGCTTCAGACAGAGCAAAAACCATTCTTGCATTAATGAATAGCCAAACAAAACCTAACGATTTAAGTAGACCCGGACATATCTTCCCATTAATAGCAAAAGAAGGAGGTGTTTTAAGAAGGCCAGGACACACAGAAGCCTCTATAGATTTAGCAAATCTTGCTGGTTTTAAATCGGGTGGTGTTATTGTAGAAATAATGAATCCAGACGGCTCCATGTCTAGACTTCCAGAATTAATTGAACTTGCAAATAAATTCAATTTAAAAATAATTTCTATAAAAGATTTAATAGCGTATAGATTAGAAAATGAATCGCTCATTAAAAGAATTGATGAATCTAATATTTCAACCTTTTATGGCGATTTTAAATTAATTACTTATAAGCAAACTACGAATAATCAAATTCATTTTGCTTTAGTAAAAGGTAGCTGGAAGGAAGATGAAGAAATATTAGTAAGAGTAAAAGCCGCAAATAGTTATTTTGATCTTTTTACCAATCTTTTAGAAGGAGAAAAACCACTTTTAAAAGAAGTTACAGATTTAATTAATAAAGATGAAAAAGGTGTAATTGTAATAATCAACAATGTGGTAGATAACACTCAGCTTTTATCTAAACTAGAGAGTTTTAAAATAATCTCAAAAGAAGCTCCAAGTATTTCTAAACCTTCAATGGATGATAAAGACTATGGTATTGGAGCGCAGATTATAAAAGATTTAAAAATTAATAAAATTAAATTAATTACTAAAAGTAAACCCATTAAAAGAATTGGTTTAAATGGGTATGGACTAGAAATAGTAGATTTTATTACACTAAAAGAAACAAATTAATACAATGATGAGACATAAAATTGTTGCAGGTAATTGGAAGATGAATAACTCGCTTTCTGAAGCCAAATATTTAATACAAGAGTTAAACAATAAACTAGAAAACTATAATGGCGATATCAAAATAATTATAGCACCTCCTTTCACTTTTTTAAATTTAGGAATAGAAAATAAAAATAAGATAGAAATTAGCTCACAGGATATATCTGCAAATGAATCTGGGGCTTTTACTGGCGAGGTTTCAGCTACAATGGTAAGCTCATTGGGGGTTAAATACACTTTAATTGGCCATTCAGAGAGAAGGCTTTACCACAAAGAAGATGACGCCTTATTAAACAAAAAAATAAAATTAGCGTTAAAAAATAGCCTAACACCAATTTTTTGTGTCGGAGAAACGTTAAATCAAAGAAAAGAAAACCTTCATTTTTCAGTAATTAAAGAGCAAATAAAAAATGTGCTTTTTTCGTTTGATGCTTTAGAAATAAAAGATATTATTATAGCCTATGAACCTGTTTGGGCAATTGGGACGGGAGAAACGGCAAGCCCAGAACAAGCACAAGAAATACATCAATTCATAAGGAAAGTTATAACCAATCAATTTGGTGAAGCGTTTGCGAATTCAATCTCTATTTTATATGGAGGAAGTGTAAAGCCAGATAACGCCAAAGATATTTTTAGCAAGCAAGACGTAGACGGTGGTTTGGTTGGTGGGGCATGTTTAAATGCGAACGATTTCTTTTCAATCATTAATTCTTTTTAATAGAAAACAAACACTTGGAAAATTATATTCAATATCAATTTACAATAGATCCTATAAATCCTTGGCAAGAAATATTACTTGCTGAACTTTCTTTATATGATTTTGATACATTCGAAGAACAATCAGACGGAATATCAGCATATTTACCAGAAAGTAAAGAGGTGGAAAATTTACTTTCAGACCTCTGGTTACTAAATCATGCCGAAGTTAAAATTGAAATTAAAAAAATATTCATCCCATTAGTTAATTGGAATGTTGAATGGGAGAGTAATTTTAATCCAATAAACGTAGAAGATAAGTGTTACATAAGAGCAAATTTCCATGCACCTAAAAAAGAATTTCCTTATGAAATAATTATTCAGCCAAAAATGTCTTTTGGAACAGGGCATCATGAAACTACCTA
The DNA here is from genome assembly GCA_041730375.1 of Solirubrobacteraceae bacterium. Classification (GTDB taxonomy): domain Bacteria; phylum Bacteroidota; class Bacteroidia; order Flavobacteriales; family Weeksellaceae; genus JBGSBU01. The sequence goes on from JBGSBU010000108.1 coordinate 2,114, forward strand.
TCTAATGATTCAGCAAATGTTAGAGTTGGAATTAGCAGATAAAAGCATCTTAGATATGGGCTGTGGAACAGGAATTCTAGCAATTTTTGCCAAAAAAATGAATGCGGGTAATACCATTGGAATCGATATAGATGACTGGGCCGTAGAAAATTCTAACGAAAACAAACAAACAAACCAAATTGAGGCTGATTTTTACAAGGGCGATGCAGCGATACTTAAAGAATTAAATAAAACATTTGATTGTATTTTAGCCAACATCAATAAAAATATTTTAACTAGAGACATACCTATTTATTTAAAGTATCTTAATTCAAGCGGAATCCTTCTGTTGAGTGGTATTTTAGATGAAGATTTTGATGATATTTTAAAAATTTGTAACCAAAACAACCTAGAGTTTTTAACAAAAAAACAAAAGAAAAGTTGGATCTCTGTAAGCTTTAAAAAAAATCTAGAAAAATGAAATCAAACCCATTTAGTAAAGAACAGGAACAGCAAGAAGTAGAAGTACTTGAGAAAGAACTACACGTTTCTATACTTTATCTCTTTAATGATGATTTTAATAGCTTTGAACATGTAATTGAATGTTTGGTGGAAATCCTCGGTCACTCAGAAGAACAAGCCTTGCAATGCGCCATGTTAGTCCACTATAAAGGAAAATGTGATGTTAAAACTGGAGAGTACAGTAAATTAATAAAGCCATTAACAGCCTTATTAGATAAAGGACTTACGGCAAAAATAATTTAAACGCATAAGTTTAAGCCCCAGTGAATTTACAATAATATTTATTTTTTATAAATTTTAATATCATATTATTTTGTTCTAAATTCAAAAAAAAATATTAAACTTGCATTCTGATTTATTCTAAAAAATTTACTCCACAATTAGATAATTAATTATTTATGGTTTTAAAAAATTCTTTATTTAGAGTAAAGATTGTAAATTTTATTTCTAAAAATAGAAAAAACTATTTTTTCAAAAATCTTTATAAATTTGCTTTATATTTTATTAAAGCTTACAATAACGTAAGTTATAACTCAGTTCAGAACGGAGAGCTAAGAGTTTTTGGTATTATTAAAAACTATGGATGTAATAATTTCATAGAATGTGGAGCAAATGATGGGTTAGATGCTATTGCCTATTCTAATATAAGCCAATCTACCAATGTATACGCTTTAGAAATAGTTCCGCCAACCTTTGAGGTTTTAGTCAATAACACAAAAAATTATAGCAAGATAAAATCATATAATTTTGGATTAGGAGATTTTGAAGGTAAAATCAACATAACTCATTATCCAGAAGCCAGCTATTTATCATCTAATTACAATACTTCTAGAAACATTAAACAAGAAGTTTATGAATGTCAGATTAAAACAGGAGATAATTTTTGTAACGAAAATAATTTAGAGCACATTAATTTCTTAAAAATTGATGTAGAAGGAATGGATTTTCAAGTAATCAAAGGTTTTGACAACATGATAAAACAACAAAAAATAGATGTAATCCAGTTTGAGTATACTTACGGCTTCATTTATGCAGGCTGTTTTTTAAAAAATGTGTTTGATTATTTCTCGGATAAAAATTATATAATAGGTAAAATTTATCCAGATAAAGTAGATTTTTTAGAATATAGTTACCAGTTAGATAATTTTTTTGATGCAAATTATATTATAGTAAATAAAGATAAAACACCTTTAATAAAGAGTTTGCAGAATAGCTAAAAATAAATTTTGTATTTTAATCAAAATATATTGAAGAAACATTTGGAAAGTAAGAAAAAGGTACTTATATTTGCAGACCTTTTTAGAGATATAGAAATCTAAACAAGACGGAGAGACTAAAGATGAGAGTTATTTTGAAATAGAATTATTTAGGTTACAGTAATTATTAGAGCTTTTGATTTAAGGTTTAATAATTATTAGTAATAATATTTAAGAGAGAGAAGATCATTAAAATATTGTAATAGGAAAGAAAAAAGTAAAAAGTCTAGAAGTCAATTCTTTGAGAGGAATCTAGGACAAGCTCAAAACATTAAAAATAATTTACAATGGAGAGTTTGATCCTGGCTCAGGATGAACGCTAGCGGGAGGCTTAACACATGCAAGCCGAGGGGTA
>JBGSBU010000109.1:0-4197 GCA_041730375.1 Solirubrobacteraceae bacterium
TCTTCAATTCAATTTTCTGCTGTTTCATCTCAACTATCTAGTGCAAACAGTGATTTACGAAATAATGTAAACGATGGGGTTTCTGGTTCAATTCCTTCTTATTACGTTGCAGATGTTTCTACTTCTTATAAATGGAATAAATTTAAATTAGAAGCTGGTGTTACTAATTTTACCAATAATAGCTACTTTACTCGTAGAGCTACTGGTTATCCTGGCCCAGGAATTATTCCGTCAGAAAATAGAATGATATACGCCACAGTAGAGTTTTTATTTTAACAATTACTTAAAATTTTAATTTTATACAGTTACCAAATAGTGTTGATTTTTTTTTAAAATTAATTATAATCTTAGATTTAAATTCTTTATTCTCTCCACACGGATGAACCTAAAGTGATAATAAAGAATAGTGAAAAAATAAGGTAAAAATATTTTATAACTATAAATTTGTGTAATTTAAAATTAACACCATTAAATAGTACTTTTATTAAACTATTTTAACTTATGATGAAAGAAAAATTTAAAAACCACATTCATACGCTACAAAATACGATTACAAAAAGACTAGAAGAAATAGATGGCAAAGCAACTTTTAAAGAAGATAAATGGAATAGGGAAGAAGGTGGTGGTGGAATTACTAGAGTAATTGAAAATGGAAATATTTTTGAAAAAGGAGGGGTAAATACTTCTGCTGTATATGGGGTTTTACCTAAAGTTATGCAAGATAATTTAGGAGTTAGTTTTGGTAATTTTTTTGCCACTGGCTTAAGTTTAGTACTACACCCTAATAATCCGTTTATACCAACAGTACACGCTAATTGGCGCTATTTTGAGTTATACGATAAGGATAACAACCTGGTAGACCAATGGTTTGGTGGCGGACAAGATTTAACGCCTTATTATTTGTTTGATGAAGATGCCATTCATTGGCATACAATTTGTAAAAACTCTTGCGATAAGACCAATCTAAATTTATATCCAAAATATAAAAATGAATGCGATAAATACTTTTGGAATATACACAGAAAAGAGGCTAGGGGAGTTGGCGGGTTATTTTACGATTATTTAAGACCTACGCAAGACACTACTTTAGATACTTTATTTAATTTAAGTTCTACTGTAGGTAATAGCTTTTTAGAAGCCTATTTACCTATTGTTGAATGCAGAAAAGATATGGCTTTTAACCAATCTCAAAAAGAATGGCAAGAAATTAGAAGAGGAAGGTATGTAGAATTTAATTTGGTGTATGATAGAGGAACCTTATTTGGACTAAAAACAAATGGTAGAATAGAAAGTATTTTAATGAGTTTACCACCTAATGTTAAATTTATATATAACCACGAACCTTTACCAAATTCTGAAGAAGCAAAATTGGTAGAAGTTCTTAAAAAACCTAAAAATTGGATTTAATAAGTCTCTTATATTTAACTTTTTAAACCTAGATTTGTTTGTTTTATATTTTTAACTAAAATTTAGTTAGTACATAAGTTTTATTAGGTTAAAATATTCCAAATTATTTTTTAATTTTTTATATTTATTTTAGATGAAGTTATACAATATAGAATGTGGAAATTTTAAATTAGATGGTGGTGCCATGTTTGGCGTTGTTCCAAAGTCTTTGTGGCAAAAAACAAACTCAGCAGACGGTAATAACCTTATAGAAATGGCTACCCGAAGTTTACTAATTGAAGACGGAAACGAACTAACTTTAGTAGATTGTGGGTTGGGAAATAAACAAGACGATAAATTCTTGAATCATTACCACTTGTGGGGAAATTACAATTTAGATTCTTCACTTAAAGCAAATGGTTTTCATAGAGATGATATTACTAATGTTTTTTTAACTCATCTTCATTTCGATCATTGTGGCGGTGCAATTCAAAGAAACACGGCTAACAATTTATTAGAACCAGCTTTTAAAAATGCAAAATTTTGGTCGAACCAAAGTCATTGGGAATGGGCTATAAATCCTAATAGTAGAGTAAAAGCCTCTTTTCTGCCAGATAATATTTTACCTATAAAAGAAAGCGGACAGTTAAACTATATTTCCTTAGAAAATGGAAAGGATAATTACCATTCTAGTAGTTTAGGATTTGATTTTATTACAGTAGACGGACATACAGAGAAACAAATGCTTCCGGTAGTTAAATACAAAGATAAAACCATTGTTTTTATGGCAGATTTAATACCAACAGTTGGGCATATTCCTTTGGTTTATTTAATGGGCTATGATACTAGACCTTTAATTACAATGAAAGAAAAATTAGATTTTTTAACCAGAGCAGTAAAAGAAAATTATTATTTATTTTTTGAACACGATGCACATAACCAAATTTGTACTTTAAAAAATACCGAAAAAGGTATTAGATTAGATAAAACATACCAGTTAAAAGATATTTTATAAATGACAGTTTATTTTAAAAAAGCATTAAAAATTTTGCTACCCTTATTTTTTAGTTTCTTTTTAATTTGGTGGGTAGCTAAAGATTTAACACATAACGAAATAGAAATTTCTAAAAAAGCATTTTTTAATCTAAATTTTAATTTTTTATTTATTTCAATTTTTATTGGGCTACTCAGTCATTTATTAAGAGCCGAAAGATGGAAATATATGTTAGAATCTATGGGCTATAGCACTAATTTTTCAATTAGGTACCATGCAGTAATGATTAATTATGTAATGAATTTATTTATTCCAAGGTTAGGAGAATTAGCAAGGTGCACCGCTATTTCTAAACAAGAAAAAGTACCTTTAAATAAAGTATTAGGAACCATTATTTTAGAAAGAATTATAGACTTTTTTATTCTAATTTTAATGATTTTATCTGTTTTGTTTTTTGAAAGAGATAAAATATGGAATCTTATTAATAAATCTATTTTTTCTAAAATACTAGAAAATAAATTAAATATAATTCTATCAATTATTATAATACTTAGCTTTTCTTTAATTGGTTTATATGTTATTTTTAAAAGTGAAAATAAATTAATGAATAAATTTAGCAAATTTTTAAGCGGAGTAAAAGATGGTATTATTTCTGTTTTTAACATTAAATATCAATTTTTATTTTGGCTTCAATCCTTTCTAATATGGGGATTATACTTATTAGGAACCTATTTTTGCTTTTTAGCTTTACCAGAAACAAAAGAGGTGCCATTTACAGGCATTGTTTCTAGCTTTGTATTGGCAGGTATTGCATCTATAGCTACACAAGGTGGCTTAGGCGCTTACCCTATAGCTTTTGGAACCATTTTAAAACAATATGGTGTTGCCTATGTGTTAGGTTGGACTTTTGGTTGGATTTCTTGGATTTCGCAAACCCTTCTAATATTAACTCTTGGCTCAATCTCTTTGTATAAAGTAACTAACTTTAAAAAATAACTTAACAATTTAGTTTTAGTCTATTTTATATAGCTTGTAATTAACAGTTTAGGTTCTATGTTAATTATAAACTTATATATTGATTTAATAATTTAACATTAAAAATACCCGTTTTTATAATGAGTAATAACAAAGAAATAACTGATTTATTAAATAAAATAAATTTATTAGAAGAAAAGCAAGGGCTATTTTCGAAAGAAATTTTAAGTTTAAAAATAGAACTTCTTCAATTAAAAAATAAATCTAATTCTGAGTTTGATACTAAAGATTTAATTGCTTCAAAAGAAATAGATCCAAAGCAAGAAAAATCTATTATAAAAATAGAAAATCAATCTGAGTTTAAAAAAGATACAAATGTATTAAGTGAATTTAAGGAGCAAATAAAATTAAACTTAAAAACTCTAACAATAAAAAACGATATTGAAAAATTTATTGGCGAAAATTTATTAAATATAATTGGCTTTTTAATTAGAATTTTTGGAGTGGTTTTTGGAACTAAATATTCCATAGAAAATAATTTACTTAGTCCCTTAACAAGAATAATTCTGGGTTTTCTATTTTCTATTTCGTTATTGTTTGTTGGAATTAAATTAAAAGAAAAATACAAAAATTATCGTGCGGTTTTAGTTAGTGGCTCAATTGCTAGTATGTATTTTATAACCTATGCTGCATACAATTTCTATTCTTTAATTCCTTTTTTAATTGTTTTTTTACTACTACTTAGTTTTACCATTTTTATTACAATTGCTGCACTCAATTACAATATTGAAATTATTGCAATTATTGGTTTAGTTGGTTCGTATGCCGTTCCTTTTCTTGTA
>JBGSBU010000110.1:0-4098 GCA_041730375.1 Solirubrobacteraceae bacterium
GATTAAATAAACAGGATTTTATAAAATCTTAATAGGTTAATTTTAACCAGAAGAGTTTATATAAATCATTTAATAATATAATATCTTTGTGAAATTAATTAAAGAATACCATGACAGAAGTTCTAATTCCGCTTATATCTCTTATTGCGCTAGAAATTATTTTAGGTATAGATAATATCATTTTTATTTCTATTTTGGCAGATAAGCTACCAGATGAACAAAGAAATAAACTTAGGTATTTGGGAATTGGATTAGCAATGGTAATGAGGTTAATTCTTTTAGGCTTTATTTCGTGGATTTTAAAACTAGATCACACGTTATTTTCACTCTTTAATACAGCATTTACTGGTAAAGGATTGATTTTAATTACCGGAGGAATGTTTTTAATATACAAAAGCACAAAAGAAATATACCATAAAACAGAAGCTTTAGAAGAATCTTTTCAGATACCAAAGAAAAAAGCAAACTTTAAACAGTTACTTTTAGAGGTTATTTTATTAGATCTTGTTTTTTCGGTAGATTCTATCATCACTGCTGTTGGAATGGTTAAAGAACTTTGGATTATGTATACCGCAGTTATTGTAACGGTTATTGTAATGCTTATAGCCTCTAAACCCATTAGCGAATTTATAAAAGAACACCCTTCTTTTAAAGTATTAGCACTTTGTTTTCTTATGTTTATAGGAATCTCTTTAATCGCAGAAGGCTTTCATTTTACAATTCCTAAAGGCTATATATATTTTTCTATGGCATTTGCATTTTTAGTAGATTTAATACAAATGAAAACTATAAAAAGCAAACCTAATTAGCTGTTTTTAAATGCTTTTCAATTATTAAATAAAATTTTACCATTAGCTAAACTGTAGTTTAATATAATTTAAAATGTTATTTTCTAGTAAATTTATTTTCGGAATTATTATCTCGTAAGGAGTTAAATAATAAAAAAGCACATAAAAAATAGTTAGAAGTAAAATAAAAATGGTTAAATAATAAAGAGAGTTAGAGAAAAACAGCTTAAAAGAAAATCTTTTTATTTTTTCGAAAGTAATCACATTTTCACCAAGCAAAAAAGTTTTATTGGATTCAAAATCCAACTGTTTTGTTTCGTCATTTAAAGTTAAAAGACCTAAGTTTTTAAATTCTTTTATTTTATTAGTACTAATTTCTTTTTTCCAAATAGAAACTATTTCTAAAACCTCTTTTTTAATTAAATCATATGGTTTCTCAAGACTAAAGCTTAAATGGTGTAATAAAAAACTATTGTTTAAATCTTCATCTTCTAGTTCTTTAAAATCAATAATTTGCTTGGTCGATGAAAAAGTAAAAGATTGTTTGTTTTCTAAAACAGATAAATCTTTTGTGTATAAATAAAAGGTTCCAAATTCTGGAATGGTTATGTACTTGTATTTTTGAATTAAAAAAGCCAAGTTTTTTTCTAGTTCAATCATCATTGGTGGATTATTTTTGTATAAGTAGATTTATGCAATAGCCTTCGTGATTTCTAATGTTAAAAACCTTATTAGATTTAAAAATTAAACATTGACCTTTAATTCCAATTAAAGTATCGACTATAAAATTAGTGTTTTTTAATAAAACAGTTTCAACTTTTTCTAAAGAAGAGAGTAGTGGGTAATTAAAATTATATACCAAAGAATCAGTTACAAAAAAGTGTGTTAAATCTTTGGGTAAAAAAGATTTTAATTCTTGTTTTTTCAACAACAAATTAATGTTGTGATTGTTGGTAATTAACATTTTTCTATAATTGGTTTTATTTGCCATATGGTTAGACAAAGCCACCTCAATTAATCCAGCCTCATACCTGTTGCTTGTCTCCGCAATTATAGTGGTAGAAATAGCCCCTTGATCTATCCACCTGGTTGGAATTTGTGTTTTTCTAGTAACGCCCACTTTTAGGTCGCCAGTAAAGGCCAAATAAACCACATGCGGTTGAAGTTCTAGTTTTTGTTCCCATTCTAAATTTTTTTGTTCAATACCCAAATGAGCAGTACTAAGTTCTGGTTTAAATATACTGGCATTGGTATTGGGAACAATAAAAAAACAACTTTTACAGTAACCTTGCGAATAAATAGGTAGGTCTTTCTTGCAGTTACCACACTCGAAATGGTTGGTGAATTCAATTTTAATTTGGAGGTTTAGTAGTTGGTTCATAGAAATGAAATCTTCTCCCAGTTCTAAATAATAACTAACAGGAGAAGTATCTTTTGCCCACATTTTTTTTAAAACCCCACTAAATGAATTCATGAATTATAAGTTCTTGGTATAGCCAAAGTTTACATTTTTTTTAGTAATTTAAAATAGACAAAAAACTCTGTTTTTAAGTTAAATGGTTTTTTAGTCTTCGTTAAATTTAAACCCCATTACTCATTAAAAAAACAAACTCCTAGTTACCAAAAAAAAGATAAAAAGGAGTTTTATTAATTGTGGTGGAGAATATCGGATTCGAACCGACCACCTCTTGCCTGCCAGGCAAGCGCTCTAGCCAAATGAGCTAATCCCCCGCATTCAATTTACAAAAATAGAAATAAATTTCTATTTTAATGTGCTATTTAATTGTAGTAAAAAAGTCTTTAATTATTTTATTAGCAATAATTTCGGCTAAATTCTTCTTGTTTTGTATGCTCCATCCTGCAATATGGGGCGTTAAAATAACTTTTTCAGAATGTAATAAATAATTAAAATCGTTAGAAAACTCTGTTTTGTTAATGAAATCAAAAGAAGATTTTTCGTATTCTATTACATCTAAACAGGCGCCTTTAATTTTTCCAGACTTTAATAAATCTACCAAATCTTTTGTATTAACACATTTTCCTCTTGCTGTGTTAATTAAATAAATATTTTTTTTAAAATTAGCTATAAAGTCTTTGTTAATTAAATAGTTTGTTTTTGGCGTTAATGGGGTATGAATACTTAATACGTGGGTTTTCTCGAATAAATCGTTTAGCGAAACCTGTTTTGCATTGTTATCTTCTAGCCCACTTTTTATATCATAAAACAAAACCTCAACACCAAAACCACTAAGTCTTTTAGCAAAGGCTTTTCCCATGTTTCCATAGCCAATTAAGCCAACGGTTTTGCTAAAAAGCTCATCGGCCCTGTTTTCCTCTCTGTTCCAAATACCTTCTCTAATTTCTAAATTAGAGACAATAATTTTGTTAGTTAGAGAAAGAAGCATTCCAACTGCGTGTTCTGCCAAAGAATCGCAATTTCCTTCTGGCGCATTAATTAGTTTAATATTTTTGGTTTGTGCATAAGAAACGTCTATATTTTCTAAACCCGCTCCAACCCTTCCAATAAATTTAAGTTGCGTGGCTTTAGATAAAAAAGCTTCATTTAACGGAAACCTACTTCTAATTACAATTCCGTCGAAATCGTTAATAATCTTTTCAATTTCATTGATTGGAGAAGAATAATCTTCAACAACAGTAAAATTAGAGGCTTCTAATTTGGTTTTTAGAATAACATGATTTTGATCTAAAAAAAGTATTTTCATCGAAAAAACAAGTTAAGGTAATTTTGTTAAACAAAACTAATGTATCGTTACATAAAAACAAATTACATTATTTAGATTTGAATAAAGATTATAATTTAGATATGACAATACAGCAAATTCAACAAGAAATAATAGATGAATTTTCTTTTTTTGATGATTGGCAAAATCGTTACGAATATATTATAGAAATGGGCAAAAGTTTACCACCCTTCCAAATAGAAAAAACAGACGATTTGGTTATAAAAGGTTGCCAGTCTAGGGTGTGGTTACATATGGGGTTAAATGAAGATAGAGTTTATATAGAAATGGATTCGGATTCTATTCTTCCAAAGGGTATTACAGCTTTATTGGTTTAAATGTACAATAACCAATTGCCAGAAGATATTTTAAACTCAGACATAACTTTTATAGATAAAATTGGGTTAGCCGAGTTTTTATCGCCTATACGTGCAAATGGGCTATTGGCTATGATAAAACAAATAAAATACTATGCCATTGCTTTAAAATCTAAGAAGGACGCCCATTAAATGAACAATGATTTACCTAAAAGAGTTTTAGTAACAAGATTTTCATCATTAGGAGATGTT
>JBGSBU010000111.1:0-4021 GCA_041730375.1 Solirubrobacteraceae bacterium
CATACAATTCAGCATTCAAAGATCCATAATTTCCAATTCCTAATGTCGCATAATTGTTAAACAGGCGCTCTTGTTTTCCTTTTTCAACTCCTTGAGCATTTCCTTTGGCAGGAGAAAATGTAGAAGCTACAGGAAAAGAGAAAATGTTATATTTTACAACTTCTTTTTTAGTATTTTCTTGGTCTTCAAGTACAGGAGTATCTTTTATTTTAAAAGCATCAGAGAGAGTTGCTGTATATGGTTTTACCACATTTACAACTTCAGTTCCTAAGTCCTTATCCTCTTTTTGAGACCATATTATTTGAGATATTATTAAGGCAAATAATAAACTATATTTTTTCATTTTACTTTTGTTTTTTAATTTTCTACAGATGAATTAGTTTTAGACTCTTCTTGTTTATAGGCATCTAAAGTGGTTTTAGCTTCCTCTACAACATCTTGGTATTCCGAAAAATTCTTGATTATATTCTCCAAAATATAAATAGCACTATAACTATCTTTTAAAGCATATTGATTTTTTGCCATTATTAAAAGTGCTTTTACACCAAAGTACTTATAGCCCTGAAAATCTTTATTAATTTTGGCAATAACTTTGTTAGAAGCATCATATTTTCCCTCTTTGTTTTTAAAATAAGCATCGTAATAATGGGCTTCGGCACCTAATTCACCTTTTGCTTTTAGTAATTTTAGATAAGCAGTTTTGGCTTTTGCCTCATCATTGGTTTTTATAGCAGAACGAGCTATAACTATTTGCGCATCATATTTAATTTTTTCATCTATTTTAGGATTATTCAATATTTTTTCGGTGTAGTTTAATGCGTTTTCATATTGTTTTTCTTCATAATAAGCACGCATTAAATTAGATTGAGCATAAGAAATATTTTGCGGAAAATTACCCTCTGTTTCTAATCTTTTTAGTACGGGGATTGCATTCTTATAGTCATTATTTTTTAAATAAATTTCGCATAATCTTGCTAAAGATTGTTCAGTATATTCACAAGCTGGTTGATTGATTACATATTCATAGTGAATTATAGATTTATTAGATTGGTTATCGCCAAAGTATAATTGAGCAGCATAAAAATTAGCCTTTAAACTATTAATTCCATTAGGAAAACTTTTAATATAACTAACAAAACCAGTTAAAGCACCTTTACTATTATTCATTTCATATTGTTTTTCGGCGGCTTCGTAAGTTGTATTATCCAATTCGGCATCGGTAACATTCACGAAATTTAAAGTTCTTACCCATGTAGCATATTCCTCTACTCTTCCCGAATTTACATAGATTTCTTTTGCGGCAGTTACCGCTTCAAGTGATTCTTGAGTTTTAGGAAAATCAGCTACTACTTTTTTAAATTTGGCTAAAGCCAATTCTGGTTTTTTAGTATTAGAATAAATTAAACCTTGTCTTAATAAAGCTTTGGAAGTATAAATTCCATTATTTTGTTCCTTAATTAATAAATCAAATGTTGTTAAAGCTAAATCTGTTTTATCATTATTAGTATATGTATTAGCTAATTCAAATAAGACATCGGTTCTATATTTAGACTTAGGAAAATTTTTAATAAAAGCATTTAATTCTTCTATTTTTGTATCTGTTTTATTGATAAATCCATAACAAATTGCTTTTTGGAAAGAGGCATAATCTGTATCAATTAGTTTAAATCCAATTACTTTATTATAGGATTCTAATGCTGGCCAATATTTAGCAGTTACAAACTGAGCATCAGCCATTCTAAGATAAGCATCGTTAAGTTTAGCCTTATCTGTAGGATTTGTTTTTATGTAAGAATCAAATTGTGTTATGGCATTCTCATAATTTTTTAATTTAAAATAAGTATAACCTAAATGGTACAATACATTTTTATTTTCTATTGTATTTTTACTTTCAGGTAAATTTAAAAATATGTTAAAGTGTGTGGCCGCATCCTCAAATTTTTCCAATACATATTCCGTTTCTGCATGCCAAAATGTTGCTCTTGATTGTATCGTAGGATTTCTATTTTCTAAAATTGATTTTACAAATAAAAAGGAAGCCTCAGTATAAAAACTATCTGTAAAAAGTTCTAAACCTCTATAAAATAAAACTTTTTGATAGGTTTCTTTATTTACAGTTCTTTTATTTTTTTCTAATAATACCAGTGCATCTTTATAATTTTTAGAGGTAACGTAACTGTTTATTAAAAGTTGGTCAATTTCTGTATTATTAGGATTATTAGGATATTTTGTTTTAAAATTGGTTAAAACTTCAGGAGTACTTGCATAAGGATTACCTATTTCATAACTTATTTTGGCATAATTATAATAAGCATCTTCTTGAATTTTAGGTTCAAATTCCATTTCCGAAGCATTTTTAAAAGCATTAAAAGCCTCTTGTTTTCTGTCTAACTTCATATAACTTTCTCCAAGATGGTAATAAGCATTTTGAGCTACAGAATCATTTCCACTTATTATCTTGCTAAACTGACTTATTGCACTTTCAAAATCATTTTTTTTATAATGTGCATAACCTAATAAATAATAATCGGTGTTATTCCATTTACCTTTTTTACCTTTGTATTGTTCTAAATAAGGTATTGCTTCGGTGTATTTATTTAAGTTAAAATAACTTTCTCCTATGATTTTATTTAATTCGGATTTTTCTGTTGCATCGCCTTTATTTAGAGATACTTTTCCTAAATCTATTGCTTTTTGAAAATTCCCTAACTTAAAATTCATATCAGCTTGGAAATAGCCCATTTTTTCCTTGTATTTTTTTTCATCATCCACTGCTTCAAAATAAGTGTTTGCTTTTTTATAATTATCTACTTCATATTCCATAAAACCAAGGTAATATTTAGCTTGTGAACCATAAGTTTTAGAATTTACAACTTTTTCAAACAATGGTGTTGCCTCTTTTACATTCTTTTGTGAAAAATAACAATAAGCTTTCATAAAATTAAATCGTTCTATTTCGTCTCTATTTAAGGAGCTGGTATTCATTTTTTGAAGCCAAGTTAATGCATCCTTATATTTTTCGCTGTTGAAATAAAAGTCAGATACATCTTTATAAGCCAATGAATTTTTATTGCTGTTAGGATAATTTTTAATGAATTTTTGCATTAAATCTTCTCCATTTTCATGTTCTAATTTTAATGCACATATTGCTACATAATATGCACAATCTGATTCTGTTTCAAGGCTTTTAGTATTGTCATTTACTTTTTTAAATAAAGTGAAAGCGCTTAAATATTGCTGGTCTTTATATAACTCTTTGGCTCTATTAAATTCCACATTTTCATGGGTATAAATCATAGAATTTTGACTGTATCCAATGTTTAAAAAGGTTACCAACATTACAAATACTGAAATACTTTTTCTTAACATAAGAATATAATTTAGAGAAACAAAGATAAGAATTTAAGAATATAACGAAAGATAAACGGTTTTTATTATCCAATATTTTTTAACAATTGTAAAAGGGTAGTTTTTTATTGCAAATATGATAAAAAACAATGTTTTTATAAATATATAAATTAAAAAGTAGAGACGCACGGACGTGCGTCTGTAATGAAACAAAGACGCATGGACGTGCGTCTGTAATGAAACAAAAACGCATGGCGTCTTTTGAATAAACAAAGACGCATGGCGTCTTTTGAATTTAAAGACGCACGTCCGTGCGTCTCTACGGAGTCTCTACGGAGAAATTAATCTATTTCTTCTAACCAAAATATTTTTTCAACTGGTTCTTCAAAAAAAACAGCAAGTTTAAGTGCTAGAACAGTAGATGGAACATATTTTCCTTTTTCCATTGCATTAATTGTTTGTCTACTTACTTGTATTTTTTTGGCTAAATCTTCTTGAGAAATATTTTTTATTGCTCTTAATACTTTTAAATTATTCTTCATTTAAATTTTCTTTTTTTAATTTATAAATTAAATAATGAAACCTTACAATAAAAAACACTAAAGATGAAAATATGTTAACAAATATTATATTTAAGTATATTATTCCGAAAAAGAAAAGTGTAAAAAATAAA
>JBGSBU010000112.1:0-3985 GCA_041730375.1 Solirubrobacteraceae bacterium
TTAACACAAAAAAGAATTTTCCCATTACAATTCTTTTTATTAATTTCCTTAACTTCGGCAATAAATCTATTGTATTTTAAACTTGGTTTAAGTTCTTGCTCTATTTGAATTAAGAATCCAATATTGTTAAGTTCTTTTTTATTAGAATAATGATTTTTATTATTTAAAGGATCTTGTAAAAAACTAATGCAATATCCAAAACATATAAAAACAAGAAAAAGACTAAAATTAAATTTAATTTTGTCTTTTTTATAATAAAAATAAAAACTGAAACCTGTGAAAGTAAAAAATATACTACAAATTATATTTACAATATCAGTATTATAAGGATAAGAAATAATCCCTAATACCATACTTAAAACGATAAGTATTAAGGGATATTTCATGAATTAATTGTAGTAATTTAAATATAATTAAAGTTTACAAAACTCTATTACAATGTGAAAATGTTTTTTTATAATAAGTTTCGTTTAGTGAACTAAGTGTAACTCCTTTAGAGCTAGATGCATGAATAAATTTTATTTCTCCTTCATTATTTTCAACTACAAGACCTACATGATTTACTACACTTCTACCTTTTGTTTTAAAAAAGATTAAATCTCCTTTTCTCACCTCTTCTTTTTCTATTCTTCTACCAGTTCTAGACATTTCGTTACTTGTTCTAGGTAGTTTTATATCTGTTGTTTCAAATGCTCTACATACAAGTGCAGAACAATCTATTCCAGTTTTACTCATTCCACCCATTCTATATCTTACACCATAATATTCATTGGCTTTTTCTACTACTTGATATGCTAAATAAGGAATAACGTCATCTTCTGAAGTTGAATAAGAAAATTCTTCTGGTACATTAGTAACTTCTACTTCCGAAGCTTCTTTTTTAGCTTCTCCTCTAGCGTTTTTAAGGTTTTTAGTCCCCGATGTATTATTTTTACTTCTAATTTCTGTTTTGTAATCAGCTATAGATTGCGAAGATTTACAAGAAGTTAAAAAGATAAATAGCAATAAAGTAAATATAAAATGCTTCATAAATGTTTAGTTATTAGGCAAATATAAATTAACAATATGAATTATACAATATTTTTGCTACTTATTAACATTATTTAGGGTTTGTTAACAATATTGCAACTCTCTTACTTGCACCAATTCCACCTAATTTTTCCTCTAAATTTTGATATTCTTCTAAAATTTCTTTTCTATTTTCAGTCTTTAATATCTTATTTAACTCGGTTTTTAAATTTTCCTTTTTTAAGTCATTTTGAATTAATTCTTTTACAACTTCTTTATCCATAATAAGATTTACTAAGGATATAAACTTAAGTGTTATAATTCTCATTGCAATTTGATAAGAAATCCAATTGGCCTTGTAACACACTATTTCAGGAACTTTAAATAATGCTGTTTCTAATGTTGCTGTACCCGAAGTTACTAATGCTGCTGATGCATTTTGAAGTAAATTATATGTTTGATTATAAACTATTGATACATTTTCTTGATTAATGAATTGTTGATAAACTTCTTTATCTATACTAGGTGCACCGGCAATTACAAATTGATATTCTTTAAAATCACTAGCAACACTTAGCATAAGTTTCAACATTTTGTTAATCTCTTGTTTTCTACTTCCGGGTAAAAGAGCAATTATAGGTTTTTCAATCTTATTTTCAGCTGTAAATAGAGTATTTGGTATTTTTATATGATTAGAAATAGCATCAATTAAAGGATGACCTACATATTCTACTTTAAATTGATGTTTGTCTTCAAAATATGGTTTTTCAAACGGAAGGATAACATATAAGTTGTCAAAGTCTCGTTTTATATCTTTAATTCTGTTTTCTTTCCATGCCCAAATTTGAGGTGCAATATAATAGTGGTTTTTAATATTTTGAGTTTTAGACCATTTGGCTATTCTCATATTAAAACCAGGATAATCTATAAAAATAAGATGATCTGGTGCAAATCCTAAGATGTCTTTTTTGCAAAAATTGATGTTTTTTAAAATAGTTCTTAGGTTCATAACAACTTCGGCAAAACCCATAAAAGCCAATTCTTTATAATGTTTTATTAATTTACCTCCTACTGATTGCATTAAATCACCTCCCCAAAATCTTATATCTGCTTTTTCATCTAAAAGATAGATTTCCTTCATTAAATTAGAACCATGTAAATCTCCTGATGCCTCGCCAGCTATGATATAGTATTTCATTGTTTTATTTTAGATCTACAATATTAAAGTGCATCTTTTCTTAATTTTTCAATATTTTCTATGGTTAGTCCAGTGATTAATGAAATAAATTCATTATTGGCATTGTTTTGAATTGCTTTTTTTGCTATTTCTTCTCTTACTTTAAATTCCTCTTCATTTTGTAAGGAAAACATTTCACTTGCTTTAACACTTAAATTGTCCATAAATCTATTATATCCGTATTGTTCTTCTTTGGGTAGTCGCATAAAGTCTAAAACTTCATTAGCTTCTTTTAGTCCCTTTGCTTTAAAGGTTTCTTTAACCTCAATATTTTTTAAAAAATAAACCCATTCATCTAAAGTGTTTTTTGCTATATCGTTAAACTTATTTACTTTGAGTATATAATATTCGGGAAATATATCTGATATTTCTTTTTTAACAAATGTAAACTTTTGTTTTTCAGATAAACTTAATATATCATTTTGGTTTAAACCTTTAAATACAGTTTTACCTTTATAAATATAATCTTCTCCTTGACCTAAATCAAAATAAACAATATTAATTGAAATTACTTTTTTTACATTTGAATATTTATCTCCAAGTTTCTGATTCTCAGAAATTGCTTTAGAAGTTCCATAAGCCATTCTATGGAAATAATCAATTTCATAATTACTTTGAATTTCTATGATAATTAATTCGTTTTTTGAATTTTTAGTAAGAATATCTACTCTATTAAATTTATCTTCGTCAGTTTCTTGGTTACTTTCACTTTCAAGAATTTGTTCTATTTTTATATTTTCAAATAATAGTTCGCTTAAAAACCCTTCTAGAACTACAAAATTAGCTTTTTGCCTTAAAAGTCTTTTAATTGCCCAGTCAAATGCTACTAATTTTTTGATCATAATTTATTTTTTTACAAAATTAAATAAAAATAATTAGAATGAAGTAATTTGTTAATAATGTTTGCAATTTCCTTATTTTATAAAAAAACCTTTTAAATTTAGCCCCGACTGAACGGAAAGCCCGCAACTTTTTTTCTTATTTTTTACAGGAGTTCTAGGGTGAAAACCCGCAGAACGACTTGTAAAAAAAAGAAAAAAAGTGAGGACTTGAAGTGAAGGCGGGAACCCACCTTTGAATTGAAAGCCTTAACTTTAGCTCCTAAAAATTTAAATAAAAAATGTAAGAATGAATAATAGAATTACTGAAAAAACAACGCCTTTGGCAATTTCATCTTTGTCTTTATAAAACAAGAAAAATACTAATAATATGTTTAAAATTGCACCTATAGATAGTAGTTTACTTAAGTTAGAACCACTTTTCATTACAGAAACAGCATAAAAATAATCATAACTGGTAAATATTTTTACAAATAAAAATGTTCCAAGTAAGGTAACTAAAAAACCTAATATAAAACCTATTAAAAAAGATGTTTTTTGCATTTTTTTATTTTAATATTACGCTATCTGGTACAAATTGTTTATAATCACCACCATTTCTTATGACATCTCTTACAATGCTAGAGCTGATGTAAGATGTTTTGGAGGCTGTAAGTAAAAATACAGTTTCTATTTTTGATAATTTCCTGTTAGCATGCGCAATTGCTTTTTCAAATTCAAAATCAGCTGGGTTTCTTAAACCTCTTAAAATGAATTTTGCCTTTTCTTTATGACATAAATCAATTGTAAGTCCTTGATAGGTAATGACTTTTACTTTTGGTTCGTTTTCAAATGCCTTTTCGATAAATGCTTTTCTATCCTCGAGAGAAAACATATATTTTTTTTCGGAATTAATACCAAT
>JBGSBU010000113.1:0-3941 GCA_041730375.1 Solirubrobacteraceae bacterium
GAAGAAATAAAACAAATATTAAAAGAAAACGCTTTGGCAATGGTTGAGTTAAGAAAATCTCAACAAGAAACCAGTGAGCAAATTAAAAAAACCGATGCAAAATTAAAAGAAGTAGGCAGGCAATTGGGCGATATTGGACACAGTAGCGGCGATGCGGCAGAAGAGTTTTTTTACAATGCACTAGCAAAAAACAAATTTTTAGGTTCAGTACCGTTTGATGAGATAAGTAAAAATATCAAAGCTAAGAAACACAGATTAGAAGATGAATATGATATTTTTATGGAAAATGGAAGTTCTGTTGGAATAATAGAAGTAAAACATAAAGTTCGCAAAGAACATATTACAAATTTACTAGACAAGAAAGCAGAAAACTTTAGAATATTGTTTCCAGACTATGCAAATTATAAACTATTTATAGGCATTGCAGGAATGGCCTTTGACTACAAAACAGAAGAATATGCAACAGAAAACGGAATTGCGATTTTAAAACAAAATGGCGATTTGGTGCAAATAAACGCATCAGGCATGAAAGCGTTTTAAGGTATTTATATTCAATGCCCCGTGCCCACACAGTAATTCAAACTCAAAACTACAACCCTAAAAAAGTTGTAGTTTTTTTTGTATTTAGATTTTCTGCACCGCTGCAATGTAATTATAAAAGAAGCTAGGTATGCCAGATGTATTTTATCTGAAAAAATATAACTCAATAGAAACTGTAAGTGCCCAAAACTACTATTATTTTTACATAGGTTATAAAAATTATAATACTAATGCAAATTCATTAAATTTTTAAACTAATTTTAAAATTCGCTTAAAAAATGCAGTTTAATGCTAGGGTATTTTTCTAGGGTGTTTTGTATAGAAAAAGAAGAATCGGCCAAAAATACCAGTTGGTTATATTTGTCTTTAGCTAAAAATTTACTTTTAATTCTTTTAAATTCTAGAAACTCTAAAGAGTTTTCGTTTTCTGTTTCCACCCAACAAGCTTTGTGTATGTGTATGGGTTCGTAGGTGCATTTTGCGGTATATTCGTGTTCTAAGCGGTATTGTATCACCTCAAACTGCAAGGCACCCACGGTGCCTATTATTTTTCTATTATTCATTTCCAAAACAAATAACTGGGCCACGCCTTCGTCCATTAACTGGTCTATGCCTTTTTCTAATTGCTTTGCCTTCATAGGGTCGGCATTGTTAATGAATCTAAAATGCTCGGGCGAAAAACTAGGTATACCTTTGTAGTTTATTATTTCTCCCTCTGTTAGGGTATCGCCAATTCTAAAATTTCCCGTATCGTGAAGCCCCACAATGTCTCCGGGGAAACTCTCGTCTACTACTTCTTTTTTATCGGCAAAAAAAGCATTGGGACTGCTAAATTTTAATGTTTTATTAAGCCTAACATGCCAGTAGGGTTTATTTCTTTGAAATTTGCCAGAAACCACTTTTATAAAAGCCAGTCTATCGCGGTGTTTAGGGTCCATGTTGGCATGAATTTTAAACACAAAGCCAGTAAATTTATTTTCGTTGGGATTAATTAAACGCGTCTCTGATTCTTTAGGCAAAGGGTTTGGAGCAATATCAATAAAAGCATCGAGCAATTCTCTAACTCCAAAGTTATTTAAAGCAGAACCAAAAAATACGGGTTGTATGTTACCTGCCAAATATTGGTCTCTGTTATAGGGTGGGTAAACTTCTTTAATTAATTGTATTTCGTTTCTTAGGTCTAGGGCATAACTAGCTCCAATAATTTTTTCTAAGCCCGTATCTTGCAAATTGGTAAAAGAAATGGTGTCTTCTATTTTTTGTTTGTTTTCGCTAGCAAATAGATTTATGTTTTTTTCCCAAATGTTATAAATACCTTTAAAAGTACCCCCCATGCCAATGGGCCAAGATAAAGGGCAAGTTTTAAAGCCTAGTTTTTGTTCTATTTCGTCTAGCAAATCAAAGGCATCTTTTCCCTCGCGGTCTAGTTTATTAATAAAAACTAGGATAGGAATTTTTCTCATTCTACAAACCTCTACCAATTTTTCTGTCTGCTCCTCCACTCCTTTTGCTACATCTACCACTACAATAACACTATCTACGGCTGTTAGGGTTCTGTAGGTGTCTTCTGCAAAATCTTTATGCCCAGGAGTATCTAGTATGTTTATCTTTTTATTTTTGTAGTTAAAAGCCAAAACAGAAGTGGTGACAGAAATACCTCTTTGCCTTTCTATTTCCATAAAATCAGAGGTGGCAGCTTTTTTAACCTTGTTGCTTTTTACTGCCCCAGCCTCTTGTATGGCGCCACCAAAAAGTAATATTTTTTCTGTTAAGGTGGTTTTGCCGGCATCGGGGTGAGAGATGATTCCGAAAGTATTTCTGCGTTCTATTTCTTTTTCTAAAGACATAATATAAATGGTGTAACTTATTAAAATAAGGACTACAAAGTTAGGTAATTTAGCTTTAGCTTAATGTTTAGTTAACCTATTTTGCTTTTTAAAGCCCATATATTTAACTTAGTAGCTATTTTTGTAGTAGAAATGTTTAAAAAAGTGAACTTAACCCAAATAAATAGTTGGAAAATTTAAAATCTATAATTGCCAATATATCTGCCCAACCTGGGGTTTATAAATACTTTGATGAAAATGGCAAAATTTTATATGTGGGCAAAGCAAAGAACTTAAAAAAAAGAGTGCAGTCTTATTTTTACAAAGAACAAACCCACCCAAAAACAAGAATATTAGTTAAAAAAATAGTAACAATAGAAACCCTTATTGTTGATACGGAATATGATGCATTAATTTTAGAAAATACATTAATTAAAAAATTGCAGCCTAAGTATAATATTATGCTTAAGGATGACAAAACCTATCCTTGGATTTGTATTAAAAATGAACCTTTTTCTAGAGTTTATAGAACCCGAAAGGTGGTAAAAGATGGATCGGAATATTTTGGACCCTACCCAAATTTAAAACTAATTTATTCTATTTTAACCTTAATAAAAGAATTATTCCCCATTAGAAGTTGTTCTTTAGATTTATCGGGTAAAAAAATTGAAGAAAAAAAATATAAAGTTTGTTTAGAATTTCATATAAAAAACTGCTTGGGTCCTTGTGTAAAAAATCAGAATTTAGAAAGCCACAACAATTATATTAAACAAGTAAAACATTTATTAAAAGGAAATTTAAAATTTGTAATAGATAGCTACAAACAAGAAATGATGGGTTATGCCAGTAAATTAGAATTTGAAAAAGCCCAATTAATGAAAGAAAAAATTGAGGTTTTGCTTAATTATCAACAAAAATCTATTATTGTAAATACAGACATAGACAATGTAGATATATTTAATTTAGCTACAGACCCAGATTATGCCTATGTTAATTATTTAAAAATTATTAACGGCTCTATTAACCAAGGATATACCTTAGAAATTAAAAAAAATTTAGACGAAACAGACCAAGAAATCTTAAGTTATGCTATTGTAGAAATTAGGCTATTTTTTAATTCAACTGCTAAAGAAATATATGTGCCAATAGAACTGGGCATAGAAATACCTAATTTAAAAGTAACCATACCAAAAATTGGAGATAAAAAAAGAATTTTAGACCTGTCTAAAAAAAATGCGCTAGAATTTAGGTTAGAAAAATTAAATGCTAGCAAGCAAACAGACCCAGAGAACCATACCAATAGAATTATGAAAGAAATGATGGTTAATCTTAAAATGGCGGTAGAACCTAGGCACATAGAGGGGTTTGATAATTCTAATATACAAGGTACCAGTGCCGTTAGTGCCTGTGTGGTTTTTAAAAATGGAAAGCCTAGTAAAAAGGATTATAGAATTTTTAATACCCAAACAGTAGATGGACCAAATGATTTCGCTACCATGGAAGAAGTGGTTTACAGAAGATATAAAAGGCTTTTAGAAGAAAATGAACCTTTACCGCAACTTATTGTGATTGATG
>JBGSBU010000114.1:0-3941 GCA_041730375.1 Solirubrobacteraceae bacterium
CTCCATCATTGTTGTTCATCAATGAATCTTTGATCAATTGTGCATTTTCACTGTGTTGGATAAATTTATCAATTCCTTTACCTGCCGAAACTTGGCGAACTACATTATCAAAGAAAGTATTATCACCACCTACAATATCAATATTCGCCGATTTAAATGCTTCGCCTAATACATGTGCTTGTGCTTGTGCAATATCCTTTTGAACCGCTATTTGTGCTAGTTCTACTTCTTTTTCTTTCGCTAAAGTTAATCTAAATTCTTCGTGTTCTTTACCAGCATCGTTTAGTTTTTTCATTGCTTCGGCTTTTTCTGTAATTCCGGCTGCTTCTGCAAATGCTTTTTCTTTGATTACTTCTGCTTCTGCAAGTCCTTCTTGTTTGTTGGCAGCTGCTTTTTTCTCTATAATATTTGCTTCTACAAATCCTTGTCTTTCCATAGCTTCAGCTTTAGCATGCATTACTTGCGCTTCAGATAATCCTACAGTTGCCTCTTCTTTGGCTTTAGCATCTGCGATTATTTTTCTTGCATCTGCCTCTTTTTCAGCACCATCACGTTTAGCTTGTGCTTCAATAACATATTTTAATGCGTCTTTTTCTGCGGCTTGTTTTCTTGCTTCAGCAGCTCTTGTAGTAGCAATTAAGTTTTCTTCTGCTTCTCTTGCTGCAATTATTAATTGTACATTCTTTTCTCTTTCGGCTCCTTTTAATGCTTCTACATCATATATGTTTTGTTGCTCTTCTACCACCGTTTTTTCTTTTAACAATCTTTCTCTGATAACATCTTGAATATTTTTCTTTTCTACCTCAACTGCTTTGTCTTTTTCTATAGATGCAAGGGCAACAACTCTGTCTTTTTCTGTAGCTTCTAATAAACGGTCTTTTTGCACTCTTTCTGTTTCTACTAGTTCTGCACGTTCTTTATTTTTAGTTGCAATAACCACTTGTCTTTGTTTATTTTCTTCGGCAACTTGTAAAGTTTCTTCTGTTGCAATACGCACCGTTTCAGATTTTAATCGTTCTTCTTCTGCAACTTTTAGTATTTCAGCATTTTCACGAGCTTTGATATTCATGATTTCTCTGTTTTGTTGTTGTTCTTTTTCTGCCAATTGTTTTTCTAATTCTAAAACAGTTTCTCTTGCCTCAACATCTTGTTTTTTGATGGTTTTTTCCTCGTCTCTTCTTACTAAATTAGCTTTAATATTTTGAATTGCAGTAAGTTCAGTTATTTTCTTGATACCTTCTGCATCCAAAATATTGTCTTTGTTTAAGAATTGAATAGAAGTTTGTTCCAAATAATCAATAGCACAATCATCTAGTGCATAACCATTCAAATCTGTTCCAATGATGTTTAAAATTTCCTGACGAAATTCGCTTCTGGCTTCATATAACTCAATGAAATCAAACTTTTTACCTACAGTTTTTAAAGCTTCGGAGAATTTGGCTTCAAATAATTCTCTTAAAGTACCAATATCCGATGCTCTTTGGCAACCTATTGTTTGTGCAACATTTACAATATCATCCACAGACTTATTAACTCTAACAAAAAATGCCACTTGAATATCGGCACGCATATTGTCTTTACAGATTAATCCGTCTTTTCCTTCTCTAGAAATTTCTAGTTTTTTTACAGAAATATCCATTAATTCCTGGCGATGAATTACTGGGATTACTACTCCTGCATTAAAATAGACTTTGGCTCCGCCGTAGCCTGTTCTTAAGATTACTACTCCTTGTACTGTTTTTTTATACATAGATAGTACCCAAAATACTAGTCCTAATAATGCAATAAAAAAAATTGCTAAACTGATGTAAAATGTTGTCATAAATTATTTTTTTTGTGTTTGTAAATATATAAATTTCTTTTTTTATTTTATTTGAATTAATTTAGAATCCTATTATTTTTTTTAATTCTAAACATAATTTTTCAACTTTATTTTTTTGTTCAGAAACATTTGATAAAATTATTATTGCATTTTTTCCTTCGATATCCATTAATAGTTGTGAAGAATAACCTCCAGTTCCTCCATTATGCCAAAATAAATTGTTATTATTGATTGATTTAAAAATATGCCATCCCAATCCTATTTTCATTTTATCATTCACTTCAAAAGTTGGAAATCTTGTGAGCTCTAATTCTTTATTTTTTGAGTCAAAATTGGCTTTTACAAACTTTACTAAATCTTCTGTTGTGGATAAAATTCCTCCACCTCCAAATAAAACATCAAACTCCCAATTTGGAACTTCATTCCCTTTTTTGTCAAGGCCTTTAACTAATTTGTTTTCAATATCTTTTAAACTAGTACAGGAATTATCCATTTTAAATTTGTTAAATATTTTTTCTTGTAACAATTCGTTAAAATTTTTCTTTTGCGAAATACCTAAAGTATGTCCTAATAATCCTGCTCCTAGATTAGAATATAAATACTTTTTATCTCTTAATTTTACAATTTTTAATAAATATTCTTCTAGTGCTTTACTTCCATAATTTTTATATGGATTTTTGTTATCAATTAAATTTAAATTTCTTGGTAATCTTGGTAATCCTGAAGTATGATTTGCCAATTCCTGAAAATTTAGTTTTATGTCATTATTAAATTTGAATGAAAAATATTTGTTAATGTTATCTTTTAAATTAATTTTTTTTTCTAATACTAATGTTGCTAAAACACTAGAAGTAAACACTTTAGTTAAAGAACCAATTTCAAATACTTTATCTTGATTTTTAATTGGTTTAATTGTGTCATTAATTGTAATTATTCCATAATAATTTACTTCTTCATTTTGAATTATTGCGATTGATAATTGAGTATTATTTGGAAAATTACTAGATAGTGAAAAAATAGAATTTGAAATTTTTTCAGGATACTCATTTAATCCATTAATTTTATTAACATTAACTTTACTTTTAAATAATTTTAATAAAAATAACCCATTTATTTTATTAAATATGTTTGTTAAAATTACTATTATACTGTTTTTCATATAATTTTTTTATAAATAATTTTTCTTAAAACCCTAATTTTCTTAAAAACTACTAAACGTCTTTGCACCCCGACCTGAACGGAGCTCTTTTTTCTTTATTTTTTTTGGCATTGGCTTTTGAAAGGGAAAAAATAAAGAAAAAAAGCGGGAGTGGAGGGCGGAATAGGTGCCCAAATAAAAATTATAGTTCATAGTGTTTTTCTATGTAATAGAATTTTTTATCGGGATTTTCATCTACAATAGTTGCTTTTTCTCCTTGTAATAATTTGCTTCCGTCTTTGCTTTTTACCATTAGTTTTATAGGGTCATTGTTGATTACTAGTTCTATCATGCCTAGTTTGTCATTTTCTAAATTAGATTTTAGAATTCCGGCTCTTCCCAAAAAGTCATAAGCTACTTCGCCCTTGTGGTTTATTTCTTTAAAAATAGGTTTTAAGGGTAAACTTATGTATTTGGTTATGAATAAACTAGCTATAAATGCTGGAATAATGGTAATAAAATACAACCAATAAGGCAACGGGATAAAGTAGGAAATATTGACGTTGATGAGCCAAGTGAACAACAAAACCAAGGTAAGAAAAAACGTAATTGGGATAATATCTAGGTTTAAAAACTTTAAAAACTGCAAGAAAGATGAAGGATCTTGTGGTACTTCTAGGGTTCCGTCTGGAGTTTCAACATCTAAATCTAGGTCTGCGTCAGTGTCTATATCAAGTCCTAAATCTATCTCACCAAAACCTGTAATGATAGTTAATATCCAATATAAAACACTTAATATCAATAAAATACTAAGAATTGTATTGGCAGGATTAAAAGCAACTTCTATTAACTCTTCCCAACTCATGCTTTGTTGTTAAGTAGTTCTTTTAGTTTTTCTAGTTCTTTAGATCACGCGCACGGCGAGCACGCCGCCGAGCTGGGACGCGCACAAGGCGCTAGTGGATCGGGTGATGCGCCAGG
>JBGSBU010000115.1:0-3913 GCA_041730375.1 Solirubrobacteraceae bacterium
CACTCTTAAAAGAAAAAAGAAACGACACAATTATTGCAAAAACTTATTATAATAAAAGTTTAAAAGAGTTAGATTCTGACCCAGATAACAAGATGCGTATTTATAAAAATTTTGCCGAAAAATTTTATAACCAAGACAAATACAGAATTTCTAAAAAATATTACGATAGCGTTTTAATTTATGCCAGAAAAGAAAAAAAAGCCCCGTTTAAAGAAAGATTAGAGAAGTTAACTGTATTAGACACCATCTATGTTTCCTATACGGAAAAAGACAGCATTGCTTCATTGATAAAGATGAATGAAACAGAAAGAACAATTTATTTTGAAAAGTATATAGAAAAATTAAAAAAAGAAGAAGAAGATAAAAGTAAAAAAAATAAGAAACAAGAGCAAATTGAAGCAAATAACCAAGAAAGAGAAATATTTGATATTACAAATACAAAAAAAAACAATTGGTATTTTTATAATACAAAACTTGTTTTAACAGGTAAAATAGAATTTTTTAAAAAATGGATGAATAGACTGCCAGATGGAAATTGGCGAAGAAAAAATGCTAAATCAAACTCAAATCAAAATAAAATAATTAGCCAGGACTCTATAGCTATAGAAAATAAAAAATCTACTGTAGAAGATAAATATCGGATAGAATTTTATACAAATAAAATACCAAAAGAAGAAAAAGAAATAGCCCAGATTATGAAAGCCAGAGACTCGATAGAGTTAAAACTTGGAATTGCTTATTATTCTTTATTTAAGAATTCTAAAAAAGCCATATTTTATTTAAAGGATTTAGAAAACAAACATCCTACAGATTTAGAAATTGAGCAAAAGGATTATTTTAATCTATATAAAATATACAAAGACCAAAAACAAGATGAAGAAAGCGATAGGTACAAAAATTTTATTCTAGAAAAATTTCCTAATTCTATTTATGCGGCTTATGTAAATAATCCAGTAGAATTTTCATCAAACCAAAGCAATGAAGCGTCCATAATAATTTATGAAAATGCATATAGCTTATACAATGAAAAAAAATACCTAGAGGCTTTAAGTTTAATAGACCAGAATAGGGTAATTTATATTACACAAGGAATTGCTCCTAAATTTGCTTTATTAAAGGCGTATATTCTTGGAGGAATTAAAGGGAAAGAAGATTTAATCTTTGAATTAAAAAAATTACAACTTATGTACGAAAGCTCTGATGAAGCAAAAAAAGCAAAAGAAATAATAAACTCATTAAAAAGCATAAAATAATTAAAATGTTTAAAAAAACAATAAATAAAAATAATAACCCTTTAGAAGGGTTAAATAAAGAAAAAAATGCTACACACGGAGAAATTTCTATAATTTCTGAAAACATGCAAATTAAAGGAGAAGTATTTTCTACAGGTTCTATTAGAGTAGACGGGAGAATTGAAGGAGATATAAAATCTGAATCCAGAATTATAGTAGGTCTTAAGGGCTATATAAAAGGAAATATAATTGCAAATTCTGTAGATGTGGAAGGTGAAATTAATGGAAAAATTGATACTATAGGCATCTTAAATATCAAATCTACTGCAATAGTTCAAGCAGAAATAAAAGTTAGAGATATAGCTATAGAAAAAGGAGCTAGGTTTGAGGGGAATTGTAGTTACTATGAAAATCAGTCGAATAACACGATAGAAAATATCAATCAAACAGAATAAGAATAACATAATTGCTATATTATCTTTAATAGCAATTAAAAATAACAAAATGGGATTTTATCAGTTCGAAACAAAACAAGTAATAAACCAACCGTTAGAAGAAATATGGAATTTTATTTCTAATCCAGCTAACTTAAAGAGAATAACGCCAAGTAGTATGGGCTTTAACATAACTTCTAAAAATCTTCCAGAAAAAATGTACCAAGGAATGATAATTAGCTACCTAGTAAAACCACTATTTGGAATAGAAACCCAGTGGGTAACAGAAATTACACATGTAAAAGAGAACGAATATTTTGTTGATGAGCAAAGAGTGGGGCCGTACAAAATTTGGCATCACCAACACAGACTACAGGCTACAGACAAAGGCACCTTAATGAGCGATATTATTAGCTACGCTCCACCATTTGGTATTCTTGGCGACATAGCCAACCAACTAATAATTAAAAACAAATTAAAAGAAATTTTTGAGTTCAGAGAAAAAGCGTTAATTGAGATTTATGGCAAATAAACAACCAATGTTAAAAGTATTTTTTTTGGTCTTCTATAAATGGTGTTTCAGCATTTAATATTTCTATTAAAAGAAGTCTAATTTTTTCTAATTGAGGAGCTAAAGATTCCATTCCAATTTCCGAAATTTTATTTATAGTAAGCGGTAACAAGCCTTTTTTAATATTAGGTACAGAATAAATGCCGGCAATAACATTAGATACATTTTTGTTGTTATGTAGATATAAATAGGTATAAATGCTTAGCTGAACAGCGTTTTCAAACTTTATGTCTTTTGTAATTTTTTCTGTTTTTTCTGCGGTAATAGTTAAATCTGCCAAATCAACATTTCCTGTTTTATAATCTAAAATTCTTTTCATTCCGTTTAAAGAATCTATTCTGTCTATTTCGCCTTTAAAGTTTACAACTTCATTATTATAATTTAATAAAAAAGGAGCTTCAAGTTTTAATTCTAATGCCTCTATAATAAGTTCATTTCCTTCTTTAACTAGTTTTTCATCGGTCTCAATTATTTTTTCAATTATTTTTAAAACCACTTTAAATATTAAATGATTCTTGCCATATAAAATTTCGCCCTCTTTAAAATTATCTTTAAAAATTATTTCAACCACATCATGTATTTTGCTTTTTATTTCCAAAAAATTTAGCGACAGTAATATTTTGTTTAAATGCTCATTGTATAGTGCTTGTAAGCAACTGTGAATAACGGTTCCCATAGAATTTTGAGCCATAACCAACTCTACTTCTTTGTTTTCTCTTATTTCTAAAATCTTTATTAAATAAAAATCTAAAGGATTTCTAATGTATGTTTTTATACTAGAAGGAGAAACTCCTTTTTTATAAATCTCTTTAATTTTATTAAGTATGGTTTGGGTTTTTTCTACTACTGTATTTTCATTGTAACTAATAGATAGATTTGGGGTGGCAATTATTTTATTTATTTTATGTTCAGATTCTATTTCAAGCTGTGTTATAAAACGGCTTTTTTCTAAGTTATTCATTTTAGAAATACCTTCGGAATAAAATAGGTTTACTTCTTTTGCATTTTGTAAAAATCTATAAAAATGATAGGCATAAATAGCATCTCGGTCTTTAAAAGTAGTGAGGTTAAAATTTTTTCTAAAATCAAACGAAACCAAAGAATTTTGTTGGTTATCGGGCGAAATAATGCCTTCGTTTACATCTAATATAAATATTTTTTCAAAATTAAGTAACCTGGTTTCTAGCATCCCCAAAATTTGCAAACCAGTTACTGGCTCGCCAACAAACGGAATTTTATTTGTGTTTTTTAGGGTGTTGTATAAATAACTTAGCGAAGAAAAAGTAATTGCTATTTCACTTTTTGTTGTTTCTAGTAATAATATTTTAAATAATTGGTGAAAATGAATTAAAGCCTCCAGCGTAATTGCCGAAAATATTTTTTCGTTTTCAGCAATAAAATTATCTAGCCAATCTATTAAAATAGAAATAAAAGCTAAGGCAGAGGTAAAGTCTTGTAATAAGGTTAAATATAAAGAATTTTTTAAATGGGTATTTATTAATGAAATAGAAATAAAACTGCGATTGTTCTTTTTAAGCAAACGTATAAATTCGTTTTCTTCTTTAGCTTTTTTAATTAATGAAGAATCGAAAAAATTAAATAAATCAAGAAAATAAAACGCATTATTATTGTGTTTTTTCTCTATTCTGTTGTTGTGAAGAAGAATTAAATTATCG
>JBGSBU010000116.1:0-3899 GCA_041730375.1 Solirubrobacteraceae bacterium
TAAGAAAAAAAGAGGTTATAAAACCTCTTTTTTTCTTAAAAATATTTTATATAAATGTATGATTCCGAAGGGGTCGAAACCAATAATTTTATTAATTTTTTATAAAACTTAGAACCCTAAGGGTTCTAAATCAGAGAATTAAAACAACAAATTCAGTTTTATTCGAAAACTCTTTTTATAGGGTTATACTAAAAATTTAATGGTAAAAAAATAATTGATTAAGTATTTTTTTTAACCATATAATGAATTTAAGGTAATATAAGTTTCTGAAACTTCCATGACCTTATATTTCTTATATGGTTAGAAATTTATGATACTAATAAATTACCCACTAAATTTTTACTAAAATCTTTTATAGTATTAAATGTTAAATTCCTTACCAATTAAAATTGTATTTTTTGTATAATAGCTATTTCACAAAGTTACACAAAATAATAACACGAAGTTACACAAAGTCAAAAAAAAGCAGCTCAAAAAAAAGAAATAAGCTAATACCAATTATAAGCAATAAATAGTCCAATCTGCTATTTTCTTTTTGGTATAATTTATACAAAAAATATTTCCGTAGCCCAGCTATGCAGATATTTTTATACAAATTTTATCTGAAAATTAACTTCGCATCTTTAGACTATTTATTACTTATAATTGGTATAAAATACTTTCTTAAAATATTTATAAAACTTCTTTAATATTACAACTATTTTTAAAACTTACTACTGAATCTGCAGCCCGGCCTGAGTGGAGCTCTTGCTACAATTTTGGAGGATTTTTTGCAAGGAATGGGCGGCAAGAGCAAAGCCCATGACTATGCAAAAACCCCAAAATTGTGGCAAAGCGGGAACGGAGGACGGAATAGCTGCCCAAAAAATAAAAAAAGCAAAGAAATTAATCCTTGCTTTTTTAATCTTTCTAATTATTTTAATTTTCTATAATTTGTATTTATTGCTAATGCTTTCATTTGGCTAATGGCAGTTTCATTAAGTTTTACCAATCTTTCTGGTTGCGAAATATTTTGCGATATCATTACCGCATTCAAACTTTCTAAATTGCTTAAAACTACCAATTGTTCAATTGTTGCATAATCTCTTATATTGCCTTTGTTTGATGGATTTTCATCTCTCCATTCTTTGGCAGTTTTTCCAAAAAGTGCCACATTTAAAATATCGGCTTCAGAGGCATATACTAAATTGATTTTATTTTTATCTAATAATTGAGGTATAAGATTTTCTTTGATAGCATCGGTATGTATTGTATAATTTACTTTAGATAAATAGCGTTGAAAGTTCCACTGTAATTGTTCATTACTACTTTCAATTTCTTTTAATCGTTGAAATTCTTTGATTAAATATAATTCAAACTCTACAGAAACCCAAGCAGAAAATTTAAAAGCTATATCTCGTTGCGCGTATGTGCCACCACCTGCACCATTTATTGTATGTATTCCTATTGCACCTGTAAGCTCTACCCATCTGGTTGGACTCATTGTGAAGGCATTGCTCCCTGCTTCTTTAAAAAGGGGGTCGAATTCGACCCCTTTAAAAATTGGATTGTTTAATGTTTCCCAAAGTCCTAAATATTCTAAAGTATTTTTTAACCTCATCCAATTTTTAACTACATCTTTTGGTTCATTACTATTTTTTTGTTTGGCAATATCCGTAATACAAATAAAATCCATTTCATTGATTTTTATTGTTTTTATTGGTATTTCCTTTACAGTTATAATGCTCTTTTTTGCCATTCTTTTTATATTTTATTCACTCTAAAAAAAGTGTTTAAATTTTTAAACGTATCAAAATAGTTAAAGTAAAAATTAGTAAGTGATGTTATAAAATCATTAGTTATTCTCTTTACTTCTTTGGTATATTATACTCTGAATTATTAGGTGAGAATATATTAATACCCAAAATAATCTTCCATTTTTAATTTTTCTACTTTGCCAAATTGTTTTGCTAATTCTTCAAAGTTTAATAATTTTTCGTTCCCTAAGATAACATAAGTTTTGGACTTATTTTGAATGTATTTTTGGTTAAATGCCTTTACATCCTCAAGGGTAAGCGAAGGTAATGTTTCGTACATTTTTTTTCTATTGTCATAGTCTCTACCCATTTTTCTATCGCTTAAATAACTCCATAAAATATCCATGTCATTTATACGCTCGGTAGCAATGTTTTGCATCATCGATTCTTTGGCAAGGTTAAATGCACCTTCTGATTGTGGCATGTTGTTGAATAAATCGTTAAAAGCATTTAAAGCATCAATTACCTTATCGTTTTGGGTTTGTATAAAACTTATGTTTCTAAAGTCTTCCTCTACATTAGTAGGAGCTTGATACCTAGCCCAAGCCGAGTATGCCAATCCTCTTTTTTCTCTTAACTCCTGAAAAACAATTGCATTCATTCCTCCCCCAAAGTATTCGTTGTAAACACTAGAAGTTGGTAAAATATCATTGGTATATTTATCGCCTTTGGTAATCGTTTGCACCATAGATTGTGGGCCTTCATAGTGTGCGAAAAACACTTTGTTTTCGGTTGTTTCTTGCACTGTAAATTTCTTAGCAGGAGCAATTGTTTTAGTAAATTGAGCAGGAACTTTGTGTAATGAAGTCAAAGTAAGGTCTAGATTTTTAGTGTCTAAATTTCCGTAATACAAAATTTCGTGCGCATATTGTGGTAATTCTTTAATTATGTTTACAATATCTTGCGGTTTCATTTCCATTAATTCTTTCTCGCTTACCATGTTTTTACTAGGAGAATCCGTACCATAAATTGCATAATTAGTAAGGGTTGCAAAATTACTTCTCTGGTTAGTTTTATTGTCTTTTCTAGATTTTAAGATATTTTTTACCAATCCTTTCCACGCCTCTTCATTAGGTTGGGCATCAGCAAGAATTTGTTCTAATAATTCAATTGCTTTAGTTTGATTTTCGCTTAAACCACTTAAAGTGATATAAGTTTGATCTCTTGATGCCGAAACACTAAAGCTACATGCTAGTTTAAAAAACTCTTGTTTTACTTGCTCAGGCGTAAGTTTAGAAGTTCCTAAGAAACTTAAATAACTCGATGCAAGATTAATTTTGTTATCATTATCAGTTCCAAAAGGGAAATAATAAACCAAGTCAAATAATGGATTGGTAGTATTTTTTTGGTACATTACATTTACACCGCTTTTGGTTTTAAACTGTGTAAAATCTTTTTTATAGTCTAAAAATACAGGTTTAATTTCGGCAACTTTGGCAGTTTCTATACTTTTTAAGAAAGCTGATTTTTCATCTCTATTTATGTGAATAGGTGTAATTGTAGGTTTTTCTACGATAGGAATATCTGTAGGTTTTCCTTGTTTTTTATAAATAATTGCATATTTGTCTAAATATTTATTAGCAAATATAATTAAATCTTTTTTAGTAATAGTAGCCAGTTTTTGGTTATAATTAACCACATCTTCCCACTCTAGTCTGTTCATAAAACTCATTGCCATAGCAGTAGCTCTACCCCTATTGTCCTCAAATCTTGCAATTTCTCTTAATTTTAAGTTATTGATAGAAGCTGTTAACAACCAATCTTCAAAATTTCCGTTTTTAACAAGATTCAATTGTTCTAATAAAACATCTTTTACCTCATCAAGAGATTGATTGGCTTTATTTCTTCCCGACAATATAAATACACCGTGGTCGTTTAAACCCCATGTATTAGCCGAAGATCCCGAAGTTTTTTGTTTTTGGTTCACATTAAGGTCTAGTAATCCAGCTTTTCCATTAGATAAAATCATAGATAATAAATTAGCCTTCATATTATCAAGCGTTCCGTTTCCTGGGATTCTATAAGCAATTGTAACATTTTCAGCCTCTTGTCCTACAATTTCTTTCGTAACATTTTCGGTCATTGCTGGTAGTGGTTTTCCTT
>JBGSBU010000117.1:0-3792 GCA_041730375.1 Solirubrobacteraceae bacterium
GTAAAATGGCAGGCATAATGGTTAATTTAGTAGGTACCGAAGGTTACTCAGGAGAAGTGGTTTATGAAAATATAGAAGATATTTTTTCAATAAAAGGAGTTACGCCACATATTTATGGTAAAAAAACAACTAAACCTTTTAGAAAAATGGGTCACATAACTATTATAAGTGAGGATATAAATGAAGCAAGAAAAACAGCTGAAAAAGTTAAAAATTTAGTTAAAGTAATAAGTTTTCAAACTAAAAATTAAATTTTAAAAATTGAAAAAAATATAAAAAAAATTAAACTTTAAATTCATAATTATTGAATTGACTTAAAAAAAAGCTTGATATTTAATAAAAAAAATTGTTTTTTGATTTTTTTTTCTTACTTTTGTTCTATATAAAAATATTATATTTATAATTATGTCAAAATTTGGCGAATTAATTACTGGAAACACACCCGTTTTATTAGATTTTTACACTAATGAAAGTGAAAACTCTATAGAAACTACTCATTTAATGCATAATGTTGCATCAGCTTTAGGAGATAAAGCTAAAGTAATTAAAATAAACGTAGATAAAAATCCGGATTTAGCCGATGCCTTAAAAATTAAAAGTATTCCTACTTTTATAATTTACAAATATGGCGAAATGGTATGGAGACAATCAGGAGATATAGCTGCTAACGACTTAATTCTTAGAGTAGAAGAAAACATTTAACTCTAAAAAAACTTAAATTAAAAATTAATAATCATATAAATATTATGAAAAAAATACTATTATCATTAATGACTTCATTATTACTTGTTAATTGCTCAGAAGCACAAGAAACAAGTTTTACAGAAGAATCTTTAAAAGAAGAAATGTTATCTATGGATGGTAAATTAACTTCTTTTGAAAGTATATTAGAAAAATATGAAGACAAAACAATTGTAATAGATGTATGGGCTTCATGGTGTCCTGATTGTGTAAAAGGTATGCCAAAAGTTGAAGCATTACAACAAGAATTTCCAGAAGCAGTTTTTTTATTTTTATCTTATGATAAAACTCCTGAAAAATGGCTTGCAGGTATAGATAAATATACTGTAAAAGGGGAGCATTTTCTTATACAAACTGCTTGGAAAGGTGGTAATTTTAGTAATTCTATAAAATTAGATTGGATACCAAGGTATATGGTAGTAAAAAAGAAAGAAATAAAATTATTCAAAGCCATTGAAGCGGATGATGAAAGATTAATTGAAATTATTAAAACGTTATAATGAGAAAGAAAATTGTTGCAGGAAACTGGAAAATGAATCAAAATGCGAAGGAAACTTCTCAGTTAATATATGAATTAAAGAATAACTTACCTAACACTATTGCCGAAGTTATAATTGCACCTAGTTTTGTAAATCTTGAAAGTGCTTCGAATCAATGTGAAGGTACAAAAATATCCGTTGCTGCGCAAAATATGCATCAAGCCGAAGGTGGAGCTTTTACCGGCGAAGTTTCTGTAGATATGTTAAAAAGTATAGGCATAAATACAGTGATTTTAGGACATTCTGAAAGAAGACAATATTTTAAAGAAAATGATGCTTTATTAGCATTAAAAGTTGATACAGCTTTAAAACACGAAATGAGAATTATTTTTTGTTTTGGTGAAGAACTAAAAGAAAGACAAAACAAACAACATTTTAATGTAGTTGAAAATCAATTAAAAGATGGTTTATTTCATCTAGATGCTTCAGTTTATAGCAATATAGTTTTAGCTTATGAGCCAGTATGGGCTATAGGTACTGGGGAAACAGCAACTCCTGATCAAGCAGAAGAAATGCATGATTTTATAAGAGATACACTACATAGAAAATACGGAAGCGATGTTTCTGAAAATATAACAATCCTTTATGGTGGAAGTGTAAAACCCGATAATGCCAAAGAAATTTTTTCTAAACCTAATGTAGATGGAGGATTGATAGGTGGAGCTTCTTTAAAAGCCAATGATTTTATAGCAATTGTAAACGGAATTTAAAAAATTTTTCTTTTTTTATAGCTAATGTTACAACAACTAGTAACATTAAACTTTTCATTTACATCCTACTCTATTGAATAATACTTTTACCTAAAATTACTTTTGTTTCTTAGTTCCAAAATTAGTACTTTTGCGTTTTACTATTTATGGAAAATTCTATTGAAATATTAGGCGCAAGGGCACATAATCTCAAAAATATTGACGTTTCAATTCCACGAGACAAACTAGTTGTAATAACAGGTTTATCAGGTTCGGGAAAATCATCATTAGTATTTGATACTATTTATGCCGAAGGTCAAAGAAGATATATCGAAACCTTTTCTGCTTATGCCCGTCAGTTTCTTGGTGGTTTAGAAAGACCCGATGTAGATAAAATTGATGGACTTTCTCCTGTTATCGCTATAGAACAAAAAACTACCAATAGAAGCCCAAGATCAACTGTAGGAACTATTACTGAAATTTACGATTTCTTAAGACTATTATTTGCAAGAACTGCAATTGCATATAGTTATGAGACTAATGAAGCAATGGTTTCTTACAGTCAAGAACAAATAGAAGAACTTATTTTAAAAGATTATAATGACCAAAAAATTGTAATTCTTGCTCCAATAATCAAGACTAGAAAAGGACATTATGCCGAATTATTTCAGCAATTAACTAAACAAGGTTTCTTAAAAGTAAGAGTAGATGGTGAAATAAGAGATATTATTCCGGGCATGAAACTGGATAGGTATAAAAATCACGACATAGAAATTGTAGTAGATAGAATAAAAGTTGATGTAACCCCTGATTGTGCTAAAAGATTAAGAGACAGTTTAAAAACTGCAATGTATCATGGCGAAAAAACTATTATGATTGTTGATGATCAAAATAAAAAGCCAAGATATTTTAGTCAAAATTTAATGTGTCCTACTAGTGGGATTGCATATTCTGAACCAGAACCCAATAATTTTTCTTTTAATTCTCCTAAAGGTGCTTGTCCACATTGTAACGGATTAGGTTATGTAAACGAAATAAATTTGCAAAAAATAATTCCCAACAAAAGTTTTTCTATAAAACAAGGAGGATTTGCTCCACTTGGGGAATATAAAAGCACTTGGATTTTTAAGCAATTAGAAAATATAGGTTTGAAATACGGATTTACATTAACAGACCCTATCGAAAAA
This sequence comes from Solirubrobacteraceae bacterium, assembly GCA_041730375.1. Lineage (GTDB taxonomy): Bacteria > Bacteroidota > Bacteroidia > Flavobacteriales > Weeksellaceae > JBGSBU01. The sequence continues at coordinate 3,157 of JBGSBU010000117.1, forward strand.
ATTTCTGAAGAAGCATTAAATATAATTATTAATGGAGGTAAAGAAAAATTTATTGTAAATTCTAAAAACCTTGGGGTTAGTAAAGAATATAAAATAGAATTTGAAGGAATTGCTAATTTTATTTTGTCCCAATTTAATGATTCCGATTCAACTTCAATAAAAAGATGGGCAAAAGAATACATGGATGAAAATGACTGCCCCGAATGTAAAGGAACTAGACTTAAAAAAGAATCGTTATTTTTTAGAATAAATAATAAGTCTATAGCGGATTTATCATCTATGGACTTAAAAGAATTAAGCATCTGGTTCAATGATTTAGATAAACATTTGTCAGAAAAACAAAAAACAATTGGTGAAGAAATTTTAAAGGAAATAAAAACAAGATTACAATTTTTATTAGATGTAGGATTAGATTATTTGTCTTTGAGCAGAAGTTCTAAAACTTTATCTGGTGGAGAAGCACAAAGGATAAGACTTGCTACGCAAATAGGTTCTCAACTTGTAGGTGTTTTATATATTTTAGACGAACCAAGTATAGGTTTACACCAGCGAGATAACGATAGATTAATAAAATCTCTTGAAAACCTTAGAGATGTAGGATACTCTGTATTAGTAGTAGAACATGACAAAGACAAA
>JBGSBU010000118.1:0-3767 GCA_041730375.1 Solirubrobacteraceae bacterium
GCTTTAAAAATTAGCCTTAAAGCGTCTAAACCATTTGCAACTCCTATTGCGTGTGGTGCGTGGCAATATTCTGCTAATTGCTTTTCGAACGTTTTAACTTTTTCGCCCAATAAATACCAACCCGAGCGATAGGTTTCTAAAATAGTTTGCTCTATTTCTTCTTGATATTGAAGATTTATTTTCTGAAGGTCTAAGAATTTAATCACTTATATATTTTTTAAGAATTTAGCAGGATTTCCACCATACAAAACATTGGAAGGTACATCTTTTAAAACAACAGAACCTGCTGCAATAATACTATTGTCACCAATTGTAACGCCTTTTAATATTATACTTCCCCAGCCTATCCATACATTATTTCCAATAATCACGGGTTTTTTATTTACTTTATTGTGGTCTATTTTATATCCGTTTGCTTCTCGTTCTCTTATGGCTGGATTCATTGGATGAAAATCTGTGTCTGAAATAAATGTAGCAGAGGCAATTTGACAATTTTTACCAATAATAACGCTTTCATATGCGGTTATAGAAACTCCATTTAACATGGTGTTGTTGCCAATTTCAATTCTCCCAGTTAATCCACAAGCCAAAGTACAATTAAAAGTAAGTGCCGTATTTGAATTTTTAGCGTCTGAATTTAAAACTACTTTATTTCCAAGAATTATTTTACTAGTGCCTGGCGTTTTTATTGATGGTATATTACCCATAATTCTTATATGGCCGCTTGTCTGCAAATGGTTACCATGCTTTAATTTTAATAAAATAGTTTTGCATTTTTGCAAAAACGTTACCTTTCTATTGTTTTGTAATACCTTTTCCATAAGCTCTATTAGTTAAAGTTAATGTCAGTTATGTGATTTTCAATTACATCGGGTTCATATTGCAATAAATTAACTTCGTTTAAAAACCCAGAAAGTACTGCCGCCGTTTTCATACTCAATAATTTTCCGGTTTCAATATCTTTTCCTGTATCACCAACAAACCAATCGTTTTGTGTTGTCTTAATTTTATTTTTAATTAACTCAAATTTTTCTTTTTTTTGTTCTGTAATAAAAATTTCAGTAAACACGTTTTCCCACCCAAAACTATTTATTTGTTCTATGGTTGCTTGTTTTGATTGTCTTGCCGTAACCAAGAATAATTTATTTTGCACTAAAAGTTGATGTAAAAAATCATCAACACCTATAAATGGTTTGTCTAATTCTAGCCATTTTTCCAGTTCAATTGATTCCATCCATTTTTGCTCGAAATTTTTATATTGGTCTTCTGAGTAGTTAAACTTAGTGACAAGAATTTTTTTATGATTTATTTTATTACGTTTTAAATCCCAATATGCTTCATATTCTAGTTTGCTTTCTGGCACTAGATGTTGAAACAAGTGATACAATCTAGGCATAGAATCAATTAATGTGCCATCTAAATCAAAAAAAATATTCATTTTAGATTTGTATTATAATTCTTCATATATTCAAATTCTTCTAATAAACCATCATCTAGAAGTGTTTCGTGGCTCACTAAATGGCTTATCATCTTAGAATTATCAAAAATAAGATTTCTACCCTCTGTCTTAGCTTCTACTTTTTCTATTATAACTTCTTTTTTTGATAAGAATAGTATTTTATTTACCAAATTATTAATTGAAATAGAATGCCCTCCTACTAGATTAACTACACCAATATTTTCATCGATTGAAATAGCTTTTGTTATGGCCTTTACCACATCTTTGATGTAAATAAAAGTTCGCAACTCATTTCCATTTCCCCAAATTTGAATAGATTGATTTTGTAGAATTTTATTAATAGTAATAGGAATTATTTTTTGATAGGCTTCTTCTCCTGGTCCATATACATGACCAATTCGTAAAATCTGAACAACTTTATTCTGTTCTTTCCCCCAACTTTCAATCATTTTTTCGCAATATAATTTTGAATGCCCATATAAGGAAACTGGTTTTTCTAAAGTTGTTTCTGTTGTAAGTAAGTCATTGGCATAGACATCCAAAGTACTCAAGTAAATAACCTTTTTTAGGTTGGGTAAAATTGTGTTTAGTAATTTTTCTGTGTTATAAATATTAGAATTACATAAATTTATATCATTTGCTTCACTTCCTTTTTTTGGAGTGTAAGCTCCTGCGTGAATAATTGTCTCAATTTTTTCGTATCCATTTTTTATGAAAAAATCTCCGTCGAATTGATAATTATTATGTAAAAGATAAGCACAATCTTTTATGGGTTTTGAAGTTAGTGCTACAATATTTTCTTTTCCAAATTTTTCAATTAATAGGGAAAGTAAATGTTTGCCAATAAACCCAGAAGCGCCCGTTAAAAGAATCATTTATAAATTTTTAATTCGTTCTTGTATTTTTTTTTCAGACATTAATTTTGGTGTAGTATCCATGCCTCTAAGCCACATTAAACCATTTTCTAATGGGTTTATTTTTTTTTCTAAGTTTGGGAATTGGTTGTATAAGGCTAAATCTTTAAATATTTCTGGCATATTTAACCCAGCTTCTGTAAAAAATAAAACAGTAGTAAAAAATCTTGAAATATTAATTTCAGTTGGATTTGGAACACCGTTTATATCATACGCCATATCCACCCCAAAAATACCGTGTGGTTTGTTTGAAACTGCTTTTATTGTTTCTATAGAAATTCTATCTACTTCTAGATCGGCGTAGGTTTGCCCCACTTTTGTTACGCCTGTAACCCCAGAAACTGTTCTGTTACCATGTGTCCATCCTTTTCTTAATCTAGTTTGCGCCACAACTAATTCTCCTTCATACCATATAGAAAGCCAGGTTACGGTACTGGGTGTTAACATTTCTGCAGCAACAAAATCTCCCCAACCATTGTATCTCTCTATCCAACCTTTTGCAAAAGAAAAATTATTAGTGGGTAATGCACCTTTTCCCCCTCCACCAATGGATGAAGCTCTTAACCATATTTTTCCATATTTATCGGCTAAATCTGAAAAAGATTTCTTTAAATCCTCCTCATTATTAATCATAATATTTTTTGGTACTTTTATATCAGACTCTTTGCATTTTAAATAAGTCTTATACTTGTGTACGCAGTTATCTATTACTTCATGAGAGGGCATAAATGTTTTTGTACCAGTTTTATGAATGTCATCTCTAAATAAAGAAGCATGAAAAATCTCTAAATCATTTTGAAAATGTATTAAATCAGGCTTTTCTTTTTTTAATAGAGTTAACAATGATTCTTTATATTCTGGCGTATTTGCATAGGGTATATAAAATACTTCTTGTGCGTTTGATAAAACCAAATCTGTAGGCTCACTGCCCATACCAATAATAGTTTCTTTTTTAGCACTTTTAAGTAATGAGTTGACAACACCCTCTGATGGTGCTCCACCAGCACCAGCGATTAATATTTTAGTCATTTTTTAGTACTTTAAATTCACTATAATCCCTTATGTAATCTTCTTCTAAATATAAACTAGACGCCAAAACTAACTGAACTGAATTATGAGAATACTGCATGGTGTGCCAACATAGTTTGGGTAGATAAATTCCTTGGTTAGGATTTTCTAAAACAAATATTTCTGGATTTTCTCCTGGCATTTCTGTTGTAATAATTATTTTACCTGAAATTGAAATTAATATCATTTCTGTTTCATGGTGGGCATGTCTTCCTCTAATTATATTATCGGGAGTGTAGTAGGCCCAAAATACTCGCTTAATTTCAAAAGGAACATTTTTAAAATTCTCTGCAACAGATATATAACCAAGACTACTTTCTCCTATT
>JBGSBU010000119.1:0-3632 GCA_041730375.1 Solirubrobacteraceae bacterium
TTACAGCAGGTAACCGATATCGGTAATACTTCTAGTAATATATTAGAATTAACAACAAACAGGGGAAATTTTGGGTATAATATTGCATTAAAAGGCTCTACGCTTTCAGACCAAACGGGTATATTTTTATGGCTAACGCCCACTTTTTTAAGCGGTGCTTTGGTGGCTGTCCCGGTTAATATTTACGGTTATGTACCTAGAAGTGTAACTTTAGCCTCGGCTCAGGAGTTATATTTTTACGCTGGAGGTACAAATGTTGGTAATGAAAAATTCTTTGTTCAGGCTGATGGTAAAATGGGGTTAGGTACAATTGGTATGAAACCATTAACAGAAAGGTTAGATATAGATGGGGGAATTAGAGTAAGGAGTTTAAAGGATTCTACTGGAGATGTTAGTTATAATAAAATTCTAAAAGCAAAAACAGACGGCACAATAGGTTTTGAAGACAATAAATCTAGTGCGGGTAATATTAGTGTTGTTGTGCCGTTTAATCAAAATTACGAATACACAACAAATATAGTTAGTAACTCTTTTTTAGCTAGTGATATAGATGTAGGTTGGGGTGTGGTTACTGATTTTGATGAAAATACTAAAGAATTATGTTATATTGATTTTTTAGTTACTCCAAAAATAGGTAGCTTTGATTTAACTCTCTTTTCAAGAGACAATAGCCATTTAGGTGGTACTTATAAATTAAAATATAAAATAAATTAAAATAATGGCAACAATAAAAGACATTTTTGGGAATGACCAATCTTATTTAAATAGATTAGGGGGTGAAGTTTTAGTAGATAGTAGGGTGAAATCATTTAGTTTAGGGGCGTTAAATGCCGAAGTAGTATCAGATGTTGACGGACAAACATTTGCGCAAGTCGATGTTCGTGGAACTTTCGTCCTTACACTAACACCATCTTATTCTATTGATGGTATAAACTTTTTTGATTTACCAGTGTGGAATAGAGGTCTTGAAACCTTTGCATTTAGTATTAGTAATCAAACTGGATTTTTTTCATTTGAAATTCCAGTCGGTGCATCAAAAATTAGAGTTAGAGTAACGTCATTTTCGAGTGGTAGTGCAATAGTTGCATTATCGTCTAATCGTGGCGTACAAATGGTTTATACAAAGCCTATTCCTACCTCGTTAATACTTAGTACAGCTACTGCAATTGGTACATTAAATAACCCTATAATTACAGGTCTATCTGGACTTTTTATTTACATTACTAAAATTATAATAGAGAAACATTGTGGATCCGCATTAACCCCAGCAGCTACCCCTATTGTGGTTACTACAGTTGGCTTATCCGGTAATCCTTCTTTTGGTTTTAAAACGCTAGGACCTCAGGGAGATAGTGAAATTAAAGAGTTAGATTTTACTTCAAGTCCATTAAAATCAAGTACTATAGGTACCAACGTTACAATTCAATGTCCAGCAACTGTTGGAGTTATTTGGAGACTGCAAGCTTTTTATTATGTAGGGTAATAATTCTTTAATAAATGGAAAATATAAGTAAACATATAAGTTTTTTAGAAGCTACAACAAGCCAAACAGCCATAAGAAAGGGTATAAATAACGATCCTAGCCAATTGCATTTAGAAAATATGCAACTATTAGCCAAAAATGTTTTTGAGCCATTAAGGCATAAATTTGGAGCCATAAGAATAAGCTCTTTTTTTAGAAGCAAGGCTTTAAATACAGCCATTGGAGGTAGTAAAACTAGTCAGCATATGACTGGAGAAGCTATCGACATACAAGGATTAAATGGCGTTGAAAATAGGCATTTATTTGAATATATTAAAAATCATTTAGATTTTGATCAATTAATCTGGGAGTTTGGGAATCAAAAAAATCCTGCGTGGGTTCATGTGTCTTATTCTGGTAAAAAAAATAGAAAACAAATTTTATATTTAAAATGAAAAAACTAATAGCTATAATAGCAATATTAACCGCTTTGGGTTGTAAGACGGCTAAAGACGTTAATAAAGAGATTATTAAAAATGATTCTATTATTTATGTGGATAGATTAAAAGTAGATACAATTCAGTTATTCGAAAAAATAGAAACACTGAACCCTACTGAAAATGAAATTAATTTAAAATGCGATTCAACTTCATTTAAACAGTCTTTTAAAAATGGTTCTATTAAATATAAAATAATAAAACAAAAAGGAGATGTAAGGTTAATTTTTAGAACAGATACAATAACCAATAGCGTAAAAAAAAGTTATTACTCTAGGTTATCCAAAAAAGATAGTTTGCAAAAGGTGGTTAAGAGTAAGGATAAATTAATAATATCCAAACAACAGCCATCTTTTTTGCAGATTATATATAATAATATTTGGAAAGTCCTTTTTTGGACAATTTTTGTCCTTTGGGTCTTAGGAATAACTCCAAGTTTCTTTTTTGGTCTTTTAATGAAAAAATTAAATCCATGAAATACCCACTTGCAAAGATTTTTCCAATAAGTTTAATTGGTTCTTTTGTTTTTCCAGAAACAAACATACAATTAGCAATTTTCTTTTTAATAATTCTAATGACTTTAGATTTTATAACAGGAATTACAGCAAGTTATATTCTTGAGAAAAATAAATTTGAAGCTATAAAATTAATTTCTAAGAATAAAACAATTAATGATTTTTTATATTTCTTTAATACTGATTCTATTTATAAATTAAGATGTGTTTTATTGAAATTAAACAATGTTATTAGTTCATTAAAATTAAAAAATACAGGAATTAAAATAAGTTTGTATTTTGGTTCTGTTATAATTGTATATTTATTTGAACAGATATTTTTTATTAAAAAATTTAAACTTTCATTTTCTGAAATGAATTTTACGGCAACTTCTTTTATTGTATTATTTTGGTGTGGAGTTGAATTTTATTCTATATTCTTTGAAAATTTTAAAAAAATAGGCTTGGATATTAAAAGCATTTTATTAAAATATTTTAAAGAATTTATAAGTATTAAAAAAGAAATAAATAATTTGTAACTTTACATAAAAGTACCCAACTTATCAATAGCATAAGTGCTGTACTATAAAAACTTAAAATTATAACCACCAAATAATGGTGGTTTTTTTATTTACACTTATATTTTGATGTTAATTTAGAGCGGTCTAAATAGTTTGTTGGTAAAAAAACACGAATTGTGAGAGACAAAAAAACAACTTAAAACTTTTTAATAAATAAATTTGTTTATTAAATAAATGTATTGTATATTTGTTGGATAATTAAAACAAATAAACATGAAAAAATTAATTTTAGTTCAAAAAGATTTAAAAGTTCCAAAAGGGAATTACAATTCATTTGGAAGATATAAGTATCGTTCTGCAGAAGATATATTGGAGGCGGTTAAGCCTATATTAATTTTACATAATTGCTTATTAACTATTTCAGATGATATAGTAGAATCTGCTGGTAAAGTCTACGTAAAGTCAACAGCTAAGTTTTTAGACGGAGAAAATGAATTTTTAACGTTTGGTTTCGCTGAAACAAGCGAACACAAAGGAATGAGTAGCGAACAAGCGACAGGGACAGCATCAAGTTACGCTAGAAAATACGCTTTAAATGGTTTGTTTTGATGGTCTGCATCTGATTCTGTTTCGTCGATTAAAAACAAACCATTTAAAG
>JBGSBU010000120.1:0-3561 GCA_041730375.1 Solirubrobacteraceae bacterium
TTTAAAAATAATGTTTCTTCTTTGGTGAAAACGGCGTAATCCTCATCTGATTTTCCGGCAATAAATACCCGATTTGAAGTGTCTTTTTTGATTTCGAAACCCAACTCCTTAATTAAATCGAGGTATCTGTATAAGGTACGATCGGTTGTTTCTAATTGATTTGCCAATAATTTTACAGACTTTGGAGGCTGTGTTTTTAATAAAGCTACGGCTTTTAAAACTTTTAATATTCTGTTTTGGTTGTACATAGTGGAGTTATGATACTACAAATTAAGGCTATAAATTCATTAAACTCAAATGGATTGACTCTATTTGTCATTAAATGTTTATACAAAAATCATTTTATGCTTTTCTAACTCAAAAAAACAGTTACATTTGTATTGATTAAAATTTCTAATCTTTAATCTTATCACAATAAGGCTATATGCCGTAGGTGAAAACCTTTAGTCCTGCTTCGGTGGGACTTTTTTTTTACAAATTAAGTATAGTATTTTTTTGTTATTTTAAAAGAACCACCTAAAAATAAAGGTAACTATGAGGTGTATTTTTTTTATATTGTACGCTAATTTAACTTTTTAGCTATGAAAGCCATGATTTTTGCGGCAGGTTTTGGAACCAGACTTAAACCTTTTACAGATAAACACCCAAAAGCATTGTTTAAAGTAAACGGAATAACCCTTTTAGAAAGGAATATAAAGTATTTAAAATCTTTTGGTATTAGGTCTTTTGTAATTAATATACACTATTTAGGAGAACAGATAATAGATTTTTTAGAGGCAAATAACAATTTTGATTGCGAAATTATTGTATCAGACGAAAGAGATAAAATTCTAGAAACAGGCGGAGGAATGCTTAAAGCTAAAAACCTTTTAAAAGACGATGATTTCTTGATGATGAATGCAGATATTTTAACAGATTTAAAAATTAACCAGCTAATTGAAGTCCATAAAAATACAAAAGCACTTGCTACCTTAGCCGTTATGGATAGGGAATCTTCTAGGAAATTAAGATTTGATAATATCAATTTACTTTGTGGCTGGGAGAATGTAAAGACCAAAGAAGTAAAAATAGCTAGAGAGGTTAACGAATTTACACTATTGGCATTTAGTGGCATACAAGTTCTATCGCCCACCATTTTTAAGAAAATACAACAAACCAATGTTTTTTCTATTATAGAAACTTATTTAGAGTTGGCTAGGGAAGAAGCTATTTTAGGGTTTAACCACCAGGGAAGTAAATTTATAGATGTTGGCAAAATAGAGTCTGTTAAAAAAGCCGAGCAGTTTTTTCAATAATAAAAAAAGTATGAGGTTTTTAATTATTGGTTTATTTTCTCTTTCTCTTTTTTCTCAAGAATTAAGCAAATCTATTGAAACTAAAAAAATGCTGTTAAGTTTTTTAAAAAAAGATTTTGAGTTATACAACAACAATCTTTCTAAAAATAAAATAGCCAGTAAAACGCTTTTAAAATTCCATAAAAACCAACAAAAATTAATTTCAAACAACATAAAAGCAGAGGTATATTTTTTTGAGGGTAAACATCAATTTTTTTTAGAAGAAATAGTTAGCCAATTAATAAAAGAAAATCCTCAGGAACTTATTAATAGAAATATTAGAGTTTTTGTCTCTAGCTCTATTTTACCAAATGCCGCCAATATAGGGTATAATATTTTGTTGGTTAATAAGGGTTTGTTTAACCAATTAGATTCTAAAGAACAGGTAAAGGCAATAATTGCTCACGAATTAAGTCATTTAATTTTAAATCACCACGAAAAAGTAATTGAAAAAAGAGTTGAAAATATAATTTCTGACAATTATAAAAAAGATATTTCGTCTATTAAACTTAATAATCCAAGTAATACAAAATTACTTAAGCTATATAAAAAATACCGTTTTGGTTTTGCTTCTTTTAAGAGAAAACAGGAGTTCGAGGCAGATTCTCTCTCGTTAAAATTATTAAAAGAAACAAAGGATAATTTTTCTTTATTAAAAGTAACACTAAACAAAATATCAGAAAATTATAGTTTCGATTTTAATAAGTTAAAAAGTGAAACAATTAAAAATATGGCTAAAAATATATTGTTAGACGTAAATGAAAAGTGGTTTTTAAAAAATTATCAACCCCAAAAAGAAATAGAAAATAAAGAAAAAGGCTTAGAATTAAATAGAGATTCAATAAGAACTCATCCTAAATTAGAGCAAAGACTAAACCATTTAGAAAAAATCTACAAAATTGATACACTAAAGCTAAAAACCAAATATGTTGATTTAATAGAGGATAACCAAAAAGAATTTTTGAATTTAAAAGAAGCATCTTATTTAGAAGCCGCAGTTACTTTAAATAGCCAAAAAAGGTACTTTGAAAGTTTGTATTACAATTTATTACAATACCAAGATTTTTCTAATTTTGGTTTAACAAACGATTTAGTAAGAAATAATTTTAACTTCTTTTTAGACCTAAAAAATCAAAATAAATTAGAAGCTTATTTTAACTTTTTAGAGATTACTAAAAATAACAAAGACTATATTTTACTAATTAATTTTTTATTACATATTAGTAAAGAAGAGTTAACTGGTTTAATTTCTAATTTAGAATAAAAAAAAATAGCTTAAGTAAATTAATACAAAAGCTATCTTTAAGGTGGTGCCTCCAGGAATCGAACCAGGGACACATGGATTTTCAGTCCATTGCTCTACCAACTGAGCTAAGGCACCTTTAAATTGGATTGCAAATATAGTAAATTTATATTCTAAAATATAGTAAATTTTAAAATTTTCTTTTTACCGTTTAAAATTACCATCTTTGCATCAATTCTAAAGATAATTTTTTTTAAGATGAACAAAAGCGTATTTGTATTTCTAAGTTTTTTAACTACAGTTTCGGTTAATTTATTTGCTCAAACGGCTAGTTTGCTTTCTACAGAAACAATTGGTTTAGGTAAATTTGATTTCGCAAATAATGTTTCTACCCAAGGAATGGGTGGTTTATCAACCATTTACCAAAGTCCGTTTGGTACAGAATTAAATTTCAATAACCCTGCAGCAAATTCAAACCTATCGCAAACTGTTTTTGATATTAACGGATTTTATGGATATTCCTCTCAGGTTATTACAGAAAAAGATAACTCTGTCGGTGGTTTTAATTTTAATAGAATCTCTCTGGGTTTTCCTATTTCCGATAAAATTAAATTTGGATTAAGCTACAAGCAATTTACCAATGCAAACGAAGAAAAACTTTTTTCTAAATCAACTATTTCTAATGGACTTAGTTTTGACGCCACTGATAGTTATGGTAAAACAGAGGTAAATTCTATAAATGGAGGATTAAAAAAGTTGGAATCTTTTGTGTCTTATAATTATTCTAAATCTCTTTCCTTAGGTTTAAACGTTGGTTATTTCTCTGGAAATATAGCTAATGTATCGAGTGAAATTATATCTAATCAAGTAGAAAACCCATCAGAAATAAAAACAATAGGTATTGAAGATCCTAAAAACTACAATATTAGAAAGAACATAGAGGCGCAATCTACAGATGATATAGGTGTTAAAAGTTTAGCCTTT
>JBGSBU010000121.1:0-3547 GCA_041730375.1 Solirubrobacteraceae bacterium
CGACCTGATCAAGCAGTATGGAGCCGATGGCATCCGCACAGGCATGTTGTTTAGTTCGCCTGCCGGCAATGACCTACTCTTTGATGAAAAGCTGTGCGAACAAGGCCGAAATTTCTCCAACAAAATATGGAACGTTTTTAGATTAATTAAAGGCTGGGAAGTGGTAGAGATTGAACAACCCAAAGAAGCAGCAATTGCAACAGATTGGTTCGAAAATCAATTTAACTTAGTATTAAAAGAAATTTTAGAAAATTATAATAAATTTAGGATTTCTGATGCTTTATTAGCTACATATAAATTAATTTGGGATGATTTTGCATCGTGGTATTTAGAGATAATAAAACCAGCCTACGGAAGTCCGATAGACTCAAAAACCTATCATTCAACCATACAGTTTTTAGAAAATTCTTTAAAATTACTACACCCAGTTATGCCATTTATTACAGAAGAAATATGGCAAAATATTACACCTAGAACAAAAGAAAATGCATTAATTATTTCTGAATTTCCCAAAGAAAAAGGTTTTTCTTTAGATTCTTTAGAGAAGTTTAAGGAAACTCAAGAACTTATTTCTGCAATTAGAAATGTAAGAAATAAAGAAAATATTTCTCTAAAAGAAAATCTTAAATTACTTATAGCTACAAAAAATAGCGAATTGCAAACTTCTATTATAGCTAAACTTGCAAACATTAGTATTTCTTTTGAAAACGAAATTCCAAAAAATACAATTACAATAAGAGTAAATAATTCTGAATATGCACTTTTATTAAACGAAGTAAAAAATTCTGAAGAAGACAAACAAAAATTACTCGACGAATTAAATTATTTAGAAGGATTTTTAAAAAGCGTTCAGAATAAGTTAAAAAACGAAAAATTTGTAAATAATGCACCACAAAATGTTCTTTTAAATGAACGGAAAAAAGAAGCAGATGCAAGTACAAATATTAACTTAATTAAAGAACGGCTAAGTAGCTTTTAATTAATTCTAGTAAATAAATTTAAAATTGAATAAAAAATTATTGGTTTCAGTTTTAGGTCCAACTGCAATTGGTAAAACCAATGTAACCATAGAGTTAGCTAAATTTTTTAACTCAGAAATTATTTCGTGCGATTCTAGACAATTCTATAAAGAACTATCTATAGGCACAGCCGTTCCTAGTAAAGAAGAATTATCTCAGGTAACTCATCATTTTATTCAAAATAAAAGCATTCATGAAAGTTATACCGTTGGCGATTATGAAATTGAAGCCAAAAAAACTTTAGAAAACATCTTTAAAACCAATGATATTGCTTTCTTAACTGGTGGATCGGGTTTATTTGAAAAGGCCTTAACAATAGGGTTAGATGATTTTCCGGAAATTAGTAGTGAAATAAGAGAAGAACTAAATCAGTTATTTATAAAAGAGGGAATTTCTAGTTTACAGAAAATGTTGCAAGAAAAAGATCCTATTTATTTTAATATTATAGATAAACAAAACCACAGAAGGTTAATTAGAGCCTTAGAGGTTTGTATTTCTACCAACTCGCCCTATTCATCTCATTTAAAGAAAAATTTAAAAAAAGAATCTAGTTTTAACAATATTAAAATTGGATTAACTATTCCAAGAGAGCAACTATATCAACAAATAAATAACAGAGTTGATACGATGATGGAAAATGGATTATTAGAAGAAGCTAAGCAAAATTATTTTTTTAAACATTTAAATGCACTACAAACAGTTGGTTACAAAGAATTATTTAGTTTTTTAGACCAAGAATTAACTTTGAACGAGGCTATAAATGAAATTAAAAAAAATACAAGACGCTATGCAAAAAGGCAATTAACCTGGTATAGAAAAGATGAAGAGGTTAATTGGTTTAACCCTTCAGAAATTAACAGAATTAAAAATATTATTACAGAATATAAAGAAATATAATTAAATTTATTAAAATTAATTATTATGTCTGGTTCTTATTTATCTATTTTACTTGAGCTTATTCTTTCATTAACTTGTCTATTATTTTCTATTAGGTTGTTTAAAGAACAACATAAACTTATAAGTATAAGCTACATTTTTATAGCATTTACAACTTTTTTAGGAGCATTACACTATGCTGGTGTAGAAGAGTCTATAAAATACCATGTTTTTTTTGGTAAAATGTGTTTAATTTTAGCTTCACCAGCTATTGGTTATGGAATTTTTCTTGCTTTTAAAAATCCAATATCAGAACAGAAAAAAATTACCTTAACATTATATACTTTAGGCTTTATGTTTGCTAGTTCATTAGTTTTTTCTTTTTCTGAAGATATTTCAAAATCAATTGGCCTTGTTTTAAACCTAATTTTTAGTATTGCGTTAATTAAATTATTATTATTTTATTTTAAAAAATCTAATAAAAATTTAATACTAGCTTTATTAACTATGTTGATTTTTATTTATATAGGGTTTCTTGCAAATTTTATAAATGTAAAACCTTTTGAAAGTGGAGATATAGTACATATTGCATCAATATTTGGTTATTCTTTTATTTTTCTATTAGTTATAGATTTAAAAAAATACAAGATATAAGTATAATTATACCAAATTATTATACTTTAAAGCAAAATAGCAACAAGCTATTTATTAAGTGTGTTTAGTTCAACTAATTTGATTTTTCATAAAATAATCTTTAAAAGTTAAGATTATTTTTTATTTGGAATGATTAATAAAAATTTAATTTATTTTTAAAATATTTTCATCATTTAAATGAATTTTAACATCATAAAAATTATGAGCCATTTTTATGTAGGTAATTAAAAATAACAAAAAAACCTCCAGTATTATTAAATAAAACTGGAGGTTTTTTTGTTATTAAAAGGATTTCTTAATTAAGAAAACTGGTTTGAAGTATTTTTTTCTCCACCCGCTTTTAAAGCTAAGTCTCCAGCAAAGTATTCTTTGTGATCATCTCCTAAATCAGACCCAGACATTCTTTGGTGTTTTACACAAGAAACGCCTTTACGCAATTCTTGTCTTTGAACTCCTTTTACATAAGCCAACATTCCTTGGTCTCCGTAGTAACCTTCAGAAAGATCATTCATATGTAAAGCAGTAGTATGGTAAGTTGGTAACGTAATTAAATGGTGGAATATTCCAGCTTCACGAGCGGCATCTGCTTGAAAAGTACGGATACGTTCATCTGCTGCTTGTGCTAACTCTGAGTTATCATAATCAACACTCATTAATTTTGCACGATCATAAGCTGATACATCTTTTCCTTCTGCAACCATTGTGTCATATGCTTGTTGACGGAAGTTTAATGTCCAGTTAAATGATGGAGAATTGTTATAAGCTAATTTAGCTTTAGGTTCTACTTCACGTACACGGTTTACCATATCGGCAATTTCTTCTACGTTAGGAGTAGCAGTTTCTATCCATAATAAATCCGCACCCGCCTGTAAACTAGAAATACAATCTAAAACAACACGGTCTATGTAGGTTCCTTGAGCAAACTCATATAATCCACTTGCTAAACGAGCCGGACGATGTAAATTACCATCATTTATAAATAAAACCTCAACATCTAT
>JBGSBU010000122.1:0-3508 GCA_041730375.1 Solirubrobacteraceae bacterium
TTTGGGAAGTCTATTATATAGGGTTTTTTATCACTCATTATATATTTTGATTTTCTGAAATGTTTTTTTAGATTTTAAAAAAAAAATACAATTTTATTTATTTAAGTTTACTATCAAATTTTTTAATTCTTCAACTGTTAGCAATTCTTTATTATTTAAAGAACTATATATAAATCCTTCTTCAACTTTTTGTGCATTAAAATGTTTTATGTATTTATTTAAATCCCAATTGGTTATTTGGGGTAGAATAGAATAGTAACTACCAATATCATAGGTGTTGTACGAATCTGAAGAGGAAATCATTTCTTCATGTATTTTTTCTCCTTGTCTAACACCAATTATTCTATGTTCTATGTTAGGTGCAATGGCATTTGCCAAATCTTTTAATTGGTACGATGGGGTTTTAGGAACCAATATCTCTCCTCCCCAAGTATTTTGTAATGCAAAGATTACCATGGCAACTGCCTCTTCTAACAAGGTGTTAAACCTGGTCATTTTAGGGTCTGTAATGGGCAGAAAACCTTGTTCTTTCTTTTTTAAAAATAGCGGAATAACAGAGTCCGAGGATCCCATTAAATTCCCAAACCTTACTACAGAATATTTTATATCGTTATTAGCTATTTTACCATTAGCAGAAATAAATAATTTATCTGATGTTAGTTTTGTTGCGCCATAAATATTTATTGGCGAAGAGGCTTTATCTGTAGAAAGTGCAACGATTTTACTTATGTTGTTAAACTTAGCAGCGTAAATAACATTTTCTGCACCACCAATATTTGTTTTAATGCATTCTGTTGGGTTATTTTCGGAAATAGGTACATGTTTCATGGCGGCAGCATGAATTAAGTAATCTACTCCTTCAAAAACTTCTATTAATCTGTTCCTATCCCTAACATCGCCTATTATATATTCTATAAACGGATGATTTTCTTTAGAAAATTCTTGAGACATCAAAAATTGTTTATGCTCGTCTCTAGAAAATACAATTAGTTTTTTAATTCCTTTGTAATTTTCACAAAAATACTTTGCCAAAGCTCTTCCTAAAAAGCCCGTTCCTCCAGTAATTAAAATTATTTTATTGTCTAGTATCAATTTTTCTTATTAAGCAATATTTATTAAAAAAAAACAAAAATAAGTAATTTATTTAAAACAAATCTTTTAATAATTTATGCATTCTTTCTATTTCTATTAAGAAGGCATCATGACCATGAATAGATTTTAATTCTCTGTATTCGATGTTCATCCCTGCTTCTTTTAATAAAGGAATTGAGTAGATATTATATTCCTTTTGAAATAAATAATCATTCTCTATTCCAACCAAAATTACTTTGGTTTTTATGTTTTTAACCACTTCATTTAGTTCTCCTCTACTTTCTAAAATATCAATTTTACTTAATAAATTAGTCATCAAGCTATAGGCCTCTATTTTGTATCTGTTCTTTAGTTTTTCGCCCTGATAATTTAAATAATTTTCAATCTGAAAGGTTTTCTCATCTAACTTTTGTCGATTAAACTTTAATTCAAAAGATTCTGGTGTTCTATAAAATAACATAGCCATCATTCTTGCAATTTCTAAAGGCTTATGGTTGTTTTTTAATATTTCTAATTGAATATAATTATGACCTATTACCCAATCGGTAGATTGATAATGGGCACCAACGATTATTGCTTTTTTAAAAAAAATAGGTTCTTGTACAATTAATTCCCAAGCTATTCCTCCGCCTAAAGATCCGCCAATTACTGTGTCTAGTTTTTTTATTCCTAACTCTTTTAAAGCAAGTAAAAAAATGGTGGCAATATCTCTTATATTAAATTGTTGGTAATTAGAAAATAAATTTTCTTGCATTCCGTCATATCCATTTCCAGGGATATTAAATGCAATTACAGGCTGTTTATTTATATCTATCGTTTTACCCTGACCAACAAAATCTTTCCACCAACCATTTTCTCCCGCCACATTAGAGTCTCCGGTTAAGGCATGGCAAACCAATACTCCATTTTCTTGCAGCTTATTTATATCACCAAAAACCTCGTAGAAAACATTTAGTTTTTCTATTTTTATTTTGTTGTATGTAGTGAAATTGTTGATGGTTAAATGTTTCAACCCTTTTTTAATATTCACAAATATGTTTTATTTACGTTGGCAAATTTAGAAAACAATTAATAAAATTACACCATTCTATAATTTAATGAAATTATATATTTATTTTTAAACTACTAAATCAAGCAACTTTTAACTTAGTAATGAAATTAATAGAGCTAAAAAATCAATTCAAACTAGCTTTAAATAAAGCGTACACAACTAACGAGATAGAACAAATATTCTACGCAGTTGCAGAAAATATATTAGATAAAGAAAAAAAAATATTACGTTTGGCCTTAAATGAAAATTGGAGCGATTTTGAGGATAAAAAACATTTTTTTTATCATCATTTAAATGAATTACAAAAAGGAAAACCGCTACAATATGTTTTAAAAGAAGCTTATTTCTATGGCATCCCATTCTTTGTAGATGAAAATGTACTTATTCCCAGACCAGAAACAGAAGAATTAGTAGAATGGCTCTTACATGATTTTAAGAATACTAACAACCCTATAAATTTATTAGATGCAGCAACAGGAAGTGGCTGTATTGCTATAACCATAAAAAAAGAAAAAAGCAATTGGGGGGTTTCTGGCTTTGATGTTTCTGAAGAGGCCTTAAAAATAGCAAAGGAAAATAACTTCGCTTTAAGCACAAAAGTAAATTTTTTTAATTTTAATTTATTGGAAAGTGATTTTAATGAATTAGATGGTTACGATATTATAGTTTCTAATCCGCCTTATATAAAAATGAGTGAAGCAGATTTAATGAATAAAAATACACTTAATTATGAACCTCATTTGGCTTTATTTGTAGAAAATTCCGAACCTTTAATTTTCTATAAAAAACTGATAGAATTGTCTCAACTAAAACTTAAAAAAAATGGTTTTTTATATGTAGAAATTAATCAGTTTTTGGCCAAAGAAACCGAATTACTTTTTAAACGTTTTTTTAACCATGTTGAACTAAGAAAAGATATTTCTAATAACTATAGAATGATTAAAGCAGGAAACCTATGACTATTGAACAAGAAATTTTAACACTAAGAAAGGAGATTGAAGAACACAACTTTAATTATTATAATTTAGATTTACCTACTATTTCTGACTTTGATTTTGATCTATTGTTAAGAAAATTAATTGAACTAGAAAGTAAAAATCCTGAGTTTTTTGATGCCAATTCTCCCTCCCAAAGAGTTGGTGGATCTATTACTAAAAAATTTAATTCGGTTGCTCATAAAAACAAAATGTACTCTTTAGACAACGCCTATAGTTTTGAAGAATTAGAGGATTGGGAAAAAAGAATTTCAAAAATTATTGAAAACAGACCTATAACCTATACTTGTGAATTAAAATATGATGGGGTTTCTATTAGTATTGAATACAAAGAAGGTAATTTATTCCAAGCTTTAACCAGAGGCGATGG
>JBGSBU010000123.1:0-3340 GCA_041730375.1 Solirubrobacteraceae bacterium
TAATTATTGGAACCAAAGTATATAAAGTCATTAATAAACTAATTTTAATAAGTAAAACAAGTGCAATAACGGCTGTGATTGTTCCGCCTATTAGTTGTACCAATCCAGTTCCAATAAGGTTTCTTACACCCTCAACATCTGTCATAATTCTTGAAACTAAAGCCCCAGATTTAGAATTATCGTAAAAACTAATTGGTAACGACAGTATTTTTTTTTGTACTTGTACTCTTAATTTTGAAATAAGATGTTGCGCCTCTACACTTAGTATTTTGGTTAACATAAAAGAAGTAATTGCATTTACCGCAATAGAAACCGCTACAACTAAAAGCAATGTTTTAAGCATAACTAAATCTTTATTTACTATAACTTCATCAATTAAATATTTACTAGCTCCTGGTAAAACCAGACTTGCTAAACGGCTTATAATTATTAAAATTATACCAATAGAAACAATTTTTCTTCTAGGCCAAATTATAGTTTTAAATACTTGATTTATTGATACTTTACTTTTTTTATTAGGGCTGTTAGAAACTTTTGAAGTCATTTTTTTTTATTAAAAGTAAATTAGTTAAATGTAAAGCTACTAAATATAATATTTTTTTTCATTTAAGATTATCTGAAATAATTTACTAAGTTTTATTCTAAATGACTTAAAACCGATTATTAAATCAAAAGTTTTTATCTTTAAAAAATAAATTTCTCAATATTGGAAGAAAGTAAAAGATTAAACAAAGCTATTTCAGAAACAGGTTTTTGCTCTAGAAGAGAAGCAGATAGATTGATTGAACAGGGCAAAGTACTATTAAACGGTAAAATTGGTATTTTAGGCGATAAAGTATTACCCTATGATGAAATTATTATAGGAGGAAAAAAAATAACCTCAAAAAAAGAATTCGTTTACCTAGCTTTTAATAAACCTAAAGGTATTGTTTCTACAACAGATTTGAAAGAAAAATACAATATTATAGACTACATAAATTTTTCTGAGAGAATTTTCCCTATTGGCAGGTTAGACAAAGATTCTGAAGGTTTAATTTTACTAACCAGTGATGGAGATATAGTAAATAAAATTTTACGTTCTGGAAACAACCACGAAAAAGAATACCAAGTTACTGTAGACAAGCCAATTACTGAAGCATTTATACAAAATATGCAAAAAGGTGTACCTGTTTTGGGCAAAATCACAAAAAAATGCAAAACAGAACAAATAGATAAACATAGTTTTAATATTGTACTCACAGAAGGAATGAACAGGCAAATTCGTAGAATGTGTAATTATTTTGAGTATGAAGTAGTAAAACTAAAACGCACCAGAATTATGAATATTCATCTAGATATTAAAATTGGGAAGTGGCGCTATTTAGCAAAAAATGAAATGGAAGAAATAAATAGGTTAATAAAAAGTTCTAGTAAAACTGTAAATTAATTATAGTATTCCCTCGTCTGCAAAACTAAAATATTTTTTTTCGGAAACAATTACATGGTCTAATAATTTGATTTCTAACAATACAGCAGCATTATTTAATTTTTGGGTAATTATTTTATCTTGTTCACTTGGTTGCGTATTACCAGATGGGTGATTATGCACCAAAATAATACCCACAGCCAAATGTTCTAAGGCATTTTTTAAAATTAAACGAATGTCTACAACCGTTTCATGAATTCCGCCAATACTCATTTGATTGGTGTGAATTACTTTATTGGCTCTATTTAATAACAAAACCCAAAATTCTTCGTGCGGAATATCAGCTAAATCCCCAATCATTAAGTTATATACATCTTCACTAGAGGTAATTACCAATTTTTCTTGCGTTTCTTGCAAGGCTCTTCTTTGTCCAACTTCTAATGTTGCAACAATACTAATTGCTTTAGCCTCACCAATGCCTTTAAATTTAGATAACTCTTTTATAGAAAGCTTTGCCAAAGCATTCCAATTATTGTTAGTTGATTTTAACATTCTTTTTGCCAAGTCTACAGCCGTTTCGTTCCTAGATCCACTACCAATAATAATTGCTAAAAGCTCGGCATCAGATAAATTCTTTTTGCCTTTTAATAGCATTTTTTCTCTAGGTCTATCGTCTTCTGCCCAGGATTTTATGTTTTGACTTTCTATCATCTTAAATTAAATAAATAATAAAACTATTTTTTTTCTGTAACCCAAACCAAAAAATAAGCATCTATTTTTTTATAAAAAGCATAATATTCTCTGCTTTTTTTATTTTCTATAATTAAACATTCAATAGATGTATTTTCAATTAAATTAAACGCATTTACTTTATAATGATTGAGAAAATTATACAAATTACCTCCATTTAATTTATACAAACTTTCTTTTATACCCCAAATAATAGATAGAAAATCTGTTTTATTAGATTTATTTTCTAGCCAAAGCTGTTCTTCTTCACAAATAAATTTTGATATTATATTTTCTAATTTTTCAGGTCTATTTATCTCTATATCAACCCCAATTCGCTTATTACTTATTGCAACAGAAACCATTTCTCGAGAATGAGAAATAGAAACAAACTGTTCGTTTGCCAAAAAAGGCTTTCCTCTTTGGGTGTATTTTAGTATTGAACCATTAAGCTTCAATTCATTTAAACAGGCTCTAATAGCTAAAAATTCTAAACCTTTTTTTTTTGATAATTTATTAAGTCGAGACAATTCAACTTCATTTAATGATAAAAAAGATAAAAATTCTTCTGCAGTTTCGGTTAATTGCCAGATTATAATTTTAGTACAAAAATCATGTTTTATAACTTGTTTTATTGGCATGATAATTTTAGTTAGTTACAATTAATACTTAGTTTTGCAATTAAATTAATAACAAATTTATTGAATAAAATGATAACAAAAGTAGCATATATTCCATACAAAGTTAAAGATATGTCTTTAGCAGAATTTGGTAGAAAAGAAATTGAATTAGCCGAAGCAGAAATGCCAGGTTTAATGGCTATTAGAGAAGAATATGGAACTAGCCAACCATTAAAAGGAGCAAGAATTGCTGGATGTTTACACATGACTATCCAAACTGCAGTTTTAATAGAAACATTAAAAGCACTTGGAGCCGAAGTTACCTGGAGTTCTTGTAATATTTTCTCTACCCAAGACCATGCTGCTGCTGCAATTGCTGCTGCTGGATATCAGGTTTACGCTTGGAAAGGTATGAACGAAGAAGAATTTAATTGGTGTATAGAACAAACTTTATTCTTTGGTGAGAATAGAGAACCATTAAATATGATTTTAGATGATGGGGGCGATTTAACTAATTTAGTTCTTGATAATTACCCAGAATTAGCTGCAAACATTAAAGGAATTTCTGAAGAAACTACTACTGGGG
>JBGSBU010000124.1:0-3330 GCA_041730375.1 Solirubrobacteraceae bacterium
GGATACTAAGGAACTCTTAAAAAAGGTTAGAAAAATAGAAATCAAGACTAAGCGATTGAGCAACCATTTGTTCTCTGGCGAGTACCATACATCCTTTAAAGGAAAAGGAATGACTTTTTCAGAAGTGCGTCAATACCAATATGGAGATGATGTAAGAGCAATTGACTGGAATGTAACTGCAAGATATAATGAACCTTTCATTAAAGTTTTTGAAGAAGAAAGAGAACTTACTTTATTATTAGCAGTTGATATATCAGGTTCTAAAGGTTTTGGTTCTAAAAACCAACTAAAAAGTGAAATTGCAACTGAAATTGCAGCTACTTTAGCTTTCTCTGCTACGCAAAATAATGACAAAATAGGTTTAATCTTGTTTTCTGACCAAATAGAGTTATATATTCCACCTAAAAAAGGCAGATCGCACGTTTTAAGAATCATTAGAGAAATATTAGAATTTGAACCAAAAAGTAAAAAAACTAGTATTACTAATGTTTTAAAATTTATTTCACAAATAATGAAAAAGAAAGCTATAGTTTTCTTAATATCTGATTTTGTGAGTGATGAAGATCCTTACGAACATAACCTTAAAATTGTTTCTAAAAAACACGATATTACTGGCGTAAGAGTATTTGACAACAGAGAAGAAAAAATGATAAATGTAGGACTTGTAAATATGTTAGACAGTGAAACTGGTGAAATTTATGATGTAAATACAGGCTCTAAAAGTGTGAGAATGGCTTATGAAAAACATTTTAGAGAAAAAATTGATTATTTTAATTCTGTTTTTTCTAAAAGTGGGTCTGGGACTATAAGTAATGAAGTATCTGATAATTATATTAAAAAACTTTTGGGTTATTTTAAATCTAGATAATGAAAATGACAAGAAAAAATACGTTTTTAAGTTTTTTATTAATTTTGTGTATTGGTTTTTATGCCAATGCTCAAAAAATAAACACATCTGTAGATAGTTTAAAAGTAAAAATAGGTGCTCAAATAAACTTAACTTTAAAAACTAAAATTGACACCTTATCGCATTTAGTTTTTCCTGAATTATTGAATTTAGGAGCATTAGAAGTTATAGAAAACAGAAAAACAGATACCGTAATAGAGGGTAAATATTATATTTTAACTAAAAAATACGGACTTACACAATTTGACACAGGAAGATTTGTAGTTCCTCCTGTTAAGATATTATTGAACAATAAACCTATTTTTTCAGATAGTCTAGAAGTTAGATTTTCTCCTGTAGTGGTAGATACTTTAAAACAAAATCTTTACGACATTAAAGACATTGAAGCAACACCTACTGATTGGGATTTTTGGAAAAAACTATTATTTATATTAATAGGACTTCTTATTTTGGGACTAATAATTTATTTTGTTTGGAAATATTTGAAAAAGAAAAAAGAAAACAAAGTAACGGAAATAGTATATAAAACACCACTTGAAAAGGCAACTGCACATTTACAAAATCTAGAAAAAAGAGCATTAATAGAAAGAGGAGAAATTAAAGAATATTACTCGGAATTAGCAGATATTGCAAGAACTTATATAGAAGAAGCAATAAAGATTCCAGCAATGGAATGTACAACTAAAGAGCTAATTGAAGCTCTTAAAAAAGAGTCTCGTTCGTTAAAATTAAAACTAAACCAAGAATCAATCAAGAATCTTGAAAATGTTTTAAAACAAGCGGATTTAGTGAAATTTGCAAAATCAAAACCATTGGATTTTGAAATTGCTGCAGATAAAGAAAGAATTGCTAATTCTATCACTAAAATTCATCAAGCTATACCTGTAGAAGTTGTGGAGGATGTTGAAGATCCATTAATTAAAGAAAAACAATTATTAGCACAAAAAAGAAAAAAGAAAATTACTTATGGTATTATTGCATCAGTTTTACTAATACTATGCACTTTTTCTTATTTTGTTATTACAAAAGGTTATGAATATACCAAAGATAAAATTATAGGGCATCCTACACAAAAATTATTAGAGGGAGAATGGGTAACTAGTGATTATGGAAATCCTGCAATCCATCTTGAAACACCTAAAGTATTAGAAAGATTAGACTTTAAAAAAGAAATACCAAAAGAACTTTTAACAATATTAAAAGAGTTTAATGTTTTTGGTTATGGAAGTATATTTGATGACTACCATATTTATGTATCAACTATGAAACCTAAACAAGAAACAGAAGCGGATATAGAAAAGTCGATAACAGGGAGTTTAAATGGTATGATGCAAAAAGGAGCTAGCAATATTTTAGAAAAAAGAGAGGATTTTACTGCCGAAGGTGGTATAACAGGAAGAAGAACCTATGGTACAATGAATATAATTAACCCAATTACGAGAAAAAGCAAAAAAGCTTATTACGAATTAATTATTTTTAAACAAGAAGGTGGTTTACAATCTATTTTGATTATTCAAAATGAAGAGGATAAATATGCAAATGAAATTACAGCAAGAATTATAAAATCAATCGCACTAGGACAACCAATGTAGTATGAACAATTTTCACTTTTTACATCCGCATTTTTTTTGGTTATTTTTACTTTTTCCAGTATTAATTTATTGGTATTTTATAAATAGAAAAAACCAAGTTGCTACTTTTAAAGTAAATACACTTACAGGTTTTAAAAGAGAAAATAGCATTTTAAGTAAATTAAGACCTTTTTTATTTTTCTTAAGATTATTAGCATTAGCCTTAATTATTGTAGCTTTAGCAAGACCTCAAGGAGTTCAGATAAATAGTAAAGCAAATACAATTTTTGGAATAGATATTGTAATGGCAATAGATGTTTCGGGAAGTATGCTTGCCAAAGATTTAAAACCAAATAGATTAGCATCTTTAAAAAACGTTGCGGCTAAATTTGTTGTAAATAGACCATCCGACAATATAGGATTAGTACTTTATGCTGCTGAAGCTTACACTAAAACACCTGTAACCAATGATAAAAATGTTTTATTAGACGCAATGAGTCAAATAAAGTATAACCAAGTTTTAAAAGATGGTACAGGAATAGGTATGGGACTTGCTACTTCTATAAATAGGTTAAAAGACAGTAAATCTAAGAGCAAAGTTATTATTTTACTTACCGATGGTGTGAATAATGCAGGTTTCATTGACCCAGAAAACGCTGCTGATATTGCCAAAGAATATGGTATAAAAGTATATACAATAGGAATAGGAACTAATGGAATGGCTGAATTTCCTTATGCTTACGATGGTAAAGGAGGATTTTTATATAAATTGATGAAAGTAGAAATAGATGAAAGATTGATGAAAAGTATTGCACAAAAAACCGGTGGAAACTATTTTAGAGCAACTAGTAA
>JBGSBU010000125.1:0-3302 GCA_041730375.1 Solirubrobacteraceae bacterium
CAAGAATAGCTATGTATAGAGAAAAATCTAATAGAAAAGGAATGTTTAATACACTTTCGCTAAAGTATTCTTTTAGTTTAAAGTTAAGACCTAACGGGTCTATTGCTTTTATAAAACCAGAAAATAAAAATAAAACACCTAGAAAGATTCTGCTATAATTTATAAAATAAATCATTTTTGGTTCGGGTTTAAGAGAATTAAAGCAAAAATACTGTAATTAATTATGTCTTGGTAATTGGCTTTCAATCCTTCAGAAACCAATGTTTTCCCTCCATTATCTTCAATTTGTTTAATTCTATAAAGTTTTTGTAAAATTAAATCGGTAATAGAACTCACCCTCATTTTGCGCCAAGCTTCGCCATAGTCATGGTTTTTATTCTCCATTAAATCTATGGTTTCTTTAATAAATTTATCATAATATTTTAGTGCATCTTCTAAACTTAGATCGGGTTCGTTAGCCACTCCTTTTTCTAGTTGAATAATTGCCATGATGGCATAATTAATTATACCAATAAACTCAGAGTCTTGGCTATCTTCTATTTTTTGATGTGCGTTTTCTTGAATACTTCTAATTCTTGTTGCCTTAATAAAAATTTGATCTGTTAATGATGAATTCCTTAGAATTCGCCAAGCGGCTCCATAGTCTTTCATTTTATTAAAAAAAAGACTTCTACTGGTATTTATTACCAAATCAAATTGGTTAAGAGTTTTTTTCATTTTACACAAACAATTGTTCAAAATTAATGTTTAGTTTTGAAAAAAGCCAACATAAATTATGTTTATAAATTGTAAGGGAAATTTAATTGATTTAAACGAACCTAAAATTTCAGGAATTTTAAATATTACGCCTGATTCTTTCTTTGATGGAGGAAGGTATAATGGTATAGAACAAGCTTTGTTTCGGGTTGAAAAAATGTTAAAAGAAGGAGCTGATTTTATAGACATTGGCGCTTCTTCTACGAACCCAAAATCTATAATTATTTCTGAGGATGAAGAATTGCAAAGGATAGTACCGGTTTTAGAGCGTATAATTAAAGAATTTCCAGAAACAATAATTTCTATCGATACTTTTTATGCAAAAGTAGCTAAAGAAACAATTTATGCAGGAGCAGCTTTTATTAATGATGTTTCTGCCGGAACGGTAGATGAGCAAATGTTTGAAACAATTGCCCAATTAAATGTTCCCTATGTTTTATCTCATATTAAAGCACCTTTTAGTAAAAGGTTTGATGAATATAATTACGATAATGTAACTACAGAAATTAATTATTTTTTTTCTGAAAGAATTTTTAAACTGAATGAGTTGCAGGTAAATGATATAATTTTAGATCCGGGCTTTGGTTTTTCTAAAAACAGTAAACAGAATTTTTTTGTTCTTAAAAATTTAGATTTGTTAAAAATTCACGAATTGCCCATTTTAGCCGGGCTTTCTAGAAAGTCAATGTTATATAAAACCCTTAACATTTTACCTGCAGAGGCTTTAAATGCAACTAGTGCAGTGCATATGGTGGCACTACAAAATGGAGCAAATATATTAAGGGTTCACGATGTTAAGGAGGCCGTTGAGGTGATTACTATTTTCAACCAACTAAAAAATGCTTAATAAACATTAGAAGAATTCACCTGGATTTTTTGATAGGTATTTTAACATATCAGAAACAAATAAATAAAATATCCAACAGCTAAGCATTAATTCCAGACCAACCGAAATTAAATAACCAATAAAAGTTCCAAAGGCAGATTTAAAAGCTAAGGCTGTGTCTTGTTTGTTAAAGTAATATTCTGAAACGAATGCGCCAATAAACATACAAGCAATCATTCCTAAAGGTCCACCAATAATTAGTCCAACAATTAATCCTACCAAAGCACCCCAAACCCCATATTTAGAGCCACCAAATTTTTTGGTTGATATAATTGGAATTACATAATTTAATAGTTGAAAAACAACAACAAGGGAAAGGGTTATAAAAAAAATAGCCCAACTAAAACTTGCGACAACAGAATACTTAAAAATAAGTAATCCAATTATTGAAAGCCATACACCAGGAACAAATGGCAGGAATGAACCAAAAAGACCTATTAAAATGGCTATTCCAGAAACAAATATTAATAAACTATTTTCCATAATATTTTTGCTTTTAATTTATATACAAGTTTAACGAAAAATGCATTAAATGGGTTAAGATTATTTTTTTACGTTTCTGTTAATTTAAAAAATTTGTAATAAAAACAAATGCTATGTTCACTTAAAATAAAATCGTATACTATTTCCTTAGGGTTGTTGCTTTTGCCCCATATGCATTAAATAGGATTTTAAAAACGGATCTAAACTACCGTTCATTGTACCTTCCACATCAGATGTTTCGTGGCCAGTTCTAACGTCTTTTATTAATTTATAGGGATGCATAACATAGTTTCTGATTTGTGATCCCCATTCTATTTTTTTCTTTTCAGATTCAATCTTACTTCTTTCTGCAAGCCTTTTGTCTAGCTCTATTTGATATAATTGCGAACGAAGCATTTTCATTGCACCTTCTCTGTTTCCAAGCTGAGATCTATCGGTTTGGCAAACCACCACAATACCAGAGGGTAAATGGGTAAGTTGCACTTTAGTTTCTACTTTGTTTACATTTTGTCCGCCCGCTCCACCAGATCTAGAGGTTTGCATTTCTATGTCGTTAGGGTGTATTTCAATTTCAATGGTATCATCAACTACTGGGTAAACATAAACAGAAACAAAAGAGGTATGCCTTTTTGCATTGCTATCGAAAGGAGAAATTCTAACCAGTCTATGTACGCCGTTCTCTCCTTTTAAAAAGCCATAAGCATATTCGCCTTCTATTTCTAGTGTTACCGTTTTAACGCCAGCTACATCTCCTTCTTGAAAGTTAAGTTCTTTAACTTTATATTTATTTTTCTCTGCCCACATAATATACATCCTCATTAACATACTTGCCCAGTCGCAACTTTCTGTGCCACCTGCCCCGGCAGTAATTTGAATGGTTGCACAAAGTTCATCACCTTCGTTAGATAACATGTTTTTAAATTCAATATCTTCTAGTTTAGAGGCGGCCTTTGTAAAAGATTCTTTTAACTCGTCTTCTTCTACTTCACCTTCTTTGTAAAAGTCGTAAAGAATAGATAAATCATCTGAAAATTCTTTTATTTCATTAAAATCAAATACCCATTTTTTTTTAAGTCTTAGGCTTTTCATTAAGGTTTCTGCTTCTTTTGGATTGTTCCAAAAATTGGGGTTAGCAGATTTTTCTTCCTCATTAATTATTTCAATTTCTTTTTTTTCA
>JBGSBU010000126.1:0-3293 GCA_041730375.1 Solirubrobacteraceae bacterium
ACAACTAACCCGTCTTTAATGGCAAAAGAAGGAATATCTGGAGAGAAAAATATTAGAAAACATTACAAAGATATTTGTAAAATTGTTGATGGAGATGTAAGTGCAGAGGTATTGTCTATAGATTTTAAAAACATAATAAAAGAAGGGGAAGAACTGGCCAATATTGATAAACAAATAGTTGTTAAAGTGCCTATGATTAAAGACGGAATCAAAGCCATTAAATACTTTTCAGATAAAGGAATTAAAACAAATTGTACCTTGATTTTTTCATCCGGACAAGCTTTACTAGCAGCTAAGGCAGGTGCAACCTATGTTTCTCCTTTTATTGGTAGGTTAGATGATATTTCTTATGATGGACTAGATTTAATCTCTGAAATTAGAACCATCTATGATAATTACATGTTCGAGACACAAATTTTAGCTGCTTCAATTAGGCATACTATGCATATTATAAATTGCGCTAAACTGGGTGCAGATGTAATTACAAGTCCTTTGAGTTCAATAAACGGGTTATTTAATCATCCATTAACTTCTAGCGGATTAGATACTTTTTTAAAAGACGCAAAAAAAATGCAATAAGTATAATTAGTTATACCTGTTTTATTTTTAAATTTATGTATAATAATAATAATTAACCATACAAATGAAATCAAATAATCCATTTTTAAATAGAGGTTTAGAGAATACTAATTTTTCCCAAAGTACTGTTATTGATATTACCCATAATAACGATACCAATATCATGACACTAAATGGTACCATGAATAAAAGTTTTATTCTATTAACCCTTTTAATTAGTTCTGCTTATTTTGCTTGGAACTATTTACCTGCTTTAACAGGAAATTCCAATATATTTTTATATAGTTCGGCAATTATTGGCTTTATACTTGTTATAATTTCTACTTTCAAACCACAAGCTTCGCCATTTTTAGCTCCAGCATATGCTTTAGTTGAAGGTGTATTTCTTGGAAGTATTTCTATGTATTTTAATGCCCTGTATCCAGGAATTGTTTTAAACGCAGTAATGGCAACTTTTGTAACTTTTATAACCATGTTTGCTTTATATAGAACAAGAATAATTGTGGCATCAGAAAAATTTAAATCTGTAGTAATTGGTGCAACTATGGCTATAGCAGCATTTTATTTAATGAATATGGTGCTTAGATTTTTTTTTAATGTTAGCCCAATTTCGGAAGGAAATAGTTTGTTATCAATAGGTATTAGTGCAGTTGTAGTTGTTGTTGCTGCTTTAAATCTAATTTTAGATTTTGATTCTATAGAACAAGGCTCTAAAAGTAATTTACCAAAATACATGGAATGGTATTCTTCTATGGGCTTAATGATTACGCTGGTTTGGTTATACCTAGAAATACTAAGATTACTTTCTAAATTAAGTAGTAGAGACTAAAAAAAATAATTAATTTATATTTTTTACCTATCTGCAATCACCAAGAACTCTATATATTTATTTAACTAGATTATTAAAATAAATACACTTAGTTTTTAGCGTTAAATTTTATAGGCAAAAATTAATTACAGAATATATTTTTAAGTAAGAGCAACATTAAAAGTGGGGTGGATGTTTGAGCGTAGTATTTCATTGCCAAGCGGAATGATTGTACAAATTTAAATCGTTAAGAAATTTATTATAAAATTAAAGAACTGATTTTTTGTTGACTAATTGTCCGCAAGCAGCCGCAATATCACTCCCTCTGCTTTTTCTAATATTAACTTGAATGTTGTTGCTTGTTAAAGCGTTAACATATCTGTTAATTATTTCTTTGTTGCCATTTTCGAAACTTTCATTTCCAATTGAGTTATACTCTATTAGATTAATTTTAGAAGGAAATTTTTTAGAGTATTTAATTAAAGCGTTTATATCCTCTATTCCATCGTTAAAATCCTTCCAAACTATGTATTCTAGGGTTATTTTCTTATTGGTTGTTTGGTACCAATAATATAATGCTTCCGATAATTCTTTTAATGGAAACCTAACGCTAAAAGGCATAATTTTATTTCTTTTTTCTTCTATTGCAGAATGTAGAGATAATGCTAAATTTATTTTTAGGTTATCATCTGCAAGTTTTTTTATCATTTTTGGAATTCCAGAAGTAGAGAGGGTAATTTTTTTAGGAGCAATATTTAAGCCCTTGTTAGATGTTATTTTTTGTATTGCATCTACCACATTGTTATAGTTTAGAAGGGGTTCTCCCATTCCCATAAAAACTATATTTGTAAGGCTTCTGTTTAGTTTTTTTTTAGATTGTTGATCAATTTTTAAAACCTGATCAACAATTTCTGAGGCTGTTAAATTCCTTTTCCTTTCTAGGGTTGCCGTTGCACAAAAAGTACAATCTAAACTGCACCCCACCTGGGTAGAAATACAAGCGGTTATTCTTTTTTCAGTTGGTATTAGTACTGTTTCTATAAGATTTTCATCAAAAAGCTTAATGGAATTTTTTATTGTACCATCTAAACTTATTTGAGTTTGGTCGAAGCTTATGGCTTTAAAAATAAAATGTTCTTTTAATTTATCTCTAAGCTTCAAATCAAGATTAGTCATCAAATCAAAATCAAAAGTAGATTTTTTCCATAACCATTCATAAACTTGATTGGCTCTAAATTTACTTTCGTTAATAGCAATAAAAAAATCTTCTAACTGGTTTATAGTTAGGTCTCGAATGTCTTTTTTCTCAACCAATATTTTAATTTTAAAGAATTAACATAGCATCTCCATAAGAATAGAAACGATACTTTTCATTTATTGCTTGTTTATAAGCCTCCATAACTAAGTCTTTATCCGCAAAGGCTGAAACCAACATAACTAGTGTTGATTTGGGCATATGGAAGTTTGTTATCAAGCTATTTGCAATACTAAAATCATAAGGAGGATGAATAAATTTATTACTCCATCCATTAAAAGGATTTAGTGTTCTATCTGCCGATACGGAACTTTCTATTGCTCTCATAACTGTTGTACCAACTGCACAGACTCTTTTTTTATTAAATTTAGCTCTATTTACAATTTCTGCTGCCTCTATATCAATTATAAGTTGTTCTGATTCCATTTTGTGTTTGGTTAAATCTTCTACTTCTACGGTAGAAAAAGTTCCAATACCAACATGAAGTGTTATTTCCGCAATATCAATTCCTTTAATTTCTAATTTTTTAATTAAATGTTTAGAAAAATGTAAACCAGCCGTAGGAGCAGCAACTGATCCTTCGTGTTTAGCATAAATTGTTTGATATCTTTCTACATCAGAAGAATTGGGTTCTCTTTTAATGTATTTTGG
>JBGSBU010000127.1:0-3185 GCA_041730375.1 Solirubrobacteraceae bacterium
CTCCTGATAAAAGATTTAAAAATAATTATCAAATTCCAATAGTTAAATATGGTTGTATTCTTTTAAAAACTGATACAGGTCTAAATGAAGAATATGGATTTAGTAATTATGAATATTCTGAGGAGTTTAGTACCACCAGATGAGGCACAAGCACCAACAGCTATAACCCATCTTGGTTCTGCCATTTGAAGGTATACTTGTCTAACAATTGGTGCCATTTTTTTAGCAATTGTTCCCATAACCATTAGCATGTCTGCTTGTCTTGGAGAAAAACTTGGTCTCTCTGATCCAAATCTAGAAACATCAAATGTTGATGCCATTGTACTCATAAACTCAATTCCGCAACATGATGTTGCAAATGGCAAGGGCCATAATGATTTTGACCTGGCAAGACCCAAAACCTCATCTATAGATGTTGCGAAAAAACCTTGCCCTTCTATTCCTTGAGGAGCAGGACCTACTTTAATTTCATTAGAGTTATTTATTCCCATTTTAAAGCTCCTTTTTTTATTACGTAATAAAATCCAATTAATAATAATGTTATAAATAAAAACATTTTCAATAATCCATCTACTCCCATTTCTCTAAAATTAACTGCCCAAGGATACATGAAAATTACTTCAACATCAAATATAACAAACAATAGTGCTACTAAAATATATTTTATAGAAAAAGGAATTCTGGCGTTTCCTCTTGGTTTTATTCCACTTTCAAAGTTTTGTCCTTTTAATATTGATGGAACTTTTGGAAAAATAATATCTTTAAAATGGGTTACAAAAACAGTAAAAAAAACAAAACTAAAGGCAACTAAGAATTGAATTAAAATTGGAATATAACTTGTGATTTCTTGTTGCATTTTGTTGTAAAATATAATTTAGTAAATTTAGCAATAATGAAATTAGATACAAACTTATATATACATGATATTGGTCTTAATTATATAAATTTAAAGATACTATTATTGTATGAAAATCTCACTAATTCTTTTACAAAGAATATAAAAATAGTTGAATTTTCAAACTATAAATTAACAATTATTTCTTATGTTTGAATAAAAAAAAGAGAGATGAAAAATATCACCTCTCTTTTTTATATAAATAAACTTTATTAACGTTTTATTTTATTCCTAATTTAACTTTAACCGCTTCAATTAAATCAGGTCCGTTTGCCACAACTAAAGAATTGCTTAAAAGAACATAATCATATCCTTTTTCTTTTGCAATTTCATTAATAGCATTTTGTGCTTTTTGTAAAATTGGTTTGTTTAGTTCTTCTTCTTTTTTAGCTATTTCTTTTGATGCTATTTGTTGGTAATCAGAAACTTTCTTTTGCTTATCTTGAAGCTCTTTACCTCTTTTTTGGTTAACCTCTGCGGTTACCTTTGAAGCTTCTTGTTCATATTTAGTATAAACAGTTTGAAATTCTTTTTGCATATTTTCTATAGCTATTTTATGCTTATTTGTTTCATCTATTAATGTTTTTTCAACTGCATTTTTTTCTGGCATTAAGGATAATAATTTTTCAGCATCTATGTGTGCTACTTTTTGAGCGTTTAAAAATAATCCAGAGAATAAGAAAGCTGCTAAAATGATTGATTTAATTTTCATGTTTTTGTTTTTATTTGTTTATTTGGTTTTTTTCTATTTCTTTAATTTTATCAGATAATGTTTTTGTTTTTTTGATTGGAAGCTTCGGTTTGTCTTCTAATTTTATTTCTTTTTTAGTTTCGTTAATATTTTTTTCAACTTTTAATGAATCAGATTCTAAAATTAAATCATTTTTTTCATCATTTATATCAAAATCACTCTCTTTAACTTCTTTTTTTATTTTATCTGTTTTTACTTTTGGTTTCTTCTTTTTATTAGGATCATTTATATAATCTAATACCGAAGGAGTTATATCATACCTTGGATCTGAATAAATTATCAACATTCCACTTTCACTTGCTTTATCTAAAACAATAGTTAGACCTCTTCTTTTTGAAATGGTTTGAACGGCACTCCAAATTTTATTTTGTATGGGATTAATAATAGTTAGTTGAGATTTGATTAATTCTCCATCTGGACCAAATTTCTGCTTTTCGAATTCGGCTATTTTTTTCTTTTTTTCTTCTAAATCTTTCTCAACTTTAGTTATTTGATTAGTTGTTAAAAGAATTTTTTCATTTAAAAACTCTTTATACTCTTTTTCAAAACCATTATTCAAACTATCTAATTGTGCATTCCATTTATTTAACTCTGCCTTCATATATTTTTTAGATTCAATATATTCCGCATTGTTTTCTAATAGAAATTTAGAATCTACATAACCTATTTTTTGGCCATTAATCTTATTTAAAGAAGAAATGAACAAAAAAAAGAATACTATTTTTAAAATTTTATACACTTGTCAAAAATAAGAATTAAAATGAAAGTTATATTAAAATTGTTGACCAATTACAAAATGAATCTGTCTCCCTGAAATATCGTTACTTAAAGAATTAACTTTATCAAAACCATAACCCAAGTCTAACCCAAGTAATCCAAATGCAGGCATAAATACTCTAACTCCAACACCAACAGATTTTTTTAATTTAAAGGGATCAAATTGGGCTGTATTTCCCCAAATACTTCCTGCTTCTAAAAAGGATAAAGCCCATATTTTAGCTGTGTTTCCCATTGTAATTGGGTACCTAAACTCCATCATAAATTTATTAAATGCCACACCTCCTCCTAATGGAGTTACATCTACTGGGCCGCCTCCTGCATTTGTTGAATCTTTATAACCTCTTAAAGTAATAATTTCTCTTCCATCAATTCTTCCAATAGCTAAACCAGAACCTCCCATATAAAATCTTTCGAACGGAGAAACTCCTAAGTTTCTGTTATATGCACTTAAAATACCAAATTCTCCACCTGCTTTAATTACTAATTTACCTACAATTTCTTGATACCAATAGGCATTAAATCTAACCTTATAAAACTCTAACCATCTAAACCTTTCTTCTGTTGAAAGATTTGTGTAATCTATATTTCTAAATATTGAATATGGAGGGGTAAATCTTAAAGACAATTGCATATCTGAACCAGAAGTTGGGAAAATAGGATCTGGTCCTTGCGACCTTCTATTTAATTGAATATTAAAGTTTAAGTTATTTGATGAGCCTGAATAATTAGTAGTTTCAGAAGGTATAAGTTGATAATTTT
>JBGSBU010000128.1:0-3158 GCA_041730375.1 Solirubrobacteraceae bacterium
AATTTTTTTCATTTTACAATTGTTTAGTTGCATTATTCCTTAAACCAGATAAAATTTCTATTACCTTATTGTAAGAAACAGTTTCTGTTTTAAAAAAATCTACCATTTTTATTTTTTCTTCTTCTGTAGCTTTTAATTCTAACAAAATATTAAACAAGTGCATTTTCATATGTCCTTGTTGTATGCCAGTAGTTATCATGGCGTTTATTGCACCAAAATTTTGCGCCAAGCCAGCTACTGCAATAATTTCCATTAATTTAGTGGCAGAAGGGTCTCCTAAAATTTTTAAAGCCACTTTTACTAATGGGTGTAGTTTTGTTAATCCGCCCACTGTACCAACGGCCAAAGGTAAATCTAACCAAAAACGAAAGATTCCATTTTCTACTTCGCAATGGGTTAAACTAGCATATTTGCCATCTTTACAGGCGTAGGCGTGTGCACTAGCTTCTACTGCTCTAAAATCATTTCCTGTAGCAATTACAACAGAGTCTACTCCGTTCATTATTCCTTTATTGTGTGTTGCCGCCCTATAGGGTTCTATTTCTGCAATTTTTATGGCTTGTATAAATTTATGCACATATTCTTCGTTTAACCCTCTAGCGTTGGCATTTAAAACCTCTACCGAACAGGAAACTTCTGCTCTAACCATACATTCTGGGGTGTAATTAGAAAGAATGCACATAATAATAGAGAACGAATTTTTTTCTTCCTCAGAAAATTGGGTTTCTTTGGCTATTTCTTTCTTAAATGTTTTTGCAAATTGCTCTAAACAAGAATTAATGAAATTGGCACCCATGGCGTTAATGGTATCGAATTGAGCATGAATTTGAAAATAATTTTCTAACTCTGCTGTTTTATCAATTAAATCAATTGCTAAGATTCCTCCACCTCTACTTTGCATGTTTTTGGTGATATGAATTGATTCTAAAAATAATTTATCTTTTAAGTGGTTCTCGAAAAACAAGCGTAATTTTTCTTTGTTTCCTTTAAAAGTAAAATGTACATGGCCCGTTTTTTTAGTTCCAAGAATGGTGGTTTTAAATCCGCCTTTATCTAGCCAAAATTTTGCTGCTTTAGAAGCAGCAGCCACCACAGAACTTTCTTCTATTGCCATGGGAATTGCGTAAACCTGGCCGTTTATTAAAAAGTTTGGGGCAACAGAAAAAGGCAAGTAAAAATTTGTTATTGTGTTTTCTGCAAACTCGTCGTGTAGTTTTTGTAGTTCCTCATAAGAATTTAAGTACTTTTTAACTATCTCTTTTATATTTTCTTCTTTCTGGGTGTAGGTATTTAATAACCACTCTGTTTTTTCTTCTTTTGAAAATTTAGAAAAACCTTCAACTATTTTATTTTTCACTTTTAAATATAATTAACTAAACATTAAAAGTAAATAAATACATTTAATGAATAATTAAGAATTATTATTTTTAACAAAATTTTACCATGAGCAAAAGTAAATTTCCGAACGGACTGGGTTATATAATTGGAAACGAAGCGGCAGAAAGATATAGTTATTATGGAATGAAAGCTATTTTGGTGGTTTTTTTAACTACCATGATTTACAACAATAGCGGAGAATTAGCTCCGTTAAGTCAAAAATCTGCAACCAATTTAAACCACTTTTTTGTTTTTGGAATTTATGGAATTAGTTTATTTGGAGCTTTTTTATCTGATGTTTATTGGGGAAAATACAAAACCATTTTAAGGCTGTCTATAGTCTATGTAATTGGTCATATTTTTTTGGGTTTATACGAAAATTATTTTGGTTTTACCATTGGTTTAATTTTAATTGCAATTGGTTCGGGCGGTATAAAACCTAGTGTTTCTGCACACCTTGGCGACCAATTCGATAGTACAAATAAAAATTTATTAGACAGGGCCTTCTTTTGGTTTTATTTAGCTATTAATGCGGGTGCTTTTTTCGCATTTTTCTCGGCAGAAAGAATACTAAGAAATCCAGATTTGGGTCCAAAAGTAGCTTTTGGTTTACCTGGGTTTTTTATGGCTTTAGCAACTTTAGTTTTCTATTTAGGAAGAAAAAAATATATTTCTATAAAACCCACCGGATGGCAAGTTTACAAAGAAGAACTATTTTCTAAAAAAGGCAAACAACTACTTACAAAATTATTACCTGTTTATTTATTTATTCCGGTATATTGGGCTTTATACGACCAAGGTGGATCTACCTGGGTACTACAAGCTAACTCTGAGTTTATGGATAAAACCATTTCTTTTTTTGGATATACCTATAGTTTTTTTCCTAGCGAAATTGGCTATTTAAACCCCTTATTAATTGTTGTTTTAATTCCTTTTTTCACTCTTTTTTTCTACCCGACTCTAAAAAAATATATGCCTTTTGGCTATATGCAAAGAATTTTTATTGGTATGTTGCTTTGTGCTTTAAGTTTTGTAATTATAAGTTGGTCTCAACAAAAGATAGATGCGGGTATAACCATTTCTATTGGCTGGCAAATGCTGGCTTATGTTGTAATTACTATAAGCGAAATTCTTGTTTCTGTTTCTGTCTTAGATTTTTCTTACACACAGGCACCCAATGCATTAAAATCTATAGTTTCTAGTTTTAATTTAGTTACTGTGGCTTTAGGGCAAATTATTGTAATTGTTATAAATAGTTTATACAATTCTGAAGAAACAGCTATTGATGCGGGTTACTTTTGGATTTTTGTGGGTTTAATGTTTGTAACTGCTTTGTTATTTTACTTAGTAAATAGAAATTATAAAGAAAAAAATTACTTACAGCATTCTTAGGTTTAGTTATTTCTTACTGAATATTAAATATTTGTATATTTATTATTTATATAATATTTTAGGGTGCCAGTACAAGTATGCGCATTTGTGCTGAAATTTAAACTTTTGCATTCAAATCACAACCAAAAAAAAATTACAACTTAACTTTTTAACTTTAAAATAATGGCTTTAGAAAGAGATATTGAAAACATTGTAGAACAATCACTAATTCGAAATGGTTGGGTAGTCAATATTGATGAGCCCAACAAAAATGTTTTTCATCAAAAAGCAAAAACTAAAGAAGATAATAAAAAATTAAAATCCTTAAGACCAGATTTTTGTCTATATCTTGATAATAATTCTATTTCGCCTGAATTAATTTTAGAAACGAAAAAGCCAAATATGAATTT
>JBGSBU010000129.1:0-3134 GCA_041730375.1 Solirubrobacteraceae bacterium
GGCAGAAGCGGTAAATTCTTTGCTCACCAATACGCAAACATAAGACCAAATATAATAACAATGGCCAAAGGAATGGGTAACGGCTTCCCTATGGGCGGTATTTTAATAGACAACAATATTAAAGCATCTTATGGTTTACTAGGCACTACCTTTGGTGGTAATTACCTAGCTTGTGCAGCTGGTATAGCTGTTTTAGAAGTTATTGAAGCAGAGCAATTAATTGCCAATAGTTTAGAAATAGGAAATTATTTAATGCAAGAAATCGCAAAAATTAAAGGAGTAAAAGAGGTTAGGGGTAGAGGTTTGATGATTGGAATTGAGTTTAACCAACCCATAACACAAATAAGAAATAATTTATTAACCCAATTTAATATTTTTGTAGGTAATTCTTCTAACCCAAATGTTATAAGGCTACTACCTCCTTTAAATATTACAAAAGCTCATGCAAATCAATTCATAAGTGCACTCCAAAATATAACCATCGAATCGTAAAAAAAAATATGTTGAAAGCAAAGATTACTTTAGAAGACGGCACAATATTAGAAGGAATTTCATTTGGATCCAATCAATCAGTATCAGGCGAAGTGGTATTTAATACCGCCATGACGGGTTATACGGAAAGTTTAACAGACCCTTCTTACAAAGGACAAATTATGGTTATGACCTTTCCCTTGGTTGGTAATTATGGAGTTCCAGGTGATTCAATTGATCAAGAAATGAATGTTTTTTATGAATCTAATAAAATTCATATACAAGGATTAATTGTTACCAATTATTCAGAAAATTATAGTCATTGGAATGCTAAAAAAAGCCTTTCTCAATGGTTAATAGAAAATAATATTCCAGCAATACACGGAATCGATACCAGAGCACTTACCCAAAAATTAAGAGAAAGCGGTAGTATGCTGGGTAAAATAGAGATTGAAAACCAGGTTGCTTTTTCCGATCCAAACAAAGAAAATTTGGTTGATTTAGTAAGTACAAAAGAAGTTAAAACCTATGGTTCTGGTAAACACAAAATTATATTAGTTGATTGTGGGGTTAAAAACAACATAATTCGTTGTTTATTAAAACACGACACAACAGTTGTAAAAGTTCCTTGGAACTACGATTTTACTAAAGAAGAATACGATGGGTTATTTATATCTAACGGACCTGGAGACCCAGAAATGTGTACAGAAACCATAAAACATCTAGAAATAGCCATTAATCAAGATAAGCCAATTTTTGGAATTTGCTTAGGAAATCAATTATTAGGGTTGGCAGCCGGTGCAAAAACTTTTAAATTAAAATATGGACACAGAAGCCATAACCAACCAGTTTTAATGGTGGGTACAAATACCTGTTTTGTTACCTCTCAGAACCATGGTTACGCAATAGACATAGACTCTCTCGATGAAAATTGGGAAGCATTGTTTATAAACCTGAACGATAAAACTTGCGAAGGAATAAAACATAAAACAAAACCCTTTTTCTCTTCACAGTTTCACCCAGAGGCATCTGGCGGACCGGTTGATACTGAATTTTTGTTTGGTAAATTTATGGATGAGGTAAAAAAAAATAAAAAATAAATAAGAATTTAACAAACTACAGTTTTGTAATTTTATATGAAAGATAATATAAGAAAAGTACTAGTAATAGGTTCTGGAGCGTTAAAAATTGGCGAAGCAGGAGAATTTGATTACTCGGGCGCTCAAGCCCTAAAAGCATTAAAAGAAGAAGGAATTAAAACCATTTTAATTAATCCAAATATTGCCACGGTACAAACTTCTGAGGAAATTGCAGACGAAATTTATTTTCTACCCATTACTCCTTTTTTTGTTGAAGAAATTATAAAAAAAGAAAAACCCGATGGCGTTTTGCTTGCCTTTGGTGGACAAACTGCACTAAACTGCGGAGTAGAACTGTACAAAGCTGGTATTTTTAAAAAATATAATGTGCAGGTTCTAGGAACGCCAGTTCAATCTATAATGGATTCTGAAGATAGAGAAATCTTTAAAACCAAAATGAATGAAATTGATATTAGTTTAGCTAAAAGCGGATCGGCAACTAATTTTGATGAAGCAAAAAAGGTTATTGCAGAAATTGGTTACCCAGTAATTGTTAGAGCTGCTTTTACTTTAGGCGGTATGGGGAGCGGTTTTGCATATAACGATGAAGAGCTGAAAGTTTTAGTAGACAATTCATTATCATACTCTAAACAAATATTGCTAGAAGAATCTTTAAAAGGTTGGAGAGAATTAGAATACGAAGTAGTTAGAGATTGTTATGGAAACTGCATAACGGTTTGTAACATGGAAAACTTCGATCCGGTTGGGGTTCATACGGGAGAAAGCATTGTTATTGCTCCTTCTCAAACCTTAACTAACTCAGAATATCATAAACTAAGAGAGCTTTCTATTAAAATAGCTACGCATATTGGAATAGTGGGCGAATGTAACGTACAGTTTTCTTTAGATCCTTATTCAGAAGACTACAGGGTAATTGAAATAAATGCACGTTTGTCTCGTTCATCTGCCTTAGCTTCTAAGGCAACAGGTTATCCATTGGCTTTTGTAGCAGCTAAATTGGCGCTAGGTTATGGTTTACACGAATTAAAAAATGCAGTAACTAAAACTACTCCTGCTTTTTTTGAACCAGCTTTAGATTATGTGGTTTGTAAATTTCCTAGATGGGATTTAAATAAATTTCATGGAGTTTCTAAAAAAATAGGAAGTGCCATGAAATCTGTTGGAGAAGTAATGGCCATTGGCGTTACCTTCGAAGAAGCTTTCCAGAAAGGTTTAAGAATGCTAGATAATGGGTTAAATGGTTTTATTAACCCTTATTTAAACATAGAAATAGAAGATATAGATTTAGCACTTTCCGAGCCAACAGATACAAGGGTTTTGGCTATAGAAAAAGCATTTCAAAATAATTATTCTGTAGATAAAATTCACGACTTAACAAAAATAGACAAGTGGTTTTTATATAAACTTTGGGGTATTTTTAATATTTCTTTGGCATTAAAGACCAAAACTAAATTAGAAGAAATAAGCAAAGAAGAGCTTAAAGAAGCCAAAAAAATGGGCTTTTCTGATTTGCAAATTGGTGGTTTAGTTTTAAGTGAACACCCAGTTGAGGCAGAAAAGAAA
>JBGSBU010000130.1:0-3069 GCA_041730375.1 Solirubrobacteraceae bacterium
GCAGGTTTAGGCTGGATTACAAAATTCTCTAAATCTTTTACAAACCACCACCAATTAAAAATACAATCTAAAAAACAACCCAATCAAAAATTAGTGGGATTTATTTTAAGCGAAGTTGGCATTCCTAGAAAAGATTATTTAATATATGATGAAGAGGGTAACAAAATTGGAATTGTAACATCCGGAACCCAATCTCCTACTCTAAACAAAGGAATTGGAATGGGTTATATTAAAACACAATTTACATTACCTAAAACTAAAATTTATGTTAAAATTAGAGAAAAAACGAATTTAGCAGAAATTGTATCTTTCCCTTTCGCCTCTCATAAATGAATAACTTTGTAATTGCAATAGATGGTACCTCATCATCTGGTAAAAGTACAATTGCAAAAGCAGTTGCAGAAAAACTAAACTTAATACATATTGATTCTGGTGCAATGTATAGAGCGGTTACTTTATTTGCAATAGAAAATAATATATATACTAAAAACGGTTTAGACACTATTTTATTGATTGATTCACTAAAAGAAATTTTAATTGATTTTAGAAAGAATGCAGATAATGGAATAAACGAGGTTTATCTAAACAATAAAAATGTAGAACAAGAAATTAGAGAAGAAGAGATTTCTAAAAAAGTTAGTTCAATTGCTAAAATATATGAAGTAAGGAATTTTTTAACTAAAATTCAAAGAAGTTTT
Source organism: Solirubrobacteraceae bacterium (assembly GCA_041730375.1). Classification (GTDB taxonomy): domain Bacteria; phylum Bacteroidota; class Bacteroidia; order Flavobacteriales; family Weeksellaceae; genus JBGSBU01. The sequence goes on from JBGSBU010000130.1 coordinate 699, forward strand.
GCCATAGACAAATCAATTGTTATGGATGGAAGAGATATAGGAACGAATGTATTCCCTAATTCGGCAATTAAATTTTACATTACCTCTTCTATAGAAATTAGAGCAAAAAGAAGATTTAACCAACTTAATAACAAAACAACGCTAGAAGAAGTTACTATAGATTTGATAGAAAGAGATTTAATTGATTCTACCAGAAAAGATTCTCCTTTAAAAAAAGCAATAGATGCAATAGGAATAGATAATTCTATTAATTCTAAAGAAGAAACAATAAATGAAATTCTAGAAATTATAGCCCAAAAATTAAACATTAGTTAATAAATAATTTTAACCTTATTTTTTATCTTTTTAAGATTATCAAATTATTATTAATTATTTTTAGCAAATATTTTATTAGATTTTCTTTTTAAGATGGCTTTTTTTAATCTTAATTTCAAAAAAAAAATTATTAATTTGTGAATATTGTTATTATAGATTATGGAGCGGGTAATGTTACCTCTGTTCAAAACACTTTTGAGCGTCTTAACATAAATACTACTTTAAGTAAAAATGCTAATGAAATTTTAGCGGCTGATAAAGTTATTTTCCCTGGGCAAGGCGAAGCAAGGTATGCAATGGAGCAATTAGAAAAATATAACTTAATAGATTTAATTAAAAATTTAACCCAACCTGTTTTAGGAATTTGTATAGGAATGCAACTGTTGGGTAGTTATTCCGAAGAAAGAGAAACAGTGGGTTTAGGAATTATACCCACAGAAGTAAAAAAGTTTAATATTAGTAAATCTGTCCCTCATATGGGCTGGAACAACATAGAAACCAAAGATTCTTTACTTAAAGAATTTAATGATTCTTATTTTTATTTTGCACATAGCTATTATATGCCTGTTAATGAGTATACTATAGCAAAAAGCAGTCACGAAATTGAATTTAGTTCTGTGGTAAGAAAAGACAACTTTTTTGGTTGTCAATTTCATCCAGAAAAAAGTTCTGCTGAAGGAGATAAATTTATTCAAACATTCATAAATCTAAATTCTTAAAATGAATTTAAAAACAATATTAATTAATTGCAAAGATGATTATGAAGGAAAAGTAGTTGCTAATCTAATTTACACCAACGAAAAATCTTCTAATTGTGCCGTTATTCATATACATGGTTTCTCAGACTATTTTTTTCACAACAATTTAGCAGAAGAAATTAACAAGACTGGTATAGATTTTTATGCACTTGAATTAAGAAAATATGGTAGATCTAAACTAGGTCACCAGCACGACTTTTATTTCAGAAAAATTAGCGAATATTACGAGGAAATTACAAAAAGTATTGTTATTATATTAGAAAAAGGATACGAAAAAATACATCTAATGGGCCACTCTACTGGAGGGTTAATAATTTCTTTATATGCTTATGAAGGAGAACTTAAACATAAAATATCCTCCATCATTTTAAATAGTCCGCTACTTAATTTTCCTCTTCCTTCAAACCTAAAAAAAATAGTTCCGCTAAGTGGATTTATTGGTAAATTATTTCCATTTGCTAAAATAAAAGAATTAAAAAAACCCTCTATAGGTGGAATTTATAATGATAGTTTACACAAAGATTATAAAGGAGAATGGGACTATATAAGAAAAGTAAAAGAAACAGATGGTATATTTTTATCTTGGTTAAATGGGGTGAATAATGGTTTTAAAATTATTAAAAAAGGATTAAATCTTTCTATCCCCGTTCTGATTTTACATTCTAGCCAAACTTTTTTTCCAAAAAAATGGGATGATAAAATTTTAATTTCCGATGTGGTTTTAAAAATTAGCGATATGAAAACCATTGGACCAACTTTAGGCAGTAACGTTACTTTATTTGAGATTAAAGATGCAATGCACGATGTTTATTTATCTAAATTAGAATCTAGATCTAATGCTATTTTTAAAACCATTAACTGGATAAAAGCCATTTAATTATGACGAAAATTATTCCTGCAATAGATATAATAGAAGGTAAATGCGTTAGGTTAGAAAAAGGAGATTACAATAAAAAAAAGATTTATAACGAGGATCCACTAGAAGTAGCTCTTTCTTTTGAAGCGCATGGAATTAAAAATTTACACTTAGTTGATTTAGATGGAGCAAAATCTAACCAAATTGTAAATTACAAAATATTAGAAACGATTGCTAATAAAACTAAATTAACCATAGATTTTGGTGGTGGAATAAAAACCGAAAAATCGCTAAAAATCGCACTAGAAAGTGGAGCAAACCAAGTGAATATTGGAAGTTTAGCCGTTAAAAATCCTGAATTATTTTTTGATTTACTTAAAAGTTATGGTAACGAAAAAATTATACTAGGTGCTGATATTAAAGAAAATAAAATTGCAATATC
>JBGSBU010000131.1:0-3039 GCA_041730375.1 Solirubrobacteraceae bacterium
ATGATGATTGCCCAAGTTTGCGACCTTGAAGCAGGAGAATTTATTCATACTTTTGGTGATGCACACATTTATCAAAACCATTTTGAGCAAATGGAATTACAATTAAAGAGAAAACCTAAAAAACTTCCTACAATGTCTATAATCAAAAATACATCTGATATTTTTGATTTTAAATTCGATGATTTTTTATTAGAAAATTACAAATCATTTCCTCATATAAAAGGGAAAGTAGCTATTTAAACAAACTTTAATTCTAAAAAATATAAATGATTAATTCATTAAGATTCATAATTCTCCTACTTATTAGTTTAAACCTAAATGCCCAGAATAAATATAAAGCATCAAACGAAATTTTAAATATAATAGAGCATACTAAACTTAAATTAACTCCTAATTTCCAAAAAGAAGAAATGGAAGGAGAAGCTTGGATAAGTGCAAAACCATATTTTTACACAACAAATAGCATTACACTAAATGCAAAAGCAATGATAATTCATCAAGTAAAGTCGAACGATGGAAGAATGCTTAAATACGAATATAAAAACGATTCATTAACCATTCAATTATTAAATAATTATACTAAAGATCAAATTTTTAACATATACATTAAATATACATCTAGACCAAAAGAAGTAAAGGAGAAGGGAGGAGCCGCAGTTACAGACGCAAAAGGATTATATTTTATTGATCCAAGAGATGAAGATCCAGAAAAACCTACCCAGCTTTGGACACAGGGAGAACCAACCTCTAACAGCGTTTGGTTTCCAACAATAGATAGCCCAAATCAAAAATCAACTCAAGAAATTTATTTAACTGTTCCTAAAAAAATGGTAACACTTTCTAACGGAAAATTAATTTCGCAAGTTCAAAATGCCAACGATACAAGAACAGATTATTGGAAACAAACCCAAAAACATGCACCTTATTTATTTTTTATTGCAGCTGGTGAGTTTGCTTTAATAAAAGATAGTTGGAAAGGTAAAGAGGTTAATTATTATGTTGAAAAAGATTATGAACCCTATGCTAAAGAGATTTTTGGATTAACACCAGAAATGATTACTTTCTTTTCTAAAAAATTTGGTTATGACTTTCCTTGGGATAAGTATTCGCAAATAATTTGTAGAGATTATGTAAGCGGTGCAATGGAAAATACAACTGCAGTTATACATGCAGAGAATGCTAACCAAAAACATGGCCAGTTAGTAGACGAAAACATTTGGGAAGATGTAATTGCACATGAATTGGCTCACCACTGGTTTGGAGATTTAGTTACCACAGAAAGTTGGGCTAATTTAACCGTTAATGAATCTTTTGCTAATTATAGCGAATATTTATGGAGAGAATATAAATATGGATTAGATCATGCAGATGCAAGAAGAGAAGAAGAAATTAAAGGTTATATAGCACAAAAAGATAATTACAGTAAAAATTTAGTTAGATTCAATCATAATAAACCTTTAGATGTATTTGATGCCGTATCTTATAATAAAGGCGGAGCAATATTACATATGCTTAGGAATTACTTAGAAGATGATGCCTTTTTTAAAGGATTAGAAAAATACTTAAAAGATAACCAATATGGTACTGGAGAAGTACATCAGCTTAGATTAGCTTTAGAAAGTGTTAGTGGTAAAGATTTAAATTGGTTTTTTAATCAATGGTATTATGGAAATGGGCATCCAAAGTTAGAGATTAAAACAGAATATGGCGATAAATATGTTAACCTAGCGGTTTTTCAGAAACAAGGCACTCCATTATTTGAATTTCCAGTAAAAGTTGAGATTTTTGAAGGTAAAACATCTAAAACACATACAATATGGGTAAATAAAAATGAGTTAAATACTTTTAAAATTGAAACTCAAAAGAAAGCTAATTTAGTGTTATTTGATGCAGATAATTATCTATTAGCCGATGTGGAAGAAAATAAAACTACCGAACAATATATTTTTCAATATAAAAATGCCAAAAGGTATTTAGCAAGAAAGTTTGCACTAATAGGTATTGCCGAAGAACAAGAAAAAAATGCTGAAGTGGTAAAAATACTACAATTAGCTTTGTCTGATAAATATTTTGGAATTAGAATTTTGGCGTTAGAATTATTAAATTTTGAAAATAAAAATATTTTAGATCAAACAATTTTAAAAATAGCAGAATTAGCTTTAAAAGACGAAAAAACACTAGTTAGAAGTAAGGCATTAGAAATTTTATTGAAACAAGAAAATATAGAAAAATTTATAACTGTTTTTGAAAGTGGATTAAAAAGCGAGTCTTTTGGTGTATTAGGAAAATCTTTAGAAGGCTTATATAAAATAGACAAAGAAAAAGCCAATTTAGCTATTAAAGAAATTAATTTAAAGGATATTGAAGGAGATTTATTAAACTCTATTTCTAAAATTATAATAGAAAATAAAGACGAATCTAAAATTTCTACTGTAAGTAAAGTAGCGGGAGATTATTTACTTAATTCATTTAAAAATCCGGAAACTGCTAAATTTCAAAAAATTGGATTTGATTGGATTATGTCTGGCGACTATTTACAAGAAACAAAAAATGTAACAACTGCTGTTATCTCTTTTTACAAAAAGTATAATAAATTTAGCGAAAATGTTAAAAAAATTGCTAATTCTGCAATAGATGATGCAATTAAGCTTAAAGAAAGCGCTTATTCTGTTAAAAAAACTACCGATTTAAAAAATCAATTAGATTTTATTTTAAATGCTAAAAAAATAATAAACGCTTCAAATTAAATTGGAATTAATAATTATAGTTGCTATTTCAGATAATAATGTAATTGGAAAAGATAATTCGCTTTTGTGGCATTTACCCAATGATTTTAAGAGATTTAAAAGCATAACATCTGGTTTCCCTATTATAATGGGAAGAAAAACATTTGAGTCAATTGGTAGTAAACCTCTACCAAAAAGGGAAAATATAGTTATTAGTTCATCATTGGTTAAAGAAGAAAAGAACTTATTTGTAGTTAATTCTTTAGAAAAAGCCATTGAAAAAGCTAGCACTTTAAAAAAAAATAAAGTTTTT
>JBGSBU010000132.1:0-2968 GCA_041730375.1 Solirubrobacteraceae bacterium
TTTAAAAATGGGAAACCAAGCAAAAAAGACTACCGTCATTTCAACATAAAAACGGTTGAAGGTCCTGATGATTTTGCTTCTATGACTGAGGTTGTCTATAGAAGGTACAAGAGATTAATCGATGAAAATGAACCTTTACCGCAACTTATTGTGATTGATGGGGGAAAAGGACAACTTAGTTCTGCTATAAAAAGTTTAAAAAAACTAGAACTTTACCCAAAAATTAAAATTTTGGGCATTGCAAAAAGATTAGAAGAATTATTTTTTCCCAACGACCCAATTCCGCTTTATTTAGATAAACAGTCTGAGACGTTAAAAGTTATTCAATATATAAGAAACGAATCGCACTGTTTTGGTATTTTAAAACACAGAGATAAAAGAAGCAAAACTGCATTTGTATCAGAGTTAGATTCCATTAAAGGAATTGGACCAGAAACCAAAGAAAAATTACTTTTTACCTATAAAAGTGTTAAAAACATAAAAACAAAAACCCAAGAAGAATTAACTGCTATTATTGGAGAAAGAAAAGCAACAATTTTATTAAAAAATTTAAGTAATTTAAGTGAATAAATAACCCATGAAAAAGCAATTTGCATTAACTTTTTTGTTATTAATTATTTCTTTTACTTTATTGGCAAAAAGTACAACCAAGCTAGCAAATAAAAATAGAGACTGGTGGAATGTTTTGTTCTATAATATAACCATTGAACCAGAAATAGGAAATAAATTTTTAAACGGATCTACCCAAATTCATTTTAAAAAGAAGTTAAAAACTAAAGATTATATACTTCGGTTAGATTTACAATACCCAATGCAAATTTCTGATATCTCTATTCAATTTATAAAACCAACTGCAACAACCTCTGCACTTAGCATCTCTAATGAGTTAATTGTGCATAAAACAAACTATTATTTAGTAAATCTTTCTGCCTATAAAAATGAAATTGATGCGTTAGAAACCATAATAACTATAAACTACTCTGGTAAACCAAAAATTGCAGAAAATGCTCCTTGGCAAGGAGGTTGGGTTTTTAATGAAGACCTAAATAAAAATTCGTTTATTTCTGTTGCATGCCAAACCAATGGTGCAAGCTTATGGTATCCGTGCAAGGATGACTGGGGCGATGAACCCGATTTTGGAGCACAACTTAATATAATTGTTCCAAGCAATTTGGTAGGTATTGGTAATGGTAAATTAATTAGCAAAAAAGATTTACCAAATAACAAAACCAATTACTCTTGGCGGGTAAATAACCCTATAAACCCGTATAATATAGTTCCTTATATAGGAAATTATAAAAACTTTTCTGAGGTTTATAAAGGAAAAAAAGGAGATTTACTCTTAGATTTTTGGGTATTAGAAGAGAATTTAGAAAAAGCAAAAAATCATTTTAAACAGGTGCAATCTATGTTAACCTGTTTTGAAGAAAAATTAGGCCCCTACCCTTTTTACGAAGATTCCTACAAATTAGTTGAAGCACCTTTTGTTGGAATGGAGCACCAAAGCAACATAGCCTATGGCAATAAATTTGAAAATGGTTATTTGGGACACGATATGTCTAGAACCGGATTGGGTCTTAACTGGGATTATATTATTGTGCATGAATCTGGGCACGAATGGTTTGGGAATTCTATAACTGGTAAAAAAAAATCAGATATGTGGATTCATGAATCTTTTACCACCTACACAGAGGGAATATATACCTCTTGTATAAACGGAAAAAATGCTGGAGATGATTATATTATAGGCTTAAGAGCAAATATAAAAAATGATAGTCTTATTTTAAACGAAAATAATTTAGAACAAGAAGGAAGCGCAGATATGTACAGCAAAGGAGCAAATATTATACATACCTTTAAAGAAGTACTAAATAACGAAACTATTTTCTATAATTTATTACGCCATTTAACAAAAACACTACACAATAAAACCATTACCAGCAAAGACTTTATAAACACTATAAATAATTTTACAAAAAAAAATTATACTTCATTTTTTAATCAATATTTAAAAACAACAGTAATTCCTAGATTACTTTATAAAAAGTTAAAAAATAATATTTTTATGTTTAGATGGGATAATAATTTAAAATTTCAACAAAAATTTCCTCTAAAACTAACCAGCGGAAAATGGATTTATCCTTCTTCATCTAAATGGATATATATATCTTTGAAAAAAGATGAACTCTTTAAAATAGATAAAAATTTTTATATAGATTTAAAATTGGTTGAATAATATGAAATTTAACAGAACCCATACGCTAAAAGAAATAGCCGAAATTATAGAAGTAAAATTTATAGGAGATGAATCATTTCCTATAGAAGGGCTAAACGAAATTCATAGAGTAGATAAAGGAGAAATTGTATTTGTAGATCATCCAAAATATTACAAAAAAGCAATTGAATCTAAAGCAACCGTTATTTTAATAAACAAAGAAATAGATTGCCCAGAAGGAAAGGCTTTACTTATATCAGATAATCCGTTCAGAGATTTTATAAAATTAGGTCAGCATTTTTCACTTTTTACAAACTCTATTAAACCAATATCAGATTCTTCTATAATTGGAGAAAAAACTATTATTCAACCCAATGTTTTTATAGGGAATTACGTAACAATTGGCAAAAATTGCATTATACATGCTAATGCTAGTATTTTTGACCATACTTCTATTGGAGATAATGTAATTATTGGTAGCGGAACGGTTATTGGTGGAGATGCTTTTTATTACAAAAAAACAGAAAATGGCTACGAAAAACTAAAGTCTGTAGGTAAAGTAATTATTGAAGATGAAGTAGAAATTGGTACAAATTGTACAATAGACCGAGGAGTAACAAGCGCTACTATAATTAAAAAAGGATCGAAACTTGATAATTTAATTCAAATTGGGCATGATACCATAATTGGCGAAAGATGTTTAATTGCATCTCAAAGCTGCATTGCTGGATGTTGTACCATAGAAAACTAGTT
>JBGSBU010000133.1:0-2864 GCA_041730375.1 Solirubrobacteraceae bacterium
GGAGATAACACTCAAGAGGAATCTTCTTTAACTGGAACTAGATTAGCAATTATAGCAGCAGACACAGATTATTCTTTACCGAATTAAAAAGAAGGATTACTAGCTATTTTTAATTCTTTAGGAGGAGGTAGTTGGATTAACAAAACAAATTGGAATACGGCAGATGCTATTAGCACATGGTTTGGTGTAGAGGTAGATGCTAACGGGCATGTTATGAGTATAAAATTAAATAATAATAATTTAAAAGGAACTATTCCGGATGAAATAGCAAATTTTAAAAATCTTATAACATTAAATTTAAGTCAAAACGAATTTAATTTACAAGGCACAGAGTTTCCCATTAAAATTACCGAACTAAGTAAACTTCAAAATTTATATTTAAATAACTGTAATTTAATATCGAATACAACTATAATCAATGGTTTTGAAGAAAAATTTATAACAAAGAAGATTGGTAATCTATCTGCACTTAAAATATTAGATTTAAGCAATAATAAACTAAACGGTCCTTTAATTTTTGAATGGGGAAATTTAAAAAGTTTAGAGGAATTAAATATTAGTAACAATGACCTTAGCGGTATACTTTCAAGTGAACTTGGAAACCTAAGAAAAATAAAAAAAATATCTGCAGGAGGCAACCTTTTTACAGGTTCAATTCCTTACGAAATAGGTAATATTCAATCTCTTGAAGAATTTTCATTTCAAGAAAATTCTTTATCTGGTGCTTTACCCGATTTCACTAAATCAAATATAAAAGTTTTTTTTGTTGGAGGAAACCAAGCATTAAGCGGTAATTTATCTGTATCTGGTTTATGTAAACCAAACTTAACCATAAATATTGATGGAACAAACATAACAGACGATTGTCCATGAATTAAGACAACATACTGTTAAGCTATTTAATTTCAGGATTGATTGATTTTTTTTATAATTATAGCGCCGTATATTTTATTTATGGTTTTTTTTTAAAACCATTCTAACATAGAATCAAAACATTCTTACAAATTAGAATAAAGAAACTACATGTTTTTGATATTTTTATTAATACCTTTGTTTTTTTGTTAAAACATAACCACTATGCCTTATATTTTTACCTCAGAATCAGTATCAGAAGGTCATCCTGATAAAATGGCAGATCAAATATCAGATGCGATCATTGATAATTACTTATTTTTAGATTCAGAAAGCAAGGTGGCTTGCGAGACATTATTAACCACTGGACAAGTAATTGTGGCTGGAGAAATTCACTCAAAAGCAAATTTAAATCTAAATAAAATAATTAGAGAGGTTATTAGAAAAATTGGTTATACCAAGAGTGAATATTTATTTGATGCCAATTCTTGTGGTATTTTATCTGCCTTACACGAACAATCTGCAGACATAAGACAAGGTTTAGATAAAATAAACAAACAAGATCAAGGAGCTGGAGACCAAGGAATGATGTTTGGTTATGCAACATCAGAAACGGATACCTATATGCCAATTCCATTATTTATTTCAAATGAAATTTTAAAAGAATTAGCCAAAATTAGAAAAGAAGAGCCAGAAACTATTGCTTATTTAAGACCAGATGCTAAAGCCCAAGTTAGTGTTGAATATGACGATACCCACAAGCCAATTAGAATTAACACTATCGTTGTTTCAACTCAGCATGATGAATTTGCATCAGAAGAAGCCATGTTAGAAAAAATTTCTATAGATATTAAACAGATTTTAATTCCAAGAATAAAACAACGTATTTCTGAAAACTTGTTAAAATTATTTGATGAAAATATCATATACCACATAAACCCTACTGGAAAGTTTGTTATAGGTGGGCCACATGGTGATACTGGCTTAACAGGTAGAAAAATTATTGTGGATACGTACGGCGGAAAAGGTGCGCATGGTGGAGGTGCATTTAGTGGAAAAGACCCTTCAAAAGTTGATAGATCTGCCGCTTATGCTGCAAGGCATATTGCTAAGAATATGGTTGCTGCAGGAGTTGCAGATGAAATACTAGTACAAGTATCATATGCTATTGGGGTAGCTAAACCAATTAGTTTAATGGTAAACACCTATAATACCTCAAAAATAAATAAGTCTGATTCTGAAATTGCAGAAGTAATAAACGATCTTTTTGATATGAGACCAAGAGCAATTGAAGAAAGATTAAAACTTAGAAATCCAATTTATCTAGAAACTGCCAGCTATGGGCATATGGGTAGAGAAAATAAAATAATTTCCAAAATGTTGTTTGATTCTAACGGAAATCAACAAACGGTAGAGGTAGAACTTTTTACTTGGGAAAAATTAGATTATGTTCAAAAAATAAAAAAAGCTTTTGAACTATAAATAAATATAATTTAACACTAAATTCTTTATTAAAAAATAAGAATTATTAATTTATGAAAACATCAAGCTTTAAGTTTAAAGTTCCTAACGAATTAATCGCAGAAAACCCAACAGAAGAAAGAGATGAGTCTAAACTTATGGTTTTACACAGAAGTACTGGAAAAATAGAACATAGAAAGTTTAAAGATATTATTGATTATTTTGATGAAGGCGATACTTTTATACTAAATAACTCAAAAGTTTTTCCTGCAAGAATGTATGGAAATAAAGAAAAAACTGGAGCCACAATTGAAGTATTCTTATTAAGAGAACTAAGTGCCGAGGGAAAATTATGGGATGTTTTAGTAGACCCAGCTAGAAAAATAAGAATTGGAAATAAATTATTCTTCGACCAAGAAGAAACTTTAGTAGCAGAGGTTATAGACAATACAACCTCTAGAGGAAGAACTCTTCGTTTTTTATTTGATGGATCTTATGAAGATTACAGAAAAAAATTATACGAATTAGGTAATACTCCCTTGCCAAAATAC
>JBGSBU010000134.1:0-2851 GCA_041730375.1 Solirubrobacteraceae bacterium
TACTTAAAAAATATTTAATAAAACCGGATGTATGGCTAGAAGTTATTTATATAGTTTCTGGCCGGCAATTTAATTATAATTGGAAAAATTGGGAAACAACTTCTATAGAAGAATTACTTGCCTTATTAGAAGTAGCTAAAAGATTAGAAAAACAAATATGAACAATTACTAGATTATTAAAGCTCTCCTTTAATATACTTCATAATAAGGCCAAAGTGTTCTGTGTCTGATTTATAAAATTTAGATAAATCAGATGCGGAAGAAAAATTTTCAAATCCAGTAGAAAAAACTTCTGTTGCGCCTGAGATGTAATACTTAGCTGTATAAGGATTTGGAAACTTTCCGGCGTAGGCTTTTTCTAAACCAAAAGCTTTACTGCCTGTAATTTCAGATAACAGTTTAGGAGTTGCACTTGTTTTACGCTTTTCAATAAAATCTGTTTCTGCTCTAGCTGCTTTAGAAGTACTTTTTCCAGCAAAATGCCCTAGCTCATGAAATAATTCTTTTCTTTGTTGAATTAAATTATTTTTAGCGTTTATTTTAATTGTTCCAGCTCTTCTATCTGCTTGGGAGCGACCTTCCCCCAAAGAAACAGTGCTGAGTCTAAATTCTTTACCGGATAATTTATAAAAATCATTAATAATTTGCTTCAAGGCTAAAGGGCCCTCTCCTTTGTATTGAGGGCCTGGCCTATCTAATAAAACAGCAAGCAATTTTGCTGCAGCAGGCACAGAGCCTCCTTTAGAAATAAAAGCTTTCTCTGCCTGGTTAATAGCTTTTAATTTTTTTAAGGAATTAACTGCGCCAATAATTTTACTTTTATTTTTAGGAGACAGAGGTACTAAACAATCTTTAGCTTTAGAGATACAAGTATTTTTGCAATTAGCTCCAATTGAGCATTTTTTATCACCGGTCCTTTTAGATTTAAGCATAAAATATTTTAAGTAAGTATCGGCGGTAAATTGTCAGAATCTTTAACATAGGCGTTGACAGCTGTCCCAAATACTTGGTCATTAATAGCCCTTTGTTCGATGGGCATTTGCATGTCACCAGAGGAATCTCTAAACTGAGGCTGTGAATGCCCTGAGCTATGTCCGTGAGCCAGAGGGCAGATTTTTTCCCAAATGTACTGGTTGTTCCTTAAAGTACAAATAGCTTTAAAAGATTCTGAATTGCCTAAAATAATAATTTCTAAGCCCAAGTTATTAAAGCTTGCCTCAGGTAAAGACTCATTTTCTCTATAAACTAAAGGCCCAGGTAAAACTACTAATAAAGATTCGTAGCTATTATTTATAGAAAAAACTAAAACTTGTTTATTTAAAAATCCTTCTGGTAAAATACCATTAAAAGGCTGTAATGGCGCGGACCAATCAGAAGCATAACTTACTGTACTATCAACAGAAGTAAAATTATACAGTTCAACTTTACAGCGGCTTTTCTTTTGTGGGTCCGCAATATTAACTATCCTTGCCGGCAAACAGCTTAAAGCTGCGTTAGGTTCAAAATAAGCAGCTTTGCCCAAAAGAGCTTTAACCCTTTCTAAATTATCAAACATTTCACTAAACAGCGTATAAAAACAATAACCATTAAGGGTTATTAACAATATACTAATAGCACTCTTATGGATAACCTATACGATAATTTATATGACCAATTTACAGGAAATGGCCACACATTAGAAAACGCAATTTTTTCTTATATTACCGCAGATAGCTCTGTCTTTTTAGAGGGGGCGAATAAAAGATTTTATACTGAATTTGGATATCATGACGGGCTACAATTGCTATACAATTTGCCGTACCATCCAATTGTTTCTGGTTCATTTTTAAAGCTAACACAAGAAGTTTCTGGTTTAAATTCTCAAATTATTCCTGCTGAAAATATCTCTAAATTTAAAGCAGCAGCTCATGCTAAATATATAGAGGATTTATTTTTTGATATAAACATAAATGAATATTATGATAATCTGCTTTTAGCCTATATTACCGGAGTAATTGCGCACGAAAAAGTGTGGAGAAAAGACTCTGCCGGTAAACCTTCTTTAGCAAAATTAAGAGCTATCCCGCCTGAGTATTTATGGCCTACAGAAAAAGGATTGCAATTTAGAAAAAGTGTTAACGGTCATGAGTTATTAAATGCGACAAATACAAAATTTTCTACTTTTGTTTTCTCCCAATTTTTAAATTTATCTCCATTAGGAGACGGATTGGGTAAAATCATATATTATCTTTTAAAGCAAAGAGAAAAAATTGAGTGCTTGGCAAATATTTTCGCTTTAAGGGGAGCTACTCCAACCACTGTATTAGAAGTAACAAGTGAAGTTAAAACGTCCGTCGTAAAAACTATTATTTCTGATTTAAATAAAAATGACTCATGGAAAAATATTGCGCTGCCCCCCGGATTAAGTTTAAAAAATCTTACAAATACTTCAGCTAAATATGATATTTATAGCTTATTACTGACACAAAATCAAACATTAATTACAGACCAATTAGCTGGGGAATCTGTTGTTGGTACCGATACAACTTCTGGTCAAAGAGGAGCGCAAGAAGCAAGTAATTTAAGAAAAACACGGGCTATAAGACTGGGATTAAAAGCAGTACAGCATATTAATAAAGAAATTTTAAGGCCTGTTATAGATTATAAATTTGGTAAACAAAAAGAGTATCCTATTTTTATGCTATCTATGCCGCAGCTTTCAAAACTAGGATTGGCAACAATACAAGACGCTATCGCAGTGCAATTATCTTTAGGATTAGAAGTTAACCCTGTGTGGTTTGAAAAAAATTATCAATTAGATATTAAACAAGTAGGAGCAGACGGCTAATAAATAAATGAAAGGAAAATTAAA
>JBGSBU010000135.1:0-2841 GCA_041730375.1 Solirubrobacteraceae bacterium
TATCTGGTTTTAACAGAAAAGTATGCATAGAAGAACTAATTTCTTCTGCCATAAGATAAGGTATTCCAAAGCCATAGATGTATTTTGTTTGTTCAGACTCACAGCTCACCAAAAAAGATAATAAAATGAAAATTAATTTAATTTTTTTCATGTTTATATTTATAGTTTAATAAAATTACACAATTTTTTTTTTAGTAAAAATAATAATAAAAACCTTCATAAGAATATAAACAATGATTTATTTGTTTATAATTGTAAAAAGTAGATTTTTTTCTTAACAAGAAAATTTTTAGGTAAATAAAAATTATAAGGAAATTTATTATTTTATTTACTACTTTTTTTTGTGTGATAAATAGTAAATTTTTAGTAAACAAACTAATGTAAAAATTTAGTAAATTTAGAGTAATGCTAGAAATAGATTTAGAAAAAGAAAATCTTGAGATAATCAAGAAGTACAAAGAGCTAATTAAGACCACCTATAGAATTTTATCTGAAGAGGATAAAATACTTATAAGAAAATCTTTTGATTTAGCTTTAGATGCTCATAAAGACCAAAGACGAAAGTCTGGCGAGCCATACATCTACCATCCCATTGAAGTAGCCACAATTGTGGGTAACGAAATTGGGTTAGATGCAAAAACCATTGCTGCGGCATTAATGCACGATGTGGTAGAAGATTCTGCCTATACTACAGAAGATATTGAAGGGATATTTGGCTCCAAAATGGCAAAAATTATTGATGGGTTAACCAAATTTACTATAATAGATAAATCTAGCGATATCTCTATTCAAGCAGAAAATTATAGAAAGCTATTTTTAACCATGTCTGAAGACGTTAGGGTAGTCTTAATTAAACTAGCAGATAGGTTGCACAATATGAGGACTTTAGATTTTATGAATCCTCAGAAACAAAAAAAAATAGCGTCAGAATCCGCCTATATATATGCACCACTTGCACACCGGCTTGGGTTATATAAAATAAAAGAAGAACTAGAAGATTTATCTTTAAAGTATTTGGAGCCAGAAATCTACAACGAAATTAGCAGAAAAATAGAAGAAACCAAAGAAGAAAGAGAGAGCTATTTAACAGATTTTAAAGATAAAATTTACCAAAAACTAAACGTAGAAAATTTTAAACACAATATCCTAAGCAGGTCTAAATCTATTTACTCTATATGGCGTAAAATGAAAAAACAGGGTATTCCTTTCGAAGAAGTTTTTGACAGATTTGCCATTAGAATTCTTTATGATGTGCCACAAGAAGAAGAAAAATTTATAGCCTGGAAAACCTATTCTATTATAACAGATTTATTTACAACCAACCCACAAAGGCTTAGGGATTGGATTTCTCAGCCAAAATCTACGGGTTATGAAGCGTTACATACCACAGTAATTGGACCAAAAGGAAAATGGGTTGAAATACAAGTTAGGTCTGAAAGAATGAATGAAATTGCAGAAAAAGGCATAGCAGCTCATTACAAATATAAACAAAGTAAAGTAACAGAAGATTCTATTTACGAGCAGTGGTTAAATAAAATTAGAGACACCATAGAAACCAACTCGGCTTTAAATACTTCTGATTTTATAGACGATTTTAAATTAAATTTATACTCCAAAGAAATTTATGTTTTCACTCCTAAAGGCGAACTAAAAACATTACCCAAAGGAGCTACTTCTTTAGATTTTGCATACGAAATACACACAAGAGTTGGAGAGAGGTGTTTGGGTTCAAAAATAAATGGCAGGATAGTTCCAATAAGCACAGTTTTGCAAAGTGGCGACCAGATAGAAATTATTACAACCGCTAGTCAAAAGCCTAAAGCAGATTGGTTAAATTTTGTAGTAACCTCTAAGGCAAGAACTAAGATAAAACATTATGTAAATCAAGAAACAAGAAATACATCAGACGAAGGAAAAGAAATACTAATTAGAAAATTAAGGCATTTAAAAGTAGACTTTAACGAAAATACAGTAAATGAATTGGTTGCTTTTTTTAAGGAAAAAACCAGTCAAGATTTATTTTTTAAAATAAAAACAGGAGAAATAACGAATACTAAGTTAAAAGATTTTGTAAACAGAAATTCTAATGCCTATTCAAGAATTTTAAATTCAATTAAAAGAACCGCCATTTCTACGGTTAAAAGAACTGGGTTTAGCAAATTAAATAATGTTAGAAATAACCAACAATTAATTTTTCAAAACAACCACGATAAATTACCCTACACCTTGGCGCCTTGTTGTTCTCCTATTTATGGCGATAAAGTATTTGGTTTTGTAACGGTTAACAAAGGCATTGTGGTGCATAAAGAAGATTGTAGTAACGCAGTAAAGTTAAGAGCGAATTTTGCTTATAGAATATTACCAGCAAGTTGGAAGGAAGAAACCACCAGTAATTTTAGTGTAGAAATTCAGCTAGAAGGAATAAATAAAACAGGAATATTAAACGAAATAACAAGTTTGTTAACAGACAAGCTTAAAATTACTATTAATGGACTAAACGCCTCTAATGATGGTGGATTATTTCTAGGAAAATTAATTGTAGAAATTCAAAACGATAAACAACTCAATCACTTAATAAGCAAATTAAAAGGATTAGAAGGCGTTCAAAGAGTATATAGAAAATAATAAAGCCATTAACAATAAAATATTTATTTTTGCTTTAAATACTTAATAATACTAATGAATAAAGAAGCCCAATTAAAAGAAGATAATCTAGAAAAGGTTAAAAAAGTATTAACACACTATTTAGAAGAAAACCAACATAGAAAAACACCCGAAAGATTTTCTATTTTAGAAGAAGTATACATGTCTAACGAACATTTTGATATAGATACACTATAC
>JBGSBU010000136.1:0-2840 GCA_041730375.1 Solirubrobacteraceae bacterium
GCTGGCACACCGACGTCACGTTCGTCGACCGCATTCCGAAGATGGAGTTTTCTTTAAAACTTCAAAAGATGCGAATCATTTAATTGAAGAATTCATGCTTTTAGCAAATAGAAAAGTGGCGGAATTTATAGGAAAACAAAAGAAAACATTTGTTTATAGAATTCATGATGAACCTAATGAAGATAAGTTATTTGCAATGCAAGCTTTGATTTCAAAATTTGGTTACAAAATGAATTTAAGAGATAAAAAAGATATTTCGAAATCGTTAAACCAATTAATGGCTGATGTAAATGGTAAGAAAGAGCAAAATTTAATAGATACTTTAGCGATTCGAACGATGAGTAAAGCGAAGTATTCTACTGAAAATATAGGTCATTATGGATTAGCTTTTGATTATTACAGTCATTTCACTTCGCCAATTCGTCGTTATCCTGATGTAATGGTACATCGATTGTTGCAATATTATTTAGATGGTGGAAAAAGTGCTAACGCAGAGGAATTTGAAGAAAAATGCGAACATTCTAGTAATATGGAAAGTTTAGCTACCAATGCCGAAAGAGATTCTATCAAATACATGCAAATTAAATACATGCAAGATCATAAAGATCAAGAGTTTTTAGGTGTTATTTCAGGTGTGACAGAATGGGGAATTTATGTAGAAATTGTAGAAAATAAATGCGAAGGAATGTGTAGAATTCGAGAGATAAAAGACGATTATTACACTTTTGATGAGAAACAATATGCTTTAGTCGGGCAAATTTCTAAGGCATTATTACAATTAGGTGATGAAGTTTACGTTAAAGTAAAAAATGCCGATTTAGTTAAGAAACAATTGGATTTTACATTTATAAGAAAACAAGAATAAAGTAATTACTTAAATAATAATACATGAAGAAGTTAATTTATAGTTTATTATTAATCAGCACATTATGTTTTTCACAAACTGAAAAAGAAGTTGGTGATTTTAATAAAGTAACCACTTTTGATCAGATAGATGTTCGATTAATTCCAGCTGAAGTAAATAAAGTTGTATTAACTGGAAAAGGTTCTGATGAAGTAGAAATAGTGAATAAAAATGGCGAATTAAAAATAAGAATGCCTTTTTCTAAATTATTAGATGGAGATAATATTTCTGCAACAGTTTATTTTAAAAAAATTGATGCAGTAGAGGCTAATGAAGGTTCTCGAATTTCTAGTGAAAAAGAAATTACAAACACTTCATTTGATATTAAAGCAAAAGAAGGAGCTGAAATTCACCTCAATCTAAAAGTAGAAAAATTAATTGTGCGAGTTGCAAATGGATCTAAAATAGAATTAGAAGGAATTGCTACTAATCAAGATGCTTTAGTAAATTCTGGTGGCGAATATAAAGGAGATAAATTACATACAAATCTTACAGATATTACTGTAAATGCGGGAGGTAATGCTAGTGTTTTTGCAACCGAATTAGTTACGGCAAAGGTAAGAGCAGGTGGCACGATTACTATTTATGGAAAACCTAAACAAATAAATAAAAAGATCGTTGCTGGAGGTAGTATTGAAGAAGCAAAATAACTAAATTTTTTACTTTTTAAATTTAAAATAGTATTTTGCGGCTTAATTAGTTTAATAAATTATGCTAAACGATATTATTTCTGCTATTCCACTCGGCTTTTTCCTTAGTTTTATGATAGGACCTGTTTTTTTCGTTCTATTAGAAACTAGTGTGGTTAAAGGTTTTAAAGCAGCAATTATTTTTGATTTAGGAGTAGTTTTAGCAGATATTATATTTATTTTAATTGCTTATTTTAGTAGTTATCGATTAATTCAAAGTATAAAAGACGATCCGGCATTATTTATTTTTGGTGGTTTAGTTATGCTAACTTATGGAATTATTTCTTTTGTAAAAAACAGAAATGAATCTAAGAAAGACTTCGATGAAGAAGACCAAAAAGAGTTAGAAAAAAACAATTACTTCTCTTTATTTATTAAAGGATTTTTCTTGAATTTTATAAATATTGGAGTTCTTGGTTTTTGGTTAGCAATATTAATTACAATTGGACCTCAGTTGGAATTAAAAGCGTCAAGAATGATTACTTTTTTCACCACACTTATTGCAACTTATTTCATTACAGATATTTGTAAAATATTAGCCGCCAAGCAATTAAGAAACAAATTAAATCCAAAAAACATTCTAATTATTAAAAAATTTATCAGTATTGTTTTAATAATATCTGGTGTATTTTTACTTTCGCAAGGCTTGTTTCCAAAAGACAAGAAAATCGTAAACAGTGCAATTCAGCACCTGGAAGAACAGAGATAATTTATTCTTCTAGGGATTCCTACGGAAAGACAAGTTTGTGGGTATTGTTCTTATTCTATTCTAGCTTTATTTTTAAATTATTTTTACTTGGGATTCCTACGGAATGACAAGTTTGTGGATATTGATTATTTTATTCTAGCTTTATTTTTTTTTAAAAATTCTTCTTTCTTGGGTTTCCTTTGGAATGGAAAGGTTGTAGGCATCGTTCGGATTCGAAACTAACTTTACTTAATTTTTTCTAAAAATTTAAATAAAAAAAAACCTCCAAGTTTCCTTGAAGGTTTTAGAGGCATCGTCCGGATTCGAACCGGAGTAGGAGCTTTTGCAGAGCCCAGCCTAGCCGCTCGGCCACGACGCCAATTTTTATTGGATTGCAAATATATAAAAAAGTTTAATGTTTAATGTTTAATGTTCAAAAACTTTTGCTTTACTTAATTTTCTCTAAGTTCTATACTCTTCCATTTCAATTGTCACTGCTTCTACATCCCCACCAATTGGCGGATTTAATTTAGAAACACTAAGACTAATCCGAGAAACA
>JBGSBU010000137.1:0-2788 GCA_041730375.1 Solirubrobacteraceae bacterium
TAAATGATTTGTTTAATACCTCTAGAAGAAGATTTACAAATTTTGGTGCCGATTTCACCTCAGATGCTAATTTACAAGCCAGAACAAGGCAAATAAATTTAAGCTTTACTTACAGATTTAATAACACCAAAAAAGAACAAATTAAGAAACCAGTAATAAATAGCGAAGATTCTGGAGCGGGTTTTTAATTATTATATAAACCTTTAATGGGCATCTAACCAATTTTTACCCACACCTACTTCAACAATTAGTGGAATAGATAATTGTATTGCATTTTCCATTTCGAATTTAATTTTAGGAATTAATTCTTCTTCTTCTTCTTTAAATAAATCGAAAACCAATTCATCATGAACTTGTAATAACATTTTAGTTTTAAATGATTTTAGTAATTCTTGAATCCTAATCATAGCAATTTTTATAATATCTGCTGCACTTCCTTGTATGGGTGCATTTACTGCGTTTCTTTCTGCATGGCTCCTAACTATAGAATTACTAGAATTAATATCTGATAGGTATCTTCTTCTGCCTAAAATTGTTTCTACATAGCCTTTTTCTTTAGCAAAAATATTTGCTTAGTAATAAATTCTTTTAATAAAGGATAATTTTCGTAGTAAGCATCTATTAATTTTTTGGATTCTGTTCTATTCAATCCAGTTTGTTGACTTAAACCAAAAGCCGAAACGCCGTAAATAATTCCAAAGTTTATTGTTTTTGCTTGGCTTCTTTGTTCTCTAGTAATTTCGTTAATTGGAACATGAAATACCTTAGAGGCAGTAGAGGCATGAATATCTTCATTTTTGTTAAAAGACTCAATCATCATGGTTTCATTACTCATTTCTGCAATTAACCGTAATTCTATTTGCGAATAATCTGCCGAGAGTAATTTAAATTCATCGTTTTTTGGAACAAAGGCTTTTCTAACTTCTTGTCCGTGTATAGAGCGTATAGGAATATTCTGTAAATTAGGTTTAGTAGAAGATAATCTGCCAGTTGCAGCAACAGTTTGCATATAACTAGTGTGTATTCTATTGGTTTTACTATTTATTTCGTTAGGTAAAGCATCAACATAGGTTGATTTTAATTTTTGTAATTGCCTATATTCTAATAATAACGAAATAATAGGGTGTTCGTTTTTTAAACCAACTAAAGCATCTTCAGACGTTGCATATTGTCCGGTTTTTGTTTTCTTTGGTTTATCAATTATTTTTAAATTTTCAAATAAAACAATTCCTAATTGTTTAGGGGAATTAAGATTAAATTCTTCTTTTGCAATTTCAAAAACCTTTTTTTCTAATTGTGTTAGCTCTTCTTTTAAAGTAATAGAATAATTGTTTAGTAATTTTGAGTCAAGATTAATTCCCTCGGTTTCCATTGCCGATAAAACCAAAACCAAAGGCATTTCTATTTCTTTAAAAATTTTATCTACTTTTTTCTCGATTAATAAAGGTTCGAAAACTTTTTTTAGTTGTAAAGTAATATCGGCATCTTCTACCGCATAGTTTGTTTGTTCTAATAAAGGAACATCTTTAAAGTTTAATTGATTTTTATCTTTTTTCCCAATTAAAGAGGTAATAGAAATGGGCTTATAATTTAAATAAATTTCCGATAAATAATCTAGGTTATTTCTTAAATCTGGGTTAATTAGGTAATGAGCTATCATGGTATCAAATAAAGGTTCTTTTACTTTTATTTGATAATTATTTAGTATTTTAATATCGAATTTTAAATTTTGACCTATTTTTAGAATAGAGTCACTTTCGAAAAAGGGTTTAAATTCTTCAAGAATAGCTTTTGTTTCCTCGAAATTATTATTAAAAGGTATGTAGTATCCTTTGTTTTCTGTATAACTAAAGGATAAACCCACTATTTCTGCGTCTAGTTCTACTAAACCAGTAGTTTCTGTATCAAAGCAAACCTCTTTTTGTTGCAATAATTTTTTAAGAAGAATTTTTCTTCCCATATCATCAGAGATGGATTGATAAAATGTATTAGAATTTTCGAAGGTTTTAGTATAATTATTGGGTTCACTGTCTTGGTTTAATAAAAAAGAATCTGTATTAGTAGATTGTGTAATATTGGTTGAGTGATTAGTGGTTAAATCAAATAAATCCCCCTGTTTAACTACATTGGAATTATTTGGCTCATTGTTTTCTTCAATTTTATAAAATTGTTTAAGAGATTGGTATAATGTTCTAAACTCTAATTCATTAAAAATAGACTTTACTTTTTCCCAATCTGGACTTTCTAGTATTAAACTCTCTTCATTTAACTCAATAGGTACATCTGTAATAATAGTGGCTAATTTTTTAGAAAGTATACCTAATTCTTTATTTTCTTCTATTTTGGTTTTAATAGCTCCTTTTAATTCATGGGTATTGGCTAATAAATTTTCTAAACTACCATATTCTTGAATGAATTTAACAGCAGTTTTGTTTCCAACCCCAGGTAACCCCGGAATGTTATCTACGCTGTCGCCCATCATCCCCAATAAATCTATTACTTGTTTTGGGTTGTTTACCTCAAATTTCTTTTTAACTTCTTCTATACCAAGAATTTCAACACCCCCAAATTTAGAAGCTGGTTTATATATTTTAATTTTTTCTGTAACAAGTTGTGCAAAATCTTTATCGGGCGTTACCATAAAAATAGTATAACCCTGTTCTTCTGCTTTTATGGCTAGTGTGCCAATTACATCATCGGCCTCATATCCTTTTTTAAATAAAATAGGAATTTTAAAACTTGTTAAAATTTCTTTTATGTAGGGAACTGCAATTTTTATTGCCTCGGG
>JBGSBU010000138.1:0-2783 GCA_041730375.1 Solirubrobacteraceae bacterium
ACAAGAAATATTCGATACACCCGATGCATTAATTAGAATTGACATGAGCGAATATATGGAAAAATTTGCCGTGTCTAGGTTAATTGGGGCGCCTCCGGGTTATATTGGTTACGAAGAAGGTGGGCAATTAACAGAAGCGGTTAGAAGAAAACCTTATTCTGTTATTTTGCTAGACGAGATAGAAAAAGCCCATCCAGATGTTTATAACTTGTTGTTACAAATTTTAGACGACGGACTTATTACCGATAGTTTAGGCAGAAAAATTAACTTTAAAAACACAATTATAATTTTAACCTCTAATATTGGAACCAGACAATTAAAAGATTTTGGCGATGGAGTTGGGTTCGGAACTTCTGCAAAAGTAAATAATGTAGATGTTAGAGCAAAATTAACCATTGAAGATGCTTTAAAGAAAGCTTTTGCCCCAGAATTCTTAAACAGAATAGACGAAATTATAGTATTTAATTCGCTAGAAAAAGAGAGTATTCTAAAAATTATAGATATTGAACTTAATAAACTATATAAAAGAATGGAAGGGTTAAATTACAAAATTAGTTTAACAGAAGAGGCAAGAGACTTTGTTGCAGATAAAGGATACGACAAAGAATACGGAGCAAGACCTTTAAAAAGAGCCATTCAAAAATATGTAGAAGATGTAGTTGCAGAAAGTATTATTAGCGGTAATTTTAAAGAAGGAGACGCAGCTATTTTAAATTTAAGCGAAGATAAAACAGGTTTAGAGATTGTTATAAACGCCTAAAAAGTTAAATTTTAACTAAAATAAAAACCCCCTAAAAATTTAATTTTTAGGGGGTTTTTATTTTTAAAAAACTAATACTAACTTTTTAAAAAATACTTTTTTTTCTATTTCTTACCGTGGTAGGTATTTTTTTTACAACTAGCTATATACAAGGAAGTTAAAATATTTTATTAAAAATAAATAGTAACGTGTTTTTATTTAAATTAGAATAAAAATGCTTAAAAAATCTATTCTAATAGAAAGTAAGGCTTCTATTACTACTCAAAATTTACAGCTAAAAATAAAGTCAGAAATTAGAGAAAGTTCAATTCCTATTGAAGATATTGGCTATTTGGTTATAGATAATCCAGAGGTTTATATAAGCATTGGTGCTATAAATCAATTGGTTGAAAACAATGTAGCTATAATTTTCTGCAATCCCAATCATTTACCAAATGGTATGTTATTAAATCTTAACAGCCACCACATTCAGCAAGAATTATTTAAATACCAAATTAATGCTAGCGAGCCTTTAAAAAAGAAGCTTTGGCGGCAAACAGTGGTAGAAAAAATTTTAAACCAAGGTATTTTACTTCAAAAAACAACTAATAAACAAAATCATTTTACTTTTTTATCTTCAAAAGTTTTGAGCGGAGATACAAGTAATATGGAGGGAGTTGCAGCAAGTTATTACTGGAAAAGATTTTTTGAACTAGATTTTAAAAGAGAGCGCTTTGGAGATTATCCAAATAATTTTCTTAATTATGGTTACGCTATACTAAGAGCTGCAACTGCAAGAGCACTTTCTGGCAGTGGTTTATTAAATACTTTGGGTATACATCATAAAAATAAATACAACGCCTTTGCTCTGGCAGATGATATAATGGAACCTTTTAGACCCATTGTAGACGAAAAAGTATTTGAACTTATGCAAAAGTTTGAAGAGCAAGAATTGAATACTGCCATTAAATCAGAGATACTACAACTTTTAACCAGAACGGTTTATTTTGAAGAAGAAAAAAGCCCACTTATGGTGGGGTTGCAAAAAACCGCAAGTTCTTTACAACAGTGCTTTACTGGCGAAAAGAAAAAGATAAAATATCCTAACCTATGGATTTAAACAGGTATAGAATTATGTGGTTATTTATATTTTTTGATTTGCCAACCGAAACAAAAAAAGACAGAAAAAATGCTTCTGGTTTTAGAAATAATTTATTAAAAAGCGGATTTTCTATGATGCAGTATTCTGTTTACATAAGACATTGTGCCAGTAGCGAAAGTGCCGATGCCCAAGAAAAAAGAATAAATAAACTATTACCCCCTTTAGGTAAGGTTAGTGTTTTAAGAATTACCGATAAACAGTTTGGTAATATTTCTAATTTTTGGGGCAGAGCAGAATTACCAAAAGAACCACCGCCCACACAGTTAGAATTATTTTAAAACAAAAAAATGCTTCAATTTTGGGTTATCAAACCAAAAAAGAAGCATTTTTTATTACGATATTTAAGCTTAATTTATTGATAGTTAGAAGGTAACAAGCCAACAAATATCGTATTTTCTAATCTTTAATCAAACCACAACCTTGTCCAAGTTATTAAGGCTGTTCCTAATAATATCGTATTTTCTAATCTTTAATCAAACCACAACAATACTTCATCAACCTCAAAGCTAGGTACAAATATCGTATTTTCTAATCTTTAATCAAACCACAACCATTTAGCTGTTATTATTTGTTTTTTGAAAAATATCGTATTTTCTAATCTTTAATCAAACCACAACTCGCAGTACAGTAAAGCAAAAGTACCTACTAATATCGTATTTTCTAATCTTTAATCAAACCACAACAACGGTGCCTTACTCTCTATAAACTTAGCTAATATCGTATTTTCTAATCTTTAATCAAACCACAACAACATAAACGAATTTAACCAAACTAATAAGAATATCGTATTTTCTAATCTTTAATCAAACCACAACTTCATATTATGCACTTAAAATAATCTTAAAAATATCGTATTTTCTAATCTTTAATCAAACCACAACA
>JBGSBU010000139.1:0-2749 GCA_041730375.1 Solirubrobacteraceae bacterium
CATCTAACCAAGTGGTACGTGGTGCAGCCGAACGAAATGCTATTAATGCCCCAATACAAGGAAGTGCTGCCGATGTGATTAAAATAGCCATGATAAACATTCATCATAAATTAATAGAAGGGAATTTTAAAACTAAAATGCTACTTCAAGTACATGACGAATTGGTTTTTGATGTTTATAAACCTGAACTCGAAACTATAAAAACCCTAGTAAAAACCGAAATGGAGAGTGCTTATTCTTTTCAAGTACCACTAGAAGTAGATATGGGAACTGGAGATAACTGGCTGGAAGCACATTAATTTGTTTTAGGTTTTAATTTGTTTTTGGGTTAGTTTAGATTTTTTTTATTAATAATTGGGCTAAAGCCCAATTCTATTCAAAATTTAATAATACAATTGGGCTAAAGCCCAATCAAATTCATTAAAAAACGATAATTTACCAAAATTTATTGTCAATTAGATTGGGCTTTAGCCCTATTGAAAAATCAAATTCTCAATAGAATTGGGCTTTAGCCCAATTATTTATAAAAATTATTATTCCTCATCTTTTTCTGCCTTTGCTTCTTTTGCTTTTCTTACTCTTTCTCGCCAATGTTCACCTAATGCTTGGTGATTAATAGGTTTAGCAGGTTCTTGTTTTTCTAAAAGTCCTCTTCTAAAATGCGAAATTAAAATACTTTCTATCAAGAAATCTTCGGTTTTATCATAAGGTGCATATTCGGCTTTTAAATCTAAGCTAAAAAGTTTGGCAGTATTACTACTCCAGAAAGCCTTCCAGCCACCTTTTAAATCTTTAATTAAGTCATAAGTGCTTTTTCCCGTTTGTCTTGAGATTAATTTTATCAATATTTGTCCATCTTTTCTTGATAATTTTTTTAATTGCTCCTCAAATTCTCCTGTCAAATAATTCTCAACAATCTTAAAATATTTCTTTTTATCTCTATCCGATTTTAATTTATTCATATTTCTTTCTAATGCCAATAAATTATCAGCAGCAGTTTTAGCATAAGGATAAACTTTTACAACTCTTCTTTGTAAAATTGCAAACTTTTTTCGGTCTTCTTGTCTTTTACTAATTTTACTAGCAGAAACTACAACTTCTTGAAGGTCTAAAGAAGGTTCAATTAAAGAATCATTTCGTATTAAATAATATATTGTAGAAGAATCTTTCTTTTTTTCTTGGGTAGGATTTTCTTGGGAATGTATTGAAAAAGAATACATTACAGTTAATAAAAAAATAGATAAATTTTTCATTGTTTAAAATAAGAATTAAAAATTTTAATATATTATAATATTTTTATACTTTAGCACAAAAATACTATTTATATGAATACAAAAACCATACTAAATGAAAATTCGATGGAATTTTTAGAGAAATATTTAAATAATGCATCTCCTACTGGTTATGAATCTGAAGGACAAAAAATATGGATGGATTATTTAAAACCTTATGTAGATTCTTTTATTACCGATACTTATGGTACAGCTGTAGGTGTTATTAATCCTGATGCTCCTTATAAAGTAGTAATAGAAGGACATTCAGACGAAATTTCGTGGTTTGTAAATTATTTTACCGATGATGGATTGATTTTTGTAATTAGAAACGGAGGTTCTGACCATCAAATTGCACCATCTAAAAGAGTAAATATTCATACCGATAAAGGAATTGTTCAAGGAGTATTTGGTTGGCCAGCAATCCATACCAGAAATAGAGCAAAAGAAGAATCGCCTAAAGTAGAAAATATATTTATTGATTGTGGTTGTACCACTAAAAAAGAAGTGGAAGAACTAGGGGTTCACGTAGGTTGTGTAATTACTTATCCCGATACTTTTATGGTTTTAAACCAAAATAAATTTGTATGTAGAGCATTAGATAATAGAATGGGAGGATTTATGATTGCTGAGGTTGCTCGTTTATTAAAAGAAAATAAAAAAACACTACCTTTTTGTTTGTATATTACTAATGCTGTTCAGGAAGAAATAGGACTTAGAGGCGCCGAAATGATTACCCAAAGATTAAAACCTAATGTTGCTATTATTACCGATGTATGCCACGATAGCACAACACCTATGATTGATAAAAAAATAGAAGGAGATACACAAATAGGCAAAGGACCAGTTATCTCTTATGCACCAGCAATACAAAATAATCTTAGAGATAAAATAATCAAAGTTGCTCAAAAAAACGAAATTCCATTTCAGCGTTTAGCATCTTCTAGAGTTACCGGAACCGATACAGATGCTTTTGCATATAGTAACGGTGGCGTAGCATCGGCATTGATTTCTTTGCCTTTAAGATACATGCACACAACCGTTGAGATGGTTCATAGAGAGGATGTAGAAAATGTAATAAAATTAATCTACGAAACGCTTTTAAATATAGAAAACAATGAAAATTTTTCGTATTTTAAACAATAAAATTTCATAATTAAAGATATTTTTATAGAAAAGATTAAGTGTTTGAAAATTTGTAAAATTTTCAAACACTTAATAATTATAAAAAATAAAATATTAATATCTTCTTATTTTATGTAGTATCATTTTTATATTAATGATTGTTTTTGCCATAAATCATAATATTTTCCTTTACTTTTTAAAAGTTCTTTATGATTTCCTTTTTCAATAATACTACCATTCTCCATTACTAGAATATGATCTGCATTTGCAATTGTACTTAACCTGTGTGCTATTACGATAATGGTTTTACCACAAGATTTAAAATCATCAATTACTTGTTTTACAACACTTTC
>JBGSBU010000140.1:0-2745 GCA_041730375.1 Solirubrobacteraceae bacterium
ACCTGTGTGCGATGCTTTCATGGCTTCTTTTCCTTTTTCCCAGTTTGCAGGGCAAACCTCGCCGTTTTCTTCATTGTATTGTAGGGCATCTATTACTCTTAACGTTTCTTCAACTTTTCTACCAAGTGGTAAATCGTTTACTAATTGGTGTCTAACTAATCCTTCTTTATCTATTAAAAATAATCCTCTATAGGCAATCAATTCGCCAGTAGCTTCCATTTGTCCATCTTCATTCCAATCCCAATCTCCCACTAACACATCGTAGTTAGAAGAAATAGTTTTATTGGTATCTGCTACTAAAGGATAAGTTATACCTTGAATCCCTCCTTTGTCTTTACTAACCTGTAACCAACCCCAATGAGATTGTTCTGTATCAGTAGAAACCGCAATAACTTCAGTATTTCTGCTTTTAAATTCGGCTAATTTCTCTTGAAAAGCATGCAATTCTGTTGGACAAACGAATGTAAAATCTTTTGGATAAAAGAATAATACAACATATTTGCCTTTAAATTGAGAAAGTGTAAAGTTTGAAACAATCTCTTCTCCGTCTATAACTGCTGATGCATTGAAATCTTGGGCTTTTTTTCCTACTAATACCATATTTGTTATAATTTAAGTTAAATAATTAAAATCAAAAATAATTTTTATTACATGTTTAATTTCATGTTATTCATAATTTTTATCAATAATACGATAAGTAGGTATTATTTTTTTTGAAATTCTAGAATTAATCTATCAGAATTTTCGGCATTAAAAGCATCTAAATTATAGTTTCCAAATGTATTTTCTAAATTAAATAACCCTTTGGTTAAATCTAAAAAATCTGGTAATTCTAGTGCTTGTACTTTTTCTTGAAAAGAATAATTTTTATTTTCATTTATAATTTCAATAGTTTTTACAAATTGTTTATTTTCTATTTTTTTATAAATTTTAAAATTTATTCCTTCAAGTATTTTTTCTTCAAAAGGTATTAAATTAGTTATAAATTTCTTAGCATTTATAAAATCAATAATTAGTTTACCATTAGGTTTTAACTGGGTATGAATAGACTTTATTACTTTTAAATTTTCTTCTAAACTATTAAAATATCCAAAGCTGGTAAAAAGGTTTAAAACTATATCAAAAGTATTTTCTTTGTACACCTCTCTCATATCATGTACTTGAAAATGTAAATTTTTATTTTCAAATTCTTTTGCTTGTGTAATACTATTTTTAGATAAATCTAGCCCTAAGAGATTAAACCCCAAGGAATTTAAAAATATAGCGTGTCTTCCTTTTCCACAAGCTAAATCTAATAAATAGGCAGATTTATTTATTTTTAAATGATTTACTAAATTGGTTATAAATTTTTCTGCTTCGTGTTGGTCTCTGTTCTTATATAATACATGGTAGTATTCAGAATTAAACCAATCTTCAAACCATTCCATTTTTTACTACTAGTTAAAAAAGTTTAATACACTTTTTGTTATAAATTCTAGTTGTTCTAAATCAAGCTCGGTATGCATGGGTAAAGAAATAACTTCTTTTGTTAGTTTGTTTGTAACTGGGAAATCGTTGTTATCATAAGTAGTTTCCTTTGTATAGGCTACTTGGTTGTGCAAAGCAACTGGGTAATAAATCATGGATGGAATATTTAGCTCCTGTAAATACGCCTGTAATTTATCTCTATCAGAATTAACTATTTTTAAAGTATATTGATGAAATACATGGGTAGAATAAGCTTCGGCTCTAAAAGGAGTTATAATATTTAGATGGTTTTTAAACTTTTCATCGTAAAAATCTGCTGCCTTTTTTCTATTATTATTATATTCTTCTAATAAGGTTAATTTTTTTCTAAGAATTGCTGCTTGAATGCTGTCTAACCTAGAGTTTATACCAATTTCATCATGATAATATCTTTTATACATTCCGTGGTTTCCTATTCCTCTCATTTTATAGGCCATTTCATCGTCATTAGTAAATATTGCGCCACCATCGCCAAAGCATCCTAAATTTTTAGATGGAAAAAAAGAAGTAGTTCCTATAATTCCCATGGTGCCAGATTTAGCTGTACTTCCGTTTGAAAAAGTATAGTTTGAACCTATGGATTGAGCCGCATCTTCTATTATATGTAATTTATTTTCTTGTGCCAGTTTAATTATCTCTTCCATATTAGCACATTGTCCAAAAATATGAACCGGAATAATGGCTTTTGTTTTTGGTGTTATGGCTTTTTTTATGGCATTAATATCTATAGTAAAGGTATTATAATCTACATCTACCAAAACAGATTTAAGCTTAAGTAAATGTATTACTTCTACAGAAGCAGCAAAGGTAAAGTCTGTTGTTATTACCTCGTCTCCGGGTACTAAATTTAAAGCCATTAAAGCTATTTGTAGCGCATCTGTACCATTTGCACAAGGAATAACGTGTTTTATGTTTAAATTAGCTTCTAATTCTTTTTGAAAGAAACCTACTGCCGGACCATTTATAAATGATGCATTTTCTAAAACTTCTAAAATAGCTGTGTCGATTTCTGGTTTTATTTTTTGATACTGACTGGCTAAATCCACCATTTTAATCTCTCTCATAGAACAATATAATTTTAATAATTTATATATATATAAGTATATTATATATATTTGGAAAATAAATTTTAAGTAAATATATGAAAATGAATTTAAGAGTTTTTTTAATGTGTTTTATATCATTATATTTTTTTAACTCTTGCCAAGAGGAAATTGAAACAATGAATGTAAATCCTTA
>JBGSBU010000141.1:0-2745 GCA_041730375.1 Solirubrobacteraceae bacterium
ATAATCTCCTAATAATTGGGCGTTTAAATAACTAGACTCTTGGTATTGGTTGGTTCTAATAAATCTGTTTGGCTTGCCAACTTGTGCATCAAAATATCCAATCTGGTCTTTAATTAATGCCTCAGATGATTTTAAATACAAAACATTTACTCCTAAATTTCCTCTGTTATTTAATTTGTAATTTACGGCAGCTAGTGTAGAAAAGTTTGTTAAATAACTATAGTCTGTTGTTTGCAAGTTATTTGCATAATTCCCTCCTCCCAAAAAGAATGTACGCTCTAGCCCCTCTCTAATTTGGTATTTGTTGTCAAAATTAGAAGTAACTAAATAACTTAAATTTCTAGAAATTTTACCAGCATGGAATATACCGTAACTAGAATTGTTTACAGAATTAATTTCGTTTACACCAAATCCAGATTTAAAACTATTCGCAGCATTTTTACCTTCTATAGTAACACTATTTGGTATTTTGCCAAAAGATTTTGGCAACTTTCTCTCGTTTCCTCTTAGACCAAAGAAACCTGCGGTAGAATTTTGCCTATTTGCCATTAAAAATTTAGACAAGTTGTTGTCTGTAACATAAGACGCTCCAATACTTATTCTAGTAACTGGTTTTTGTGGGGTTATGGTTTCTATATTTATGGTTGCCCCAGCAAAATCTGCATATAAATTAGAATTATAGGTTTTGTATATTTCTAAATTACCTACTACATCGTTTGGTATTAAAGATAAATCTATAATTTTATTAAACGGATTATTAGAAGGAACGGCTAAACCATTAATTAAGAGATTGTTGTACCTGTCTTCTAATCCTCTCACAAAAATACCTCTTCCTTGTACATTGGTTATGCCTGCTCCTTTTTCTACTCCTTTACTAACATTACTTGCTCCTTTTCTGCTTAGCTCTTCGCCACTTCTAATTTCTTTTATTTCGCTTGCTTTTCTTTGTTCCGTTAACGCTTGGGCTTCGCTAGCGTATTTTGCTTTGGCTTTAAAAACACTTGTATTTTCTTCTTTTTTTTCTACTACAACTGGTGGTGTTACAACTATGGGTTGTTGTGGTGCTAAGCTATCTTGCTTAACAAGCAAAGGCATTTCTATTATTGCCACTGCTTTGTTTAACGCATACTCATAAAAACCTCCGTTTTGCAAATCTTTTTCTTCTTCTATCTTATCAAAGCCCTCTTTTATGAAAGAAATTTTACTTAATCCGTTTTTAATATTTGTTGCAGTTAAAAAACCTTCTGCATTTGTTTTACCAATTAAACTATCTTTAACAAAAACTTGAACATCGCCTAGCTCTTTTTGGTTTTCTAAATCTTTTAAAAATAGGGTAACTTCTATTTTTTGAGAATAAAGATTAGTTGCAAATAAATTTAAAATTAGAACAAATAGGATCTTCTTAATCATTATAAAAACTTTATCGCAAAAGTAAAAACTATAATTTGCTACAATGTTAACCAAATGTTATCTTTATGTTAAATAATTGTTAACTGAATGTTAATTTAATATTAAATGAATGTTAAGTTATGGTTATACCTAATTATAATTAAGGAATAAAATATTAAAAAAATAATTTGTCTTTAATTAATGGAATATTTCTATTTTTACTGCAAGTAGAATTTTTTAAAACCTAACAGATTATGCATATTTCTATTGCAGGAAATATAGGAGCTGGGAAAACCACGCTAACCGCACAATTGGCAAAATATTATAAGTGGTTTCCGCTTTACGAAGTTATAGAGAATAATCCTTATTTAGACGATTTTTATAACGACATGTCTAAATGGTCTTTTAACCTACAAATTTATTTTTTAGGCGAAAGATTTAAGCAATTAAAAAGCATAAAAGAACAAAAAAAGAATGTAATTCAAGATAGAACCATTTATGAAGATGCTTTTATATTTGCCTCTAACCTGCACGATATGGGCTTGCTTCAAACCAGAGATTTCGAAAACTACTTAACCATTTATAATATTATGAGTTCTTTTATAGAACCACCAGATTTATTAATTTATTTAAGATGTTCTATTGCTAAATTGGTTGAACAAATACACAAAAGAGGTAGAGAATTTGAAACCTCTATAAACATAGAATACCTAAACCGTTTAAACGTAAAATACGAAGACTGGATTGCTAATTACAAAGGGAAAATACTTATTATAGACATAGATAATTTAGATTTTGTACAAAACAAGAACGATTTAGGCATAATTATTAATAAAATAGAAGCAGAAATTAACGGTTTATTTTAACACAAAAAAAATTGAAAGTTTTAAAAGACCTCAACTCTAGAAAAGACATAGAACTACTGGTTAATACTTTTTATGCCAAAATTAAAGAAGACAAAATACTGGGCTATATTTTTAATGAGAGCATACAGGACAAATGGCCTATTCATTTAAAAAAATTAGCAGATTTTTGGGAATCTATTCTATTTGATGTTCCAAAATATACAGGCAGACCTGGTTTTAAACATTTGGTAGTAGATGCTAATTTCAAGAATATAATTAATGAAAATCATTTTAACCAATGGCTAGCTATTTGGCACCAAACTTGTAACGAATTATTTGAAGGCGATAGAATTGAAGAAGCCAAACTTAGGGCCACCAAAATTGGTGAAGCACAATTAAATCATATTAAAATAAACAGATTTAAACGATAAAAACACCTTATAAACTATATGGATACTATAAATTGGCAAACTGTAAAGGAATACGAAGACATTACCTATAAAAAATGTAA
>JBGSBU010000142.1:0-2723 GCA_041730375.1 Solirubrobacteraceae bacterium
TTTCCTGCATTTGCACTTAAAAGTAACCCCATTCTAACTCCGTCTGCCCCGTATTCATTCATTAATTCTACTGGGTCTGGAGAATTACCTAAAGATTTAGACATTTTCTTTCTTTGTTTATCTCTAACAATGCCAGTTAAATAAACATTTTTAAAAGGAATTTGTTTTCTTGTTTCAATTCCTGCCATAATCATTCTTGCTACCCAAAAGAATAAAATATCTGGCCCAGTTACTAAATCTTGAGTAGGGTAGTAGTAGTTTATTTCTTCGTTATTTGGATTTCTAATTCCATCGAATACCGAAATTGGCCATAACCAAGAAGAAAACCAAGTATCTAATACATCTACATCTTGCTTTAAATCTGCTTTGGTTAAAGATAAATTTTTAGTTTTTTCTTTTGCTAAAATAATTGCATTTTCTAAAGAATCTGCAATAACAAAATCTTCAACTCCTTCTCCATAATAAAAAGCCGGAATTTGTTGTCCCCACCATAATTGTCTAGAAATATTCCAATCATAAACATTCTCCATCCAATGTTTATAGGTGTTTATAAATTTCTTTGGATATAGTTTTACCTCTTCGCTCATTACAACTTCTAAAGCTGGTTTGGCAAATTCCTTCATTTTTAAAAACCATTGAATTGAAAGTTTAGGTTCTATTACTGCATTTGTTCTTTCGGAGGTACCTACTTTATTAGTATAGGGCTCTATTTTTTCTAATAAATGTAAGGTTTCAAGTTCTTTTTCTATTTCTTTTCTAACTATAAATCTATCTTTTCCTTGGTAATGAAGCCCTGCTTTATTTAATGTGGCATCGTCGTTAAAAATATCTATTATGGGAATGTTATGTTTTTCGCCTAACACTTTATCGTTTATATCATGTGCCGGAGTTACTTTTAAACAACCGGTTCCAAATGTGGCATCAACATAATCATCGGCAATAATTAAAACTTCTCTATTTACAATGGGTACAATTGCTTTTTTGCCTATTAAAGAGCTATACCTTTCGTCGTTCGGATTAACGCAAATTGCGGTATCGCCAAATATAGTTTCGGGTCTAGTAGTTGCTACAATTAAATACTCATTAGAATTTGCAATTTTATACTTAATATAAAAAAGCTTTCCATTTTTTTCTACATAAATCACTTCCTCATCAGAGATTCCTGTTTTGGCCTCTGGATCCCAGTTTATCATTCTATAGCCTCTATAAATTAGGCCTTTATTGTATAAATCAATAAAGGTTTTAATTACAGATTCAGACATATCCTCATCCATTGTAAATTTACTTCTATCCCAATCGCAAGAACAACCTAATTTTTTTAATTGTTCAAAGATGGTTCCTCCGTATTTATAAGTCCATTCCCAAGCATGCTCTAAAAATTTTTCTCTTCCAATAGCAGTTTTAGTTAGCCCTTCCTCTTTTAATTTATTTACCACTTTTGCTTCTGTTGCTATAGAAGCATGATCTGTACCCGGAACCCAACATGCGTTAAAACCGCTCATTCTAGCTTTTCTAATTAATACATCTTGTAGGGTATTGTTTAGCATATGCCCCATGTGCAAAACGCCCGTTACGTTGGGTGGCGGAATTACAATGGTGTACGATTCTCTATGGTCTGGTTTAGAGCTAAAAAAATTATTTTCTAGCCAAAAAGAATACCATTTATTTTCGCAAATGGCAGGATTGTATTTATTAGAAATATCCATTTGTGCATTGATTTTTTAGAAAAGCAAATTTAAGCTAAATTATGCCATAAATATTTTTAAGAAATAGTTATTTCATAGTTTATGGCTTTATTTTCGTCTTTTTTCTTTAATCATCACACAAATAAAAGAATTTTATTAATAAAGAAAGAAACGGTTATTTATTTTATTTAAAATAAATTAAAAGGCAACTATAAGAGAAGAAGCTTTAATCAGATATGGATCAATATCCATGGTTTCACCTTTACCAACCGAATAAAAATTTAATAAATTTTTATAATTCGCATCTCCATAAATATAAAATTGCATGTAACCACCACAAGTGTTATTTACATTAATACGTATAAGTCTGTTGTTAAAATTATATTTTCCATAAATTTTTGCAAAATTTGGTATCTTATGATTAACACCACATTTAACTTTAAGTATTAAATCAGGTTGAAAACTAAGATTACTTTGTAGTTTTATAGTTGGGTCTATTAATTTTGAAATGGAAGTAGATTTTACTTCATTCACTTTAAAGTTTGTATTATTTTCATCTCTCTCACTACAAAAAGTAAATATAAGAAGAAAAAACAATAAAGATATTTTTAAGTTTGTATTCATAAGGTATTTTTTTGTTATTAAAATATTTATCTTTACAAGATAGCATTTTTTTTAACTAGAACTATATAAATTATTAAAAAAAAACTAAAATCCTTTTACCAATAATTTTGCTTTGATAGTTTTAGTTTTACCATCTGTATTTGTTTTAAGGCACTTAAAATAATTTTCACGTAACTTGATGTTTACATTGTGTATAAGATTATTGCTGTCTTTGTTTATTATTGTAAAAATTTCTTCAGCCATCTATACAGAATTTTTATCTTCTCTGCCTACAATTTTTTCCACCATAATCTAAACAGTCTTTTGTCATGGTGTTGGGGTTTGTGCTTAGAGTGTTGTTATAATTTTAATTTGCACCAAACATTCTATATGAATTCGATGTTTTAGTGTTGTAAAAAATAAAAAATGTTTTAT
>JBGSBU010000143.1:0-2704 GCA_041730375.1 Solirubrobacteraceae bacterium
TTATATTTTAAAATACTATTTACTTGTTTCTGAGAAAAACCAAATTCAACCCATCCTTTATTAGATATTGTATTGGGATTGAATTTTTTATACTTTTTTATCTCTTTTTTATGTGCATAACTTTTAGAA
Source organism: Solirubrobacteraceae bacterium (assembly GCA_041730375.1). GTDB lineage: Bacteria > Bacteroidota > Bacteroidia > Flavobacteriales > Weeksellaceae > JBGSBU01. Next base: position 130 of record JBGSBU010000143.1, read on the forward strand.
GACTCCAACACATTAAAAGAAGCTATGGATTCTGTTTTATTAAAATAGTTAAAAGGAAAAAAGTTAAAAAAAACAACTGGCAATAATAAAAAAACAATACCTAACCAACTATTTTTATTTATTTTAAATTCGATTTTCAAAGTTCTAAACAACCAATTAAAATAAACTTTTTTCATTGATAAAAAGTTAACTCTATATTAAAAAATAAATCTTAAGTATTATCTAGCAATACTTATAGACCTGGTTTCTCTAATTACTGTAACTTTAACCTGACCTGGGTAAGTCATTTCATTCTGAATTTTTTCAGAAATATCAAAAGACAATTGATTTACTTTTTCATCGTTTACTTTTTCACTAGATACAATTACCCTAAGTTCTCTTCCTGCTTGAATGGCATAAGCCTGATCTACTCCTTCGTATCCAAGGGCTATTTTCTCAAGATCCCTTAATCTTTCCATATAAGATTCAACAATTTGTCTTCTAGCTCCAGGTCTTGCTCCAGAAATACCATCCGCTACTTGAATAATGGGTGAAATAAGAGAGGTCATTTCAATTTCGTCGTGATGTGCTCCAATTGCATTACAAACCTCTGGTAGCTCGTCGTACTTTTCTGCTAATTTCATACCCAAAATTGCATGTGGAAATTCAGATTCTTCTTCAGGTACTTTTCCTATATCGTGTAACAATCCAGCTCTTTTTGCAATTTTAGGATTCAATCCTAGCTCTGACGCAATAGTAGCAGATAAATGCGCTACTTCTCTAGAGTGTTGAAGTAAGTTTTGACCGTAAGAAGATCTATACTTCATTCGCCCAATAATCCTCACCAATTCTGGATGCAATCCATTTATTCCTAAATCTATTACTGTTCTTTTTCCTGTTTGAATGATTTCTTGTTCAATCTGTTTCTTTGTCTTTGCAACCACCTCTTCAATTCTTGCTGGGTGAATTCTACCATCTGTAACAAGGCTATGTAATGATAATCTGGCAATTTCTCTTCTAACCGGATCGAAGCAAGATAAAATTATTGCCTCGGGTGTGTCATCAACAATTATTTCTACACCTGTTGCAGCTTCTAGTGCTCTAATATTTCTTCCTTCTCTTCCTATAATTCTTCCTTTATCTTCATCAGAATTTAGATTAAAAACTGATACCGCATTTTCAATTGCTTGCTCGGTTCCAATTCTTTGAATAGATTGTATTACAATTTTTTTTGCCTCTTGTTCTGCATTCAATTTAGCTTCTTCAATAATTTTCATTATTTGTGATTGACACTGAGCTTTGGCTTTATCTTTTAAAGCTTCTTTTAATTCTAAAATAGCGGATTCTTTTGATAGTCCAGAAATTTGCTCTAATGTGGTAACATGTTTTTCGTATACACTATCTAAATTAACTTGCTTTATTTGTAAGACTTCTAATTTAGTATTAAATTCTTTTTGTTTATTTTCTATTAAAATTTTATCTTTATTTACAACAGATAAAGATTCATTTAATTTTGTTTCTTTTTGTCTAATTCTTTTTTCAGAATCGGCAAATTTTCCTTCTCTTTCTTTAAAATTAATTTCTTGGTTAGATTTTAGTTCTAAAAATTTTTCTTTAGCTTGTAATATTTTTTCTTTCTTTATATTTTCTGCCTCTTTTTCGGCATCTTTAATAATTTCTTTTGCTTTATTTTGAGCTTTCAACAAAGCATTATTATTCTTATTGTTGTAAAAGTAAGCAACCAACAAGCCGCCTATTAATGAACCAATTACTATTCCTATTATAATTTGTAATACCATTTTAATTCTTTTTTAATAAAAAAACCCACACACAACCCTTACGATTTGTAAACTTCATCTCAACAAGATTTAAGCTATTCTAATCTTCAAATTTTCGCTTTAAATACTTTATTTCTAAAGTGCGACATATTTTAATACTAGTCTTTACTTAGTTAAAACAAACTTTGTTAAGTTTACAAAATTTAGTAAGAGTTGTGTGTGGGTTTTAGTTAACTATATTTTTTACCCTAATTTTCTAACAAATTTGAAATTTGTTGCGATAATTTTTGAAATTTAGAAGAATAGTTGTCTGAAAAAGCTTCGTTCTGAATTGATATTTCCTCCTTTTTTAACATTAATTGCAAAGAACACATAGATAAAATATCTTGAATATCAGACCCTACATAATCTTCTTTCATTTTTTTTATCATTGATTCCAATTCATTTAAAACCTTTCTAACTTTTTCCTCTTCGATTCTATTAATAATTAGTGGATAATTTCTACCCCCAATTGTTACTTTTATTTTTATAGAATCAATTTCGCTCATTTTCACAAACCAGTTAATTGCTTAATACATAAATCTACTTCTGAAACTAACTTATTAATTCTGGCCTTAAGAAGTTTAGAATTTTCAGTATTTCCATGCAACGCATTAACTATTTTCAAATTAGTATTTCCCTCGTTTAAATCTTTCACCTTAGTGGTTAAGATAGATATGTGTTTATTTAAAATATTTACAGATTCAACTAAATCTTTATTTTCTTTTTTTAATAAATTATAAGAGAAAACTAATTTATCTAAATTTTTCTCTAATTCT
>JBGSBU010000144.1:0-2670 GCA_041730375.1 Solirubrobacteraceae bacterium
AGTATCTGTGAATGGTTATCCATCTGCAAGAATTAATAGAAATTTAATATGGAGTGCACAACAACAAAATAATTTACAACAAGTTATCTTGCAAACACAAGGAGATGTAGTAAAAATGGGTGTTGCAATGGATAATACTGTTTCTAATGGAGTGGTAAACTTAAAATTAAAAGTTGGATACGTGGAAAGTTTTTCTAATCTAAAAATTGTTGTTTATGTATTAGAAAACGGATTAGTTTATCCACAAGAAAATTACACTCCTTTTTATGGAGGTTTACCTATAATTTCTAATTTTGTTCATAACCACACTTTACGTAGTTGTACAACCAACTTACTAGGGGATGCTATTCCTAATTTAACAACATCTTCGGGATTATTAAATACTTTTACCAAAGATTTTACATTTCCGGTTCCTTCTAATGTTGCAAACGTTGCCAATATTGAGTTTGTAGCATTTGTGTTAAATTCTAATGGAACAGCAATAAATTCTAGAAAGGCTTTACCAAATACAGTTCAAATTTTAGAACAGTTATAATTTTAGATTTAGAATTTAAAGTAAAATTTAGTTACGAAAAATAAAGATTAGTTTAATATTAAAACATTTTAACTATTTTTGTTAAATATTTTAATGCTAAATAATGAAAACCATTTTTAACTTCTTTACTTTATCTTTTTTAATTCTTTTTTCAAATATTTTTCAAGCACAAACGCTTAAACTTGAAGATATTATGAAAGGTAATGCTTTTATAGGCCATCAACCAGAAAACCATAGATTTAGTTATGATGGAGAAAAATTATTTTTTGATTGGAATCCTAATAACGAATTAGAAGCATCTACTTATTATGTAGAAAAAAATAGTAAACCTATAAAATGTGATGCAAATCTTGAGATAGAAAGTCAATTAGATTACATTTATAATAAGGCAAATAATTTTGTTTTTTATGTAAAAGGACAAGCTATTTATAAAAGAACCTTTGGGAGCTTAACTTCTTCTAAAATCCTACAAATAAACGGACAAATATCTAATTTAACCTTTTCTTATGACGAACAATCATTGTTTTTTAAACTAAATGAAAATGTTTTTCAGTTATTTTTAAATGAAAGCAAACTTATACAATTGACTAATTTTGGTAAAAAAGAAATATTTGAAAAAGAGAAAAAAGAAAAAAATTATTTAGAAACCCAGCAAGAAGAACTTTTTCAATATATAAAAGACCGAAAAGCACTTAAAAGTTATCAAAAGAAAAATGAAATTAAATCCAATGATTTTCCTAAACCTATAGATATTGGCGATTTTCAGGCTACAACATTTGCAATACATCCGCAGGGGAAATACGTGACGTTTAATCAAGTTAAAAATCCGCAAAACAAAAGGGAGTTAATGCAAAATTTTGTTACAGAAGATGGTTATAATAAATCGCAAAACATAAAAAGTAAAGTTTCTACAGATAATTTCTTTGAATCTAAATTTACAATATACAATGTAGAAAAAGATACAGTTTATCAACCTGATTTTAGCAAATTAACCAATTTTTTAGCATTACCACCTTATCTGCAAACAAAAACTAAAAAAACACAAGATAAACGTTTTATCCATGTAAATCAAACACAATTTAATACCAATGGTACAATTTGTATTGTGGATATAAGAAGTCAAGACAATAAAGACAGATGGTTAGTTCAGATAAATTTAGAAAATAATACTATTAAAGAAATTGACCATCAGCATGATGCAGCATGGATAGGTGGCCCTGGAATTCCTGGTTATGTGCAATCTAGAGGAACATTAGGATTTTTAAAAGATGGAGAAACAATGTATTTTCAATCAGAAAAAACAGGTTATTCACATCTTTATACCTATAATTTTAATTCCCAAAAAAAAGAATCTTTAACAGAGGGCAAATGGGAAGTCAAAGATTTAATATATGCACACTTAAAAGATAAATTTTATCTAACAAATAGTATGAATCATCCTGGTTCTCACCATGTTTATGAACTTTCCTTAAAAGATAAAAAGTTAAAACCACTTTTTACAGAAACAGGTGCTTATGATATGGTTTTAAGTCCTAATCAAGAAGAAATTGCTTATTTATATAGTTATAAAAACAAACCATGGGAATTGTTTTATTACAATGAAAAAGATGGTTCTAAACAAATAACGCAATCTACAACTAGTTCTTTTAAAGCTTATAAATGGCGTGAACCAGAAGTAATAACTTTTAAAAGTAAAGACCAACAAAGCATTTATGCAAGATTATACCAGCCAGAAACAATTAAAAAGAATGGTGCGGCTGTTATTTTTGTACATGGTGCAGGTTATTTACAAAATGCACATAACTACTGGAGTACTTACCATAGAGAGTATATGTTTCATAATTTATTAACGGATATGGGTTACACAGTTCTAGACATAGATTATAGAGCAAGTAGTGGTTACGGTAGAGACCATAGAACAGGAATTTATCAATTTATGGGCGGTTTAGATTTATCAGATCATTTAGACGGAAAAAAATATTTGGTAGAACAATAAGCAATAGATACTAAAAGAGTAGGGATTTATGGTGGTTCTTATGGTGGATTTATTACTTTAATGGCTTTATTAAACCATCCTGGAGAATTTAAATGTGGTGCTGCTTTGCGTTCTGTAACGGATTGGGCACATTATAACC
>JBGSBU010000145.1:0-2684 GCA_041730375.1 Solirubrobacteraceae bacterium
CCCGAAACTAGTTCCGATTCTGCCTCAGGTAGGTCAAAAGGCTGCCGATTTGTTTCTGCTAACATAGAAATATAAAACATAACAAATAAAGGAAATAACGGTACTATTAACCAAACTTCTTGTTGAGCTAAAACAATTTTACTAAGATTTAGCGATCCTACACACACTGCGATACTTAATATGATAAAACCAATAGAAATCTCATACGAAATCATTTGAGCCGCTGATCGCAATGCACCTAAAAATGCGTATTTAGAGTTACTTGCCCAACCAGCCAATACAATTCCATAAACATTCATAGATGAAACTGCAAAAAGATATAAAATACCTAAATTAATATCCGCAAAAACAATCTGATGAGAGAAAGGTATAACCGCCCAACCAATTACACTGAGTAAAAAAGAAAGTATTGGGGCTAAAACGAAGATCGCAAGATTAGAGTTACTTGGTAAAGTAGTTTCTTTGACGAATAGCTTTAAACCGTCTGCCAATGCTTGTAATAAACCAATAAATCCGATAACATTTGGACCACGCCTTCTCTGAATTGCTCCCATAATTTTTCGCTCAGCTACCGTAAAATAAGCAACCGCAAGCAACATCGGGATAGTAATACTAAGAATTTTTAAAAGAGCTATAATTATTGTAAATATCATTTTCAATTTCTTTAAGGCTAAAACCGGATTTGAACCAGTATTTTAAGATTTGCAATCTCGCACATTACCAATTATATTATTTAGCCGACTTCCTTTTCTTTTTAATTCATCAAATATTATTAGGACAGAGTGGGATTCTAACCCACGGTATCTATTAAATACAACAGTTTTCAAAACTGCCGCCTTCGACCACTCAGCCATCTATCCAAGATTATATACTTTAGACTCAAAACTTCTAAAGCAACTGAAGGGATTTGAACCCTTAGCTTTAACCTTGGCAAGGTTACACTCTACCAATTGAGTTACAATTGCTTGAAAACGTTTTATACTAGATTAACTTAAAAGATTGCAATAAGTACAAAAGCTCTTTATTAGTTTTCGCATTTGTAACTAACGTCACGTTTAACGGAGGTAGATTAATAAATAAATAGAATTGTTTCTCCAATTCTTTAAAATTTATAAGATCTTTCAATGTAAATGCAAAACTGGTTTTTCCTAATTTTTTTGACACGCTAAGACCTGAAAAAGACCTTAGATTTGGAAAAACTTCTGTCAGAAGCTTAAAAAGAAAATCATACATTGCATTACTCTTCAAAACCACAGTGCACCCAACCGGATTACCTTTTCTAATTTTTAACAATACGTTCGCTCGCTTAGATTTAACTAACGAACCTTTTTTTGTTGTAATTAATTCCAGTGAAAGAAGTGCTGAGGCAATGCTTTTTACATCGGAATTCTTACAACCAAAGTTTAAAATAATTTTTTTTAATTGAGGGACTTCCTCAAGATGTGTATAAGTAAATTTGTTTATAAGATCACGTCGTACTATTTTTTTATAATAATATTCTAGAATGTTCATAACTTAAAAAAGATTAAATTAGACCTACAGAGAGGCTAACGAATTTCATAAATTTTTTTTTCTTTAAGGTTTTAGGTATAGGCCCGAGGATTCGTGTACCTATAGGATTCCCTTGCTTGTTCATCAAAGCGACTGCATTTTCTTCTAACAAAAAAACTGAACCATCACGGGTTTTATAACGTTTCTTGGTCCGAACTATTAAAGCTCTAAAAACTCCTCCTTTAAGAACTTTCGAGGTACTTTTAGATTTGTTTCGTAATTGTTGAACTGAAATTACAATAATATCCCCTAAATTGGCATATCTCTTTTTGAAACCTCCTAACACTTTTATGCATTTAACAGTTTTAGCTCCGGAGTTATCCGCTACTTTTAAAATTGTTTCTTGTTGAATCATGATAAATTAATTAATATCGCGTTTGTAGCTCAATTGGATAGAGCGTTGGATTTCGGTCCCAAAGGTTATAGGTTCAAGTCCTATTAAACGTAAACTTTTTAAGAAGACATTCTTTATTATGAAAAAGCTTACCATCGAAAATTGGCCAGGTATCTTTTATTCGCTAAAATTTGTTTTTGTAACTCAGTCTTTTTGTCTACCGACTGGCCTTTTAGACTAGAAGCCATAAGAATTTCGTTAACAAAACTCTCATAGAACTGGTTAGAATTTTTGTTTTTAGTTGCCGAACGCTTAATTAGCTTTAAAGAAATCATAATTCGCAGCGAGTCTGTTGTAATAAACGAAGGAATGTGACGTACCGCTTTCCTTTTCCCTTTTTTCACAATTTGTTCATTTAACTTAAAGGTTGAAGTTGAATTAATAATAGCAATTTGTACAAGCTTTTTGAAATGCTTGTTATTTAGCTTTTGCAATTTTTTTGAAAATTTTAACAAGATTTTTTCTCCTGTACTTTTTTTACCACTTAACATTAAAGTATTAACAATTTTTGTTTCTAAAGTAAACATTTTTGCCTTTTTCAATAGTTTAATCATACGTATTTCTTAACTTTTTTTGTTCCATATTTAGATCGGGAATTCTTTCGAGAAGCTAAGCCTGCGAAATCTAATTTTCCTCTAACCAGATGATATTTATACAGGGGAACAATTAAAAAATAAAGAAGAGTTTATCGAAAGTTTGTCTCATGATAGTTATGTGATTCAGATACCTGAATTGAAAG
>JBGSBU010000146.1:0-2669 GCA_041730375.1 Solirubrobacteraceae bacterium
GAAAGGAATAACCTAGATTTTGAAATAGATGGCATTGTTATAAAAGTAGATTCTATAGAACAACAAAAAGAACTTGGTTTTACTTCTAAATCACCAAGATGGGCTATTGCCTATAAGTATAAAGCAGAAAAAGTAGAAACAATAATTAATGAAATTACTTTTCAGGTAGGAAGAACTGGTGCTATCACTCCGGTTGCAAACCTAAAACCAGTTATATTGGGCGGAACAATTGTAAAAAGGGCTTCTTTGCATAATTCTGATATCATTAACAAATTAGGCATTAGAATTGGAGATTCTGTAGTGGTTGAAAAAGGCGGAGAGGTAATTCCAAAGATTACCGCTGTTAATTTAACCAAAAGACCTACTAATAGTTTGCCTTTTAATTACTTAACTAATTGCCCAAGCTGCAACTCTATCTTAGTTAAAAAGGAAGACGAAGCCAAGCATTATTGCTTAAACGACACAGAATGCCTGCCACAATTAATAGGTAAAATTCAGCATTTTATTAGTAAAAAAGCTATGAATATAGATAGCATAGGAGACGAAACTATTTCTTTATTTTTTAACCAAGGTATTATTAAAAATATTACAGATTTATATATACTAGAACTTGAAGATATTCTACCTCTTGAGGGAATAGCCGAAAAATCGGCTAAAAATATAATTGAAGGCATAAAAAAATCCAAAGAAAAACCTTTTGAAAATATTTTATTTGGATTAGGAATTCGTTTTGTAGGAGATACTACTGCAAAAAAACTTGCTAAAAATGTAAAGAATATCGATACCCTAATGCTAATGTCTAAAGAAGAGCTTTTAGAACAAGAAGAAATTGGAGATAAAATTGCAGAAAGTATATTAGATTTTTTTACCCTAGAGAAAAATAAAATCATTATTTCAAAACTCAAGTTTCATGGACTTAGCTTCAAATATAAAGAAAAAGAGGGATTTGTAAACAAACTAAACAATCAATCTTTTCTTTTTACCGGAAAACTAAATACCTTAAAAAGAGATGAAGTGAGTCTATTGGTAGAAAAAAATGGAGGTAAAATAGCTTCTTCTGTTTCAAAAAATTTAAATTACTTAGTAGCAGGAGAAAATGCTGGAAGCAAATTAGAAAAAGCTCAGAAAATTAAAACAATTAAAATTATTACTGAAAATGAATTTCTAGAACTTATATATTAAAAATAAATAATGTTTTAAACAAACAAATTATTTTTTAATTAATTTGTAGTTTTTGTAAATAAAAGGTTGAATACCAGTAGTTTCTTGAATGATTTTTAAAAATTTTTCTTTAAAATTCATGTTGTTTTTTAAAGGCTGATATACAAAACTAGAATCATTCTCCATAATCAAATCATTCATTACTGCAGGGTGTGTTTCTTTAAATTTATATAAAAAATCATAATCGCCATAAACTTCTTGCTCGTCTAACTTTTTTAGGTAGTCTGCAATAAAATCATCTGTTTTTATATATTTTTTAGCGAATTCTAATTGCTTAGCTTTTTGTTTATTTGGATGCCGCACATAGCTGTAATGGTAAATGATAGCGTCTATTTGTAATACATTTAATTTTGTTCCTTTTTCTAGAATATTGTGTTCATTGTTAAAAATTCTAAATCCCATAGAATCTTTATAACTTTTAATTAAAGGGTTATTTCTAATAATTCTAATTTCTTTTTGATGAAATCTTCTTGATGGACAGTAATGGTTATAATCTCCAAAAAAAATTTTGAAGTTTAATAAAAACCCATCAACTGGTAAATAGTTTAAATTATCTTTTAAGCCTTTTAATATAGTATCATAATCTTTTTCATGTAGCACTTCATCTGCTTGTAAATGAAAAAGCCAATCAGAATTTTTACTAGCATTTTCTATTCCAATATTTGCTTGTTGGGCAAAAATCTTTCCGCCAGTTCGTAAATTATCATCCCAAATAGTTGGAATAATTTTAATTTTTGGGTTATTTAATTCAAGAATTGCTTCTTTAGATCCATCATTACTGTCTCCAAGTACCACAATGTATTCATTAACTATTGGTAATAAACTTTTAATAGATTCTATAAATGGATAGCCATAGGTTAATCCGTTTCTTAAAAAAGTAAAAGCACTAATTTTCATTTTTTAAATATTTAAAAAAATTAACACGAAAAATAAAACTTTCAAAAAATTAAAACAATAAATGTAATAACCGAAGAAGATTTCTTAAACCTATTAAACTAAAAATTATTACTAGCTATTAGTTTGAATGTTTGCTTAACAACTTGGCTTTATTGTCTTTTATTTGATATGCTAAATATTTAAAAGAATCTCTGGCTGTTAACTTTAAAATTACTTTATAATCTATCATCCATTTTATACGTTGAGATAAAAATCCGCTTTTTAAAAATGCTATCAAAAAGGGATGTGCGTGTATATTAAGTACTTTATTATTTTTTGTTTCGGTTAAAGATTTCAGTTCGTATTCTATGTTCTTAATAATTAAGATAGGAGCCTGTATTTTTTGTCCTCCGTTTGGATTTTCTTCGTAGGTATCATAAACTGTTTCTGGCCTAACTCTTTGTCTGGTAATTTGTATTAAACCAAATTTGCTAGGGGGTAGAATTTTATGTTTTGCTTTGTCTGTAGCCATTTCAGACTTCAACAACTCATACAAGTCATTTCTATTGGTT
>JBGSBU010000147.1:0-2647 GCA_041730375.1 Solirubrobacteraceae bacterium
GGCTAATCTGCCTGGTGTTGCTATTAAAACGGCAGGTGCATTTTTTAAATTTTCTAACTCTGTTTTATAAGAATGTCCGCCATAAAAAAAGTTGATTTTGAAATTGGTTTTTAATTTTTTCCAAACCTCCTCTATTTGTAAGCCAAGCTCTCTGGTTGGCACAATTATTAGACATTGAATTTCTTTGTTATCTTTTTCTAATAACTGAATAAGTGGATATAAAAAAGCAATTGTTTTACCAGAACCTGTTGGGGAAAGTAACAGCACGTTTTCATTTTTTAAAATGGCACGTTGTGTTTCGTGCTGCATTTCGTTTAACGAATGTATACCTAAGTTTTCTAAATGGCTGTTTGCTAATTCTTTCATGATACAAAATTACAATTAAATACCATAACAGGTTAATTATTACTATTTTTTAGAAAATAATTAATTACAGTATTATTTTATTGCTTTGTAGGTTTTTGTATATACTAGTTCTACTGCTTTTATTTAAAATTTGTTATAATCTATAATAAGCTAGGCTGTATTTTTTAAGATTAAATTTAAAAGTTTACTGTTTTAAAATATAAATAGAGTAATTTAAAAAGGCATTCCGTTGTCTTCATTAAAATCTTCATCATTTATTCCGAAAGAATCTTTAGGGTCTATTGTTTTAATTTGATTTAGCCAAGAATCATCGTTCGCAGAATCTACATTCATTTTACTTTGTATTTGAAAAGAATTATTGTTGCCAATAAAGTTGTTTTCCTCTAAATTGGTAAAAGTGGCTTGGTCTTTAATAAACCTAAGTCTTATATTATCTAAAGCACCGTTTCTATGTTTAGCAATAATAAATTCTGCTTCGCCCACACAAGGCGAAGCTTGGTCATCATCCCAAACTTCTAAGCCATAATAATCTGGTCTATAAATAAATGTAACAATATCTGCGTCTTGTTCTATGGCTCCAGACTCTCTTAAATCTGATAGCAATGGTCTTTTAGTTCCTCCTCTTGTTTCTACTGCCCTAGAAAGCTGAGATAATGCAATAATTGGTATATTTAATTCTTTGGCAATTGCCTTTAAACTTCTAGAAATAGCAGATATTTCTTGCTCTCTGTTTCCTCCAGAATTGTTACCAGCAGTCATTAATTGAAGGTAATCTATTACAACCATTCCCACTTTGTTCTGCGAAACTAGCCTTCTGCATTTGGCCCTTAAATCAAAAATAGAAAGTGCTGGTGTATCATCAATATATAAAGGAGCATCTTCTAAAGATTTTACTTTAGCATATAATTGAGTCCATTCGTGATCTGCTAATTGGCCTTTTTTTAGTTGGTCTGCTTTTATGCCTGTTTCGCTAGATATTAACCTGGTAATAAGCTGCACAGAAGACATCTCTAAAGAAAATAAAGCTACAGGGACTTTATTTGTTGCATTTAGAACAATATTTTTAATCATAGATAAAACAAAAGCTGTTTTACCCATACCTGGCCTGGCTGCTAAAATTATTAAATCAGAATTCTGCCACCCAGAGGTTATTTGGTCTATTTTTTTAAATCCACTAGCAACACCGCTTAATCCTTGTTTAGCTGCAATACTTTTAATATTTTCTATAGCCTCTTTAACTAAACTTTGCGCCGTTTGAAAGCTTTTTTTTAGGTTTCCGTTTGTTATTTCGAATAGTTTGTTTTCTGCCTCGTCTAATAAATCAAAAACATCATTGGTTTCATCGTATGATTTATCTATAATTTGAGAAGAAATTTCTATTAATTTTCTTAGAATGTATTTTTGTTGAACTATTCTACTGTGGTATTCTATATGAGCTGATGAGGTTACTTTCTGAGTTAATTGAACCAAGTAAAAGTCTCCACCAACAGCTTCTAAAGTACCATTATTCTTTAGTTGATTTGCTACTGTAAATAAATCTATGGGTTGCGATCCGTTAAATAATTGCTGTATAGATTCAAAAATTAACCGATGGTCTTCTCTATAAAAAAACTCGGGAGAAACTATATCTATAATTTCTTCTAAACCTTTTTTATCAATCATCATAGCACCCAAAATAGCTTCTTCTAAATCTACTGCTTGAGGAGGAATTTTTCCTCTTTCCAAGCTAATTGTTGATGCACTTTTGGTTCTTTCTAAATATAAATTTGGCTGTTTCATTGTTTTGCTAATTTACAACTAACTAAAATTTTAATACAGTTTTTTTAAATGAATAGTTATAAACAAATTTGCAACTATTTAATTTTTATGACTTTACACACTATTTTTTTTCAAAAATTATAGGACATAAAAAAAGAAAACCTAGAAATTGGTTGTATGTCTTTGTTTGCCAAATTAGCATAAATGGGTAAGGCAAGTTCATTTCCAAGCGTTAAATTTTTATAATTTAATTCAACACCCGCTTTTCCTAAAAATACTTCGCCAGAAGTTTTTGGTATTTTTTCTGCTAGTTGAATATTACTTTCAAAAATTTCTAAAACTAACCCAATTTTTGGATTAATATTTATTTTACTTATTTTAAAAAAGTAATATCCTGTTAAAGAACTATTCCATTGGTTTCCAAATTTATAATTATTAGAGTTTTCTGTTTTTATTATATAATCTGTTCCAATCTGCAATGCTATTTTCTCTTTAATATATTGATAATTTAAAGAAGTTAAAA
>JBGSBU010000148.1:0-2563 GCA_041730375.1 Solirubrobacteraceae bacterium
GTAAATTATAAATTGTAAATTATAAATTTAGTCCTTGGTCGTTAGTACTTTGTCCTTAGTCCTTTGTCCTTAGTCTAAACTAAATTATTCAAATTGGCTAATTGGCTATTTGGCTAATTCTTTATCGTTAACTTCCTATACGTCTCTAGCTGCGACCTATGTGCCACCTTATCATTAAGCACATATTCGTTGTTTTGTTCTTTATTAATTATTCTAGCCTTCACATTATCGTTCCACTGCAAGTTTAAAAGTTCTTTTAGTTCTTTTTTCACTTTAGGATCGAGTATCGGGACAGCAACTTCTACGCGCATATCTAAATTTCTAAGCATTAAATCGGCTGAAGAAATATACAAAATTTCTTTTCCGGCATTTCCGAACCAAAAAACCCTTGCATGTTCCAAATATCTGTCAATAATACTAATTACCTCGATATTTTCGCTGATATTTTTTCTACCAGGAACTAGGCAACAAATGCCACGAACAATAATCTTAATTTTTACGCCGGCATTAGAAGCTTCGTACAATAAAGAAATTATTTGTTCGTCGGATAGGCTGTTTAATTTTAAAAATATACTTGCCTTTTTACCTTGTTTAGCGTGATGAATTTCTTTCTTTATAAGCTTTTCTATTTGCGAACGAAGATTAATTGGAGAAACCAAAATATGCTTGTAAGTACCGGAAATAGTACCTTTTTCAAGGTGTTCGAATACTTTTTGTAATTCGTGCGTTATTTTTTTATCGGCAGTAAATAAGGAATGATCGGCATAAACTCGTGCTGTTTTTTCGTTGTAATTTCCTGTGCCAATGTTTGCAAACAAAGTAGTTTGCCCTTTATCTTTTCGAGATATCAAACAAATTTTAGAGTGAATCTTCATATTCGGTACACTATGAAGCACCTTTACTCCTTCTTCTAAAAATTTTTGTGTCCAGTAAATATTGTTTTCCTCGTCGAATCTTGCTTTTAATTCCAACACCACCATAACTTTCTTTCCATTTCTGGCCGCGTTAATAAGTGCATTGGCAATCATAGATTCTTCGGCAATTCTATACAAGGTAATTTGAATAGTTTCCACCTTCGGATCTATTGCTGCTTCTCTAAGGAATTGAATAATGTAATCGAATTTCTGATACGGCAAATGAATTATTCGATCTTGTTTTGCAATGGCTGTAAAAATACTATTCGATTGATTAAAGGATTCTATATCGAGTGGTACATTTTCTGAATAGTTTAACGCAGGCATTTTAAGCGTTGGGAACTTCATAAAATCTTTGAAGTTATGGTATCTCCCGCCTGGTATAAGGTTATCTAAAGAAAGGTTTTGCTTTAATTTTAAGAAATTTAAAATATCTCTTGGCATGGCCTGATCGTAAACAAAACGGACCGGCTTACCACGTTTACGTTGTTTTAAGCTCCTTGAAAAAGAATCTAACAAGTTTAAATGAAGATCATTTAAATCGAAATCGATTTCTGCATCACGAGTTAATTTAATGGTATATGCTTCGTAACTATTATAATTAAAGATGTGATAAATATCATCCAAGCAATAGCGAATAACATCATCTAGTAAAATAAGATACTTGAGATTATTGGTTTCGGGTAAAACTAGAAAGCGAGAATGTATATCTGTTGGAAGTTCTATGACCGACAATTTATATTTAGTAGGCTCGGTTTTATTAAAAAGTTTTACGACTAAATAGATAGAACGATCCTTTAAATAAGGGAAATTCTTATCCTTATCTACCATTATAGGCACTAAACTTGGAAGAATTTTATCCCTAAAATATTTACGAACGAATTGACCTCTAGAAACATTTAGTTGATTTTCATTGAGAATAAAGACCTTTTCGTCGGCCAGGTTCTTCAATAAGACATCATTATATAGCGATTCGAACTTTTGTTGCTGCTTTAATACAATCTGTTTTATTTGTTTCAGAACTTTCTCTGGGTTGTATTTAATCCTGTCTTTATCCTTTTTATCAACAGAAAGCATGCGGGTTACAGAGGCTACACGAACGCGAAAAAACTCGTCGAGGTTATTAGAAAAGATACCCATAAAGCGCAACCGTTCAAATAAAGGCACATTTTGGTCATAAGCTTCTTGTAAAACTCGATCATCAAACAATAACCAACTGATCTCTCTATTTATAAATGGGGCCTTTAAAGGCGCTTTCTTAGGCATTGTTGCAATATAGGTAAAAAACAAAAATAGCCCCGATAATTAAATCAGAGCTATTTTTAATGTTACTAAAGTGTTAAATTATTGTAAACACTCAATAATATTTAACGATAATTATTTCATATCGCCAGAAGCAGCTGGTTTAGCCGCTTTTTTTGCAGTTGCTTTTTTAGCTACTTTTTTTTTTGGAGCAGCTTTTTTAGCTGCTTTCTTAGGAGCTGCTTTTTTAGCTACTTTTTTAGGAGCTGCTTTCTTAGCTGCTTTTTTAGGAGCTGCTTTCTTAGATGCTTTTTTAGCTGCTGGCTTCTAAGCTGCAGCTGGTTTTTTTGCAGCAGCTTTTTTCTTAGCTGGTGCTTTTTTTGCTTTTTCCATGTTTTTTGTTTTAA
>JBGSBU010000149.1:0-2531 GCA_041730375.1 Solirubrobacteraceae bacterium
CGAAGGATAATTTGCTTGCCTCTGCTTTAGATCTTGAATTTATTTTTTGAGCAGTTTCTGAGTGCCCAATTAAAATATGGCTAACCTCTATAGAATCTGTTATTGCTCTTTTGTCTATTATTTTAGACAAAACAAAAGCGTTTTGAATTTTAATTGCAGTACTTATACTTCCTATTCCACCAGATTTAACAAAAGATTGTAATTCTATCGGTAATTGATTTTCTGAAAAATAAACCGAAGTAAAAGGTTGTTCAGAATGAGTCATAACATACAACGAATCATTTTTAACAGATGAAAAAGATTGTATTGTATCTATAATTCCTGTGCTATTAATTTTTTCTATTTTTCCATTCAAAAAACCATTCATGGTTTGCAATGCCATAGAAACATCAGATACGGTAGGCTCTGATTGTAAAAAAACATAACTTAAATCTCTATTTTCTTTTACTTTAAATTGTTTTTTGTTTTGTTTTATATACTCTTCAATTTCTTCATCTGTTATTTTACCCACTTTATTTAAATGCTCCTGGTATGGAATTTTAACATAATTAATGGTTGCTTTTTTTTGAAGATCGTTCTTTAAAAAATCTACTTCATTTTTATTAACTGTTAATCCACTAGATATTAAACCAACATATTGATTAGTAATTAAATTATCAGTAAGATTTTTCTTTGTTTGATTCCAATTATTTACTTGCTGTAAAGCTTCTTCATTTCCTGTTTTTGCTAATTCTTGCTTCTCCTTTAACCAAGATTCAAATTTTATTAAGCTAAATTTACCCTTTCCATCAGAAAATTCTGGGTTATTCTGCATTTGAGGATCCTGAGCAATGTATTTATATAACAAACCATCTGTAATTTCTAGTCCTATATTTTCAAACTTATCTTGTAAAATAGTTTTTTGAACTAATTGTTCCCATGCTTGATTTGAAAGTATACTTTTAGAAAAATTCTGATATTGTGGATTTTTAGAAACCACTTCTAACATTTCGTTAAATTGGTTAACTGATATTTTAGTTCCGTTAACTTTACCTAAAATATCTTTACTTTGAAAACTAAAATTAGTTAAAGAGCTAGGATCAATTACCAACGCCAATAAACTTAATGCAATAACAACTATTATTAACCATACTTTTTGTCTGATTGATTCTAAAATTGTTTTTCTAGGTAATGTACTCATGTTATTAATTTAAAGGTGCTAAAATACAATTTAAAAATTATTTTAAACAATTTTGAACCTTAAAAAAACAAGTTGATAAAATAAAAATAGTAGATTAAGGATTTGTGTAACCACTATTATTCATTAATTTATAAGATTTTAAATCTTCGCTTGCTTCTAAACCATTTTGTGCAGTAAGTACCGAATTATCTTTTTTAATTATTGTTGCAGAATTTGGAGCAAATATAATTTTATTCTTTTTTTGCCAAAAAATCTTTGATGTCTTTAAGGTATCTCCTTCTGCATTAATTACTTTAACATTACCACTTGCTTCATAAAAATCTTGTATAGCAATAATTTTTGCTCTGTCGGCAAATAGTTTTTGTTTTTTATTGGTTTTATTATCTATAAATGTAAGCTCTATTCCCTTTGGAAAGTAGGTAGAAACTGTATCATTAAAACCATATTCTAGAATTAATTTTGCTTTGGCTTTAAATAAATCTTGTCCTTCATCAGAAAAATCTATAATGGCATTTTTATAAATTCTTGATGGCGTTTTATTTATTGTTTTCTTATCTATTTTTATCTCTTTAGACGAGCAATTGTAAAAGAATAATACAATAAAAAAACAAATATATTTACAAATCAAAACCATTAAAAAAAGAAATTACTAGTCTATTAATCTTTTAGCAAACCAAACACCATTAAAGTTAATTCCAAAGTTAAATACCAAAGAATTTACGTTAGACGAAAAATTAATCAAAGATCCTCTGTTTATGTACTCAATTCCAAAATTGATTCTACTTTGTGTATTTTTACCAATTGGTAAACCAACACCCACTGTAGCTCCAATATCTTTTATGCTTTTTCCGTCTAATTGTATAGGCGTTTGCTCGTAATACAATCCTCCTCTATAAATTATTTTTTCAAAATAACTTTTATTGCTATTTATATTTGGAATCCACCAACCGCCCGAACTAATTCTATACCTATTTTGGTAAACTAAATCTAAAGTGGGTGTTTTGTATAAATCGTTAAAAATTCCTGTTCCTTCAAATTGAAAATCTATCCCAACCATAAAGTTTTCTTTCTCTTCATAGCCAGTAGAAAAGCTAAATCTATTTAAAGATTTAAGGCTTAAATTATTTGTACTGCTTGTAGGAACATTGGTAGTAACTAAATCTGTTAGTGCTGGAAACTGTGTGGCTTGATCAGTAAGAATACTTTTTGAACCAGCAATAGCTTCTGTTAAAATAAAACTTGTTACAACATTACTTGTATTAGATTTAATTACTTCTGTATTGGTTCCCGAACCAAAAGTTGCTCCTAATAAAATTGATTTATCTTTCTTCAATTCAATGGTTTTTAAAAT
>JBGSBU010000150.1:0-2529 GCA_041730375.1 Solirubrobacteraceae bacterium
CAAATAGTATTTGCTAAAGATTTATACGATAGACAAAAAAACTTATGGAGCCAAGATATTGGAACGCAAATTCAATTAATTTCTGCTAAAAATGTTTATGATACTTCTATAAAAAGAAAAAACACGTTATTATCACAAAAAGAAATGTATTTGGTAAAAGCTCCGATTAGCGGATTTGTAGATGATTTAATGGTTAAAGTTGGAGAACCAATGTCTCCAGGCTCTCCAAAAGGAATTAGAATTGTAAATGCAAATAATTTAAAAATAGTAACAGAAATTGGAGAGGGCAATGCCAGCAGCATAAACCAAGGTGATGCTGTTTTTATAAACTTCCCAAATATTAACTATGCATTAAGTTCAAGAATCTCTTTTGTATCTAAAGTTATTGACGAAATGAGTAGAACATTTAAAATTGAAATTAATCTTCCCTCAAACAGTAAAATTAAGCCTAATATGCTGGCGGAAATTAAAGTAGTGAGTTATAAAAATCCGGCTGCAATTTCTATAGCAAATGGTTTAATACAGAGCGATTCTTCTGGCGAATTTCTAATGGTTGTAAAAAATAATAAAGCATTAAAAGTTTATATTAAAAAGGGCGAAACTTATAATGGTTTTTCTGAAATTAAAGAAGGATTAACCGCTGGTGAAGAAATTATTACCAACGGATATCAAGGATTAGAAGACGGTGATGATGTTGAAATTATTCAAAATTTTTAAGTAAAGTCAATGACTAATTCTAAATTCAATCCAGCCAAGTGGCCTATTAATAACAAAAGTGTAATTTACTTTTTTACAGTTATGTTATTGTTTTTTGGTTACAATAGCTATAACTCTATTCCAAAGGAAAATTTTCCAGAAATAAAATTTGCCCAAATTATAATTCAAACCGTATATCCAGGAACTTCGCCAGAAAATATGGAAAATTTAATTTCTAAACCAATTGAGGATGAAATTAAAAATTTACCTGGTTTAAAAAAAGTTACTTCTAACTCTATACAAGATTTCTCTGTAATAATAGCAGAATTTAAAACAGATGTAAATGTTAATAAAGCAAAGCAAGATGTAAAAGATGCAGTAGATAAAGCTAAAAAAGATTTACCAAATGATTTACCAAGTGAACCGGATGTAAAAGAAGTAGATGTTTCTGAATTCCCTATACTTTATGTTAATATTTCTGGAAATTATAGTTTTGATAAATTAAAACAATATGCCGATTTACTACAAGACGAAATAGAATCTTTTAAAGAAATAAAAAGAGTTGACGTTATTGGAGCACCCGAAAAAGAAATTAGGATTGAACCTGATTTATTTAAGATGCAAGCCGCCAATATTGGTTTTTCTGATATAGAAAATACCATTAAATATGAGAACATTAACTCTACTATTGGCACAGTTGATTTAAATAACGAAAAAAGGCAACTTTCTATAAAAAAAGGATTTAACAATGTTGAAGAAATTAAAAACACTCCAGTAACCTCAATCTTTGGAGGAAACATAAGAATTGGAGATATTGCAGAAGTAATTAATGGTTACCAAAAACAAGAAAGTTTTGCCAGACTTTACGGAAAAAATGTAATTACACTAAATGTAGTAAAAGCTGGCGGAGAAAATTTAATTTTAGCTAGTGATAAAATTAATGCTAAATTAAAAGAACTAAAAAAGACTTTACCAAAAGACTTAAAAATAACAGTAACCGGAGATCAATCAGACCAAACAAGAACCACTTTACACGATTTAATTAACACCATTATAATTGGTTTCTTACTTGTTACAATTATTCTTATGTTTTTTATGGGCATAGATAATGCATTTTTTGTTGCACTATCTGTTCCACTCTCCTGTGCTATTGCATTTTTAGTTTTTCCAACCATTGGATTTACCTTAAACATGATAGTGCTTTTTGCTTTTCTACTTGCGCTTGGAATTGTTGTGGATGATGCAATTGTAGTTATAGAAAACACCCATAGAATTTTTAATTCAGAAAAAATATCAATTAAAGAAGCTACATTAAAAGCAACAGAAGAAGTATTTATACCTGTATTTTCGGGTACTTTAACTACATTAATGCCTTTTGTACCACTTGCTTTTTGGCAAGGAAACATTGGTCAATTTATGTTTTTTCTTCCAATTACTTTAATTATAACTTTATTTGCCTCGTTACTTGTTGCTTATCTAATAAATCCAGTTTTTGCTTTAGATTTCATGAAACCGCATGAACATAACGGATCTTCTAAAAAAATTACAACCAGAGAAAAAATAATTTCAATAGTATTTATTGTACTTTCTATCATCTTTTATATTTCAAACAATACAGGGTTAGGAAACCTAACAATAGTTGTTTTTCTCTTAACCTTATTAAGAAAATATATTTTAGAAAAGCTTATTAAAGATTTTCAACAAAAATTTTGGCCAAAAGTTATTGCTTGGTACGAAAAAATATTAAGTTATTCTTTGCTTAATCCTTGGAAAATTGTGGGATTCACAGGCTTGTTATTCCTCTTTACAATTATTGGAATAGCCTTTAGACAG
>JBGSBU010000151.1:0-2506 GCA_041730375.1 Solirubrobacteraceae bacterium
GACACATTCTAACTTATTTGCTTGCGGAATTGCAAGAAGTGGTGCATATAATAGAACTTTAACCCCTTTTGGGTTTCAAAGTGAACAAAGAAATTATTGGGATGTGCCAGAAGTTTATAACACCATGTAGCAATTTATGAATGCGCATAAAATGAAACCTCCTTTGCTTTTAACCCATGGCGAAGCGGATAATAATCCTGGAACTTTTACCTTACAAACAGAGCGTTATTTTCAAGCTCTAAAAAACCTAGGAGCACCAGTGAGAATGGTTATTTTACCTAAAGAATCTCATGGTTATGCAGCCAAAGAAAATATTTTGCATTTATTGTGGGAACAAGATCAGTTTTTAGAAAAAAATCTTAAGAATTAGGGTTGATTTAGTTTTGGGTTTTTACTTGATTCGGGTTAAAATTGTTTCGGGTTTTTTTGTTTCGGGTTTTACTTGTTTCGGGTTTTACTTGTTTCGAGTTGAAATTGTTTCGGGTTTCACAATACTATTAACAAATAACAAGTTTTTAATTAGGGCTTGCTGTTTAACTAGAAAATTATTTGTGAAACTTTGTTTTTTGTGTAATTATCTTTAAATTAAGCTATAACACAAAGTTAACACAAAATACTCAAAGACTCTAAGCGATAAATTTATTAATAAAAATAAAATTTAATACAAACTAATTTTTAGAATTTATTAAAATCTTTGATATTTTACCTTGCATTAAAATTGTTTTTTTTGTTATAAATTATTGATAATATGCAAGATAAAAGTAAAACAGCAAGCCCTAATTACTAGTTACTTATCACTACTTACTAAATCCCAACAATCAACCAATCCCCATTTTGTTAAGATTTTGTTAAACCTATGGAAACTTTTTTAGTGTTGTAAGTTTCCTGTTTATCTTTGCAAAAAAAAAATTAATGTATTCTAAAATTTTAGAACATTCTACCGAGAAATTCTTAACATTTGGTTTTAAAAGTGTTACGATGGATGAGATTGCTCAAGAATTAGGTATTTCTAAAAAAACTTTGTACCAATATTTTAGTAATAAAGAAGATTTAGTAGCTGCTTGTGTTTTTAATGTTTTTGATTTTATTTCTAAAGGAATAGATAAAATTAAAGAATTAAACAAAAATCCTATTGAAGAAATGTTTAACATTAAGGATTTTGTAATGAATTTTTTAAAAAACGAACAATCTTCTCCTCAGTACCAACTTAAGAAATTTTATCCAGAAATTTATAGTAATATTCAAGATAAAGTATTTGAAAAAATGAGTGAAATAGTTGTAGATAGCTTGAATAAAGGTATAAAAAAAGGTTTTTTTAGAGAAGAAATAAATGTAGATTTCATTTTTAGATTGTATTATAAAGTTATTAATCTAATTAAGGAAAAAGAAATTTTTGGGGAAGAAACTAATAATTCAGATGCCGAAGAATTATATCTAGATTATCATATAAGAGGAATAGCAACTAAAAAAGGATTAGAATTTTACTATCAATTTAAAAATATAAAAACTAATGATTAAAAGAATATTATTTTTATTTTTTGTAATTCAAATAAATGCACAAGATGTAAAAGAGCAATCATTTACACTAGATGAAGCAATAAAATATGGTTTAGAAAACAACAGAAATCTTATTTTAGCAGGAAAAGATATTCAAGTTGCCAAAGAAAAAAAATGGGAAACTACCGCTATGGGTTTACCTCAAGTAAATGCTGGATTAGACTATTTGAATAATATTCAAATACAAAGATCTCTAATTCCTGCGGAAATTTTTGGTGGTCCTGCTGGTACATTTGCCGAAGTGGCTTTTGGCACAAAACATACTGTAAACGCTAGAGCAAGTTTGCAACAATTAATTTTTGATGGATCTTATTTAGTTGCACTAGAATCTGCAAAGGTGTTTTTAGATATTTTTGACAAAGCTAAAGCAAAAACAGAAGTTGAAATAAAAGCAACCATAATAAATAGTTATTGTAATGTTTTATTAATTGATGAGAATATAAAAATATTAGAAAAAAACATTGTTTCTCTAGAAAAAACACTTTTTGAAACCAGCCAGTATTTTAAAAATGGCTTGATTGAAGAAGAGAATGTAGAACAACTTACCATTACACTTTCTACTCTAAAAAATACTATGAATAATAGTACAAGACAGAGAAAAATAGCATTAGATATGCTTAAAATTATGATTGGTCTAGAATTAAATAATCAATTAAATTTAAAGGACAATTTAGAGTCTATCACCCAAAAAAATAATAGTTTGCCTAATACTACTTTTGATTTTAATAACAATATTGATTATATTATTCAAAAAAATAACGAAACCCAAAAGAAACTTCTTCTAAAACTGGAAAAATCAAAGTATTTACCTTCATTAGCAGCTAATTTAAATTTTGGATACAACTCATTTGGAAATGAATTTAATTTGCACGGTGGTCATCAAACCGCGCGTGATGCCCCATTTGTCGTTGAGCACCTTCACCACGGGGGCCAGGCAGTTGGTGGTGCA